>DASTVZ010000139.1:0-22215 GCA_035758845.1 Vicinamibacterales bacterium
AACCCGAGTCCTCGGCGAGTCCACTATGAGGAAGCGGTGGTGCCTGATTGGCTCGCTTCAGAACGTGCGATTGTTGATATCAAGATCACGCTCGACGAGGTTGGCCGAATCGCCGAGGCACGCGTTCTGGAGATGTATCAACCGAGCGCACTGAATCCTGACAACGAACGCGCTCGTCAGGCCAAAGACGCGCTCAAAGAGGCGGCTCTCGCCTCGATCCGTCAGTGGCGATACGACGCGCCGTTTGAGGCACCGCTCACCTTCACCGTCCCGGTGCGCCTCGGGAAAGACGCCGAAGTCATGGCATTCCAGCCAAAGGCTCAAGTGGCATTCCAGACAAAGTCTGATGATGGGACGCTTCGCATCGGCGGCAACATCAAAGCGCCGAAAAAAATCAAAGACGTGCCTGCGGTGTATCCACCGATTGCACGCGAAGCGGGCGTCAGCGGCGTCGTTATCATCGAGACGAAGATCGGTGCCGACGGATTCATTGAAGACGCTCGCGTGCTGAAGTCGATTCCATTGCTCGATGAGGCCGCGCTCGATGCGGTCAGGCAGTGGCAGTTCGAACCAACATTGTTGAACGGCCGACCAGTACCGGTGATGATGACGACCACGGTTAACTTCTTCTTGCAGTAATGTGCCGGGCGTCCGGTGCAGAATCTGGATTCAGAGATCAAAGTCACCGACGACCGGCGCGTGATCGCTCGTGCCGGTCTCCCGCTCGATTGTGCAACTGCGCACACGCTCGAACAGGCGTTGACTCGCCAGCAGGTAGTCAAGGCGCCAGCCAATGTTGCGCTGGCGCATGTTCCGCCATGGCGCCCACCACGTGAACATCTGATCGTTCCCCGGTTCGAGCGCTCTTCCGACGTCAACGAGGTCATGGCCGATGATGCGTTCGAGTTGCGCGCGTTCCTCGGGAAGCTGTCCGATCGCGCGAGGCTTGCGCTCCTTGGGATGAACGTCCATGTCGGCGCGGGCGATGTTCAGATCGCCGCAAATCACAATCGGGTTCGATGCGGCTCGCGAGTCCAGGGCGAACTGTTCGAGCGCGTCAAGGAAACGGAGCTTGGCGGGAAAGTCCTTCCCGCCGTTCGGCACGTACACTGAAACGACCGTGATTCCTGGCAAGTGCACGAGCACGATTCGGTTCTCGTAATCGAATGACGGGTGCTCGAAGGCAGGACGCTCTGCCCAGATCCGCCTACTGACATGCAGCGCGACTCCCGAGTACCCTTTCACTCCGTGCCAGTAGCACCAGTAGCCTTCGATTTCACACAGCCACACGGGCAGCTGATCCATTGACGCCTTGATCTCCTGGAGACACACAACATCCGGTTGGAGGCGCTCGAGCCAGTCTTGTAGTTCCGCCTGACGCGCGCGGATGCCGTTGACGTTCCACGTCGCAATCTTCATACAGCCCGATCGTAGTGTGTAAACCGACGACCGGGGTCTGACTCCTGTACAGCAGGGTCTGACCCCATGTACGCGCGTTCACATCACGGCGTACGGTACTGCTATTGCGATGGGCAGTTCCGATGGGTAGGCCGCACCCGAGATCGCGGGCTCGATGAGTAAGCTCAGGAGACCCGCTTATGTTGCGCTCGTCTCTGCCGGATTGGTTTCCGGACGGACGACCTCGCGCGGAACGATCTGGCCGTTGCGATGTGACGTGTCCGCACATCCGGTACCTTTGGCGTCGACAATCGTCACCACGAGGCCGTCGTACGTCTCGTACACGCCGATCAGGCACTCACATGGCAGCCACTTGCTCGAGAGACCACGCAGGATCCGCATCTGAAAGCTTTAGACCCCGCTTCACCGCGTAACGTTTAACCAAATCACCCGATGGATCCGCACAAGGCCATTCTTTACGTCGTCGTCACAATCGTGGGGATGATCGTGACGATCGCATGTGTGCGGCTGATGTGGCTGGCGCTTGGCGCGTACCGGATCAACCGCGCTGGACCGCGGCGGCTCCTCGCATCAAGGCACGAGATCTGGCACGACCCGGGTGACGTCGCAGCGCTGGACCTCCTCAACGGTCCAGGTGGACCCGCGGGTGCACCACGACCACCATTCCACTTCCTGGAGGAGCACGCTTCCGGCTCGCAGCCATGTGTGTCGGTCCGGGATGCGGCAGGCCGAAGGTGGCGGGTCAAATGGGGCAACGAGGTTCGCTCCGAGAATTTCGCAGTACGTCTGGTGTGGGCGTGCGGGTACTTCGCAGAGACGACGTACTTCGTCGAGGATGGAGAGATCGCCGCGTCTCGGGATTTGCAGCGCGCTCGCACGTGCGTCGATGAGCACGGCAAGTTCCGCGACGCGCGCTTCGAACTCGACGATCCCGACGTCCGCAAGTTGTTCGAGGAACACAGCTGGGCGTGGAACGACAACCCCTTCGTCGGAACACGCGAGCTTCACGGACTGAAAATCCTCGTCATGTTGTTGTCCAACTGGGACACGAAAGATCGCCGCGATGTCGCGCGCGGTTCGAACACAGCCATCTTCGAGGAACGTGTTTCGCGCTGGCGCCGTGAAGCACGGTACCTAATCACCGATTGGGGCGGATCGATGGGGCGCTGGGGCGGCAACATCGTCACCCGCGGGCGATGGGATCCCGCAGGGTTCGCAGCGCAGACGCCGCAGTTCGTCAGCGGCGTGGACAATGGCATCGTGCTGTTCGGCTACGCAGGTCAGCGCACGGCAGACATGGCGAGTGGAATCCGCGTTGAGGATACGCGGTGGTTATATTGCTACCTTGGCCGAATCAGTGACGCGCAGCTTCGCGACGCCTTGACCGCGAGCGGCGCCAGCAAGGACGAGGCCAGCAGTTTCACCGAATCGCTGCGCGATCGCATCTCGCAGCTGGGGCGCGCAGATACTACTCGCGCAACGCTGCGACAGGGTTCAACCTCACCGCTCGCAATGCCGGAACAAAACTCGCCAGCGCCGCCGTAGCGATCAATACGATAGCCACGCATCCATAGGTAAATGGATCCAACGTGCTCACGCCGTACACGAAAGTCTGCAGGCTGCGATTCAGCGCGAGTGCCGCCGCGGTTCCGACCACTGCACCGATCGATGCCAGGACGATTCCTTGTCGCAGCACGTTCTTCAGAATGCGCGACCGCGACGCGCCAAGCGCGAGACGAATGCCAAACTCGCGCGAACGCTGGGCAACCATGTACGCCATCAACCCGTAGATTCCCGCAAACGCCAGAAGCAACCCGATCGCCGCCAGCCCGCTCAGCAGCGTCATCTGAAATGTCTGGTTGGACATTGATGCCGCCTTGACCTCGTCCATCGTTGCGAACGCGGAGAAAGGCTGCTTGGGATCGGTCGCGCGCATGGCCTCGCGAAATCCGCGAATGACGTCGGGCGTCGCCGCCGTCGCGCGCACCACCCAGCTCATTGGAAAATAGGTGTGACTTGCGCGGATTCCCGCGATGTTGGCTTGCTCAACGGGCACATACATCAGGGGAATCGGCCGTCCGGTGAGACGACCCTCACGCAGATCTTTCGCGACTCCGACGATCTCAATCGATCCATCGTCGCGGAAGACGCGAACATGATGACCGATCGGGTTCGTCCCCTTTAAGAACCTTCTCGCGAACTCCTCGTTGACCACGGTTATCGGCGGCGCGCCGGCCCGATCGCCGGAATTGAACCCCCGGCCGGATACGATCGGGATCCTCATGGTCGCGAAGTACTCGAGACTCGCGTAACGCCAGTCAACGACTGCCCTCTCGATCAACTCGGGGCCATCGAGTACGTCAACGTTCAAATTCAAACCACGCTCGATCGGCACACCGTTGACAACGGCGGCGGATTGAACACCGGGAATCAGGCGAATTCGCTCGAGTACTTGATCGAAGAATCGGTTGACGTCCGCCGTGGTCGCATACCGGTCTCCCTGCAGGGACATCCGCGCGGTAAGCAGGCCTCCAGGATCGAATCCAGGATCGATCGCGCGCATGCGGATAAACGTCTGGAGCAGAAGGCCGGCGCCGACGAGCAGGAGCATGCAGAGCGCGACTTCGACGATCACCAGTCCATGGCGCAGCCAGGCGGATCGCTGGCTGGCAGTTGTTCGCGTGCCATCGTGCTTGACGGCATCGGCGACATCATTGCGTGACAGGCTCACTGCCGGCGCCAGCCCAAACAGGATGCCCGTGGCCAGCGATACGCCAAGCATCGTCATCAATATGGACAGATCGACTCGCACGTCTTGATAAACGGTGTAGGTCGGTGGGGTCAGTGCCGTCAGCGCCGGCACGACCCAATAAGCGCACATCACTCCGATGGTGCCGCCAACGATGAAAAGGACAAGGGACTCGGTGAGCAGTTGACGAATCAGCCGAGCGCGACCGGCGCCGAGCGCGGCGCGAACGGCGATTTCACGGCCGCGACTTGTCGCCTTCGCGAGCAGAAGGTTCGCGGTGTTTGCGCAGGCGATCAGGAGCAACATGCCGACTGCACCGAGCATCATCAACAACCCCGGACGGGCAAATTGCGTGATGCTGTTCTGGAACGGCAGGAACGCAGCCGTGTATTCCGACTTGACCAGCGACTGCGGGTGCGTCGCGCGAAATGATTCGAACACTGACGAAGCTTCGGCATTGGCTCGAGCAAGGCCAACGCCTTCTTTCAGACGGCCTGCGACCCCGTAATTGAACCCGCCTCCTGGTCCCGACGTACTCGGCCGCAACGGCACATACAGATCTGCAGGAGGAATCGAGTGAAAGTCGCGAGGCATCACACCGATAACCGCGTGCGAACGATCTCCGAGCGAGACAATCGATCCAATAGCCGATCGGCTGCCACCGAACAATCGTGTCCAGAGTCCATAACTCAGGACGACGGCGTCGACGCCTCCAACACGATCGTGAACATCGGTGAATGTCTCGCCGTAGGCTGGACGTACACCAAAGACGTCGAAGAACTCTTTCGAGACCGGCATGGCTTTGACGTATTCAGCGGAATTTCCGGTCGCCAGATTGAATCCGGTGAGCCCGCGCCACGCGGCCAACGCGTCGAAGGACCGCGAGTTGTCGCGAAAGAACATGTAGCGCAGCCCGGTGTGCCCCATCTGCTCGCCGGATTCAGTTCGTCGCGCGAGCTGGACGATGCGCTCCGGATGGGGATACGGCATCGGCCGTAGCAGCACTGCGTCGACGACGCTGAAGATGGCCGTGTTGGCACCGATGCCCAACGCCAGTGTTGCGAGCGCGGTTATGGTGAATGTGGGTGTTCGGAGTAGAGAGCGTATCGCGTAGCGAATGTCGTGCACAAACGTCTCGAGCCAGATGGTGGTCCTCATCGCCATCCCCCGTTGATCGCGCCACTATATCCTGAACCCGCGGTGGCGTTCTTGCGTAACTGCTTCCTATGGACGGGCTTCTTCACGATCTGAGATACGCCGGACGTGTGCTCTGGAAGGACCGCGGCTTTGCCGCGACGGTCATTCTGACGCTCGCTGTATGTATCGGTGCCAATGCGGCCATTTTTGCCATCATCAATGGCGTCCTTCTGAGACCGCTTCCGATCCCGGACGCGGACCGCATCGTCACGCTTTACAACGCGTATCCGAAGGCGGGTGTGGAGCGCGGGTCAACCGGCGTACCGGACTATTACGACCGGCTACGCGAAACGGATGTGTTCGAAGAATTGGCGCTCTATCGCCTGACCGGCCAGACGATCGGCGGACAAAGCGATCCACAGCGTCTCACTGGAATGGCGGTCAGGCCGTCGATCTTTCGGATGCTGCGCGCGACACCTCACCGCGGTCGCGTGTTCCGCGAGGACGAGGGAGAGATCGGCCGCGAGCGTGAGGTCATCCTGAGCTACGCGCTGTGGCAGCAGCTCTTCAGCGGCCAGGACACAGCGGTGGGCCGGGACCTACGGATCAACGGAGAGACCTACGCGATCGTCGGCGTCATGCCGCAGTCGTTCTTCTTCATGAATCCGGATGTGAAGCTGTGGACGCCGTTGGCGTTCACCCCGGAACAGAAATCAGACGACGCCCGGCACAACAACAGTTGGACGATGGTTGGCCGGTTGAAACCCGGTGCATCGGTCGCAGTCGCACAGCAACAGATCGACGCACTCAACGCTCGCAACCTCGATCGATTCCCGGCGCTCAAGCAAATCCTCATCAACGCGGGATTTCACACGGTCGTCGTGCCGCTTCAACAGGATCTCGTTCGTGAGGTTCGACCGACGCTGCTCATGTTGTGGGCAGGAGTGCTGTTCGTGCTGGCCATTGGAGCGGTGAACATCACGAACCTCGTGCTCATTCGATCGTCGGCTCGCATGCGCGAGCTGGCGACGCGCCACGCGCTCGGCGCTTCGCTGCCACGGTTGATGACGCATCTACTGACGGAGACCGTGTTCCTGACGACGATCGGCGGCGCACTCGGTCTCATCGTCGGTTATGCCGCGCTCAGAGCCCTCGGCAGCGTCGGCCTTGATGCGCTGCCCAGAGCCAACGAGATCGCGATCAGCGTCGAAGTGGTGGCCTTCGCTTTCGCGTTGGCATTGTTGGTCGGCATCGCTGTCGGTCTTGCACCACTCGCGCGTCTGACCGCGCTCAATCTGGCGCAGGCGTTCCGGGAAGAAGGACGCAGCGGCACCTCGGGGCGTGGTGCTCGGGCGGTGCGACGGCTTCTCGTCGCGAGTCAGGTCGCGTTTGCCTTCATGCTGCTCGCTGGCGCCGGCCTACTCCTGACGAGTTTCGAACGCGTCCTCGCTGTCGCCCCTGGTTTCGATCCCACCAACGTGCTGACCGCACGCGTCGCCCCTCCAACTTCGCGATATCGCGACAACGCGGCGCTGCGCACGTTTGCCGACCGGTTCGTCACAGCAGTGCGCTCGATTCCCGGAGTTGAGCATGCCGGCATGTCGTCGAGTATTCCGTTCGGCGGAGATTTCAGCGACAGCGTGATCATCGCCGAAGGCTACCGCATGGCACCGGGCGAATCGTTGATCTCGCCTTATCGTGTGATTGCCACGCCCGGCTACCTCGAAACGCTCAAGGTTCCACTCAAACGCGGCCGCACGTTCAACGATAGCGACACCGAGACATCACCAGGTGTCGTCATCGTCGACGACCGGCTGGCGCAGCGGTTCTGGCCGGGGATCGATCCGGTTGGCCGCCGCATGTTCCAGCCCGAAAACCCGAACGACTTGCTCGCGCCTGACAAGAACACGCGGTGGTTGACGGTCGTCGGGGTCGTGGGTGAAACCAAAATGGCCGGCCTGGTGACGACAGAGGATCGCGTCGGCACCTACTACTTCCCACTTCGCCAGGCTTCGCAGCGGGGGCTCGCGCTGACGGTTCGCACAACGGGCGATCCGCTGGCGATAGCTCCATCCATTCGGCAGCAGCTTCGAGCGCTCGATCCGGAGCTGCCGCTTTACAGCACGCGGACCATGGCCGATCGGATGAACGAGTCTCTTGCCGATCGACGGACGCCAATGGTGGTGGCGATCGTCTTCGCCGTCGTGGCTCTCTTCTTGGCGGCCATCGGTCTCTACGGCGTGCTCGCTTACCAGGTGTCGCAGCGCACGCGCGAGATTGGCATCCGCTTGGCGCTGGGCAGCGATTCGCGTCGCGTATTTGGACTGATCGTCAAGGAGGGGATGGCGCTGCTCGCCGGCGGCTTCGTGGCGGGTGTTGCCGGCGCGTTTGCGATTCGCCGGACCATGGCGGCACAACTCTATGGCGTCGGGCCGATGGATCCCCTCGTGCTTGCCAGCGTCGCGACCGTGCTCGCACTGGTCACATTCGCCGCCTGTACTCTACCGGCACGACGCGCATCGCGAATTGATCCGATCGTCGCGCTGAGCGAGCAGTGAATCAGTCGTACACTCCTTGCGAGATCTGGTCGACGAGTTCGTCCAGCGATCGCACGCGGGGACAGTCGACGTCCGGATACAAACCCGCTTCGTCGAGCAGCACGCCGCGCAGGCCAGCAGCGCGGGCCCCTTCGACATCGACGTGGTACAAATCGCCGACGTGAATCGTGCTCTCGCGTCGCGCGCCGCTGCGCTCGAGCGCGATTTCAAAGAACCGCGGATCGGGCTTCTCGACCCCTTCATCGTGCGAGTCCAGCAGACAGTCGACGCACCCGGCAAGCGCGAGCCGCTCGAACAACACTCTGAGCTTCCCGTTCGCATTCGAAACAATGGTCAGCTTCAGCCCACGCTGACGGAGCGCCGCCAGTGACGGCGCCACGTTCGACGGAACGAACTCCCACAGGTTCGTGTTCTGATGATACGCGTGGAGCTCTTGAAGCGCGGCCTCGACATCTGGTCCAGGGGGGACACCCGCCTGGTCGAAGATCAGGTTGAAGTAGAGCCAGCCGCGACCGGCATCGTTGGTCGCGTTGATTGTCTGGCTCACATCAATCTTTCTTTTCGCATGCGGCTCCGCCCGTGCGAGCGCGCCGGGATCGACTTCGATGCCGCGCGCCCGAAGGGCGTTGCTGATGCGCGTCCAGTTCGGATAGACGAGCACACCGCCGGCATCGAGGAAAATCGTTTCGAGCATTTTTCCGTGTTGTTCCGTGTTCTTCCGTGGTCGGTCAGCTGCGGCGCTCGATCCTGGCCCAGGTGTCCTTCAACGTGACGGTTCGATTGAACACCATGCGACCTGGAGAGGAATCAGGATCGATGCAGAAGTATCCAAGCCGCTCGAACTGATAACGCGTCCCGACGAGCGCATCACCCACGCTTGGTTCTATTCGGGCATCAGGGATGATGTCGAGCGAAACAGGATTGAGATCAGCCAGGTAATCGACAGCGTCCGGCATCTCGCTCTTGAACAACCGATCATACAGCCGCACTTCGATGGTGAGGGCGTGCGCGGCAGACACCCAGTGCAGCGTCGCCTTCACCTTGCGGCCGTCGGCAGCGTCGCCGCCGCGGGTCGCCGGATCGTAGGTGCATCGCAGCTCAGTGACGTGTCCCTCAGCGTCCTTGAGGACCTTGGTGCAGGTGATGAAGTACGCCCCCCGCAACCGCACTTCGCGGCCTGGCGCCAGCCTGAAAAATTTCTTTGGCGGATCTTCGCGGAAGTCGTCGCGTTCGATCAAGAGCTCGCGCGAGAACGGGACACGGCGCGTACCGGCGGACTCGTCCTCGGGATTGTTGATGATGTCGAACTCCTCCGCCTGCCCTTCCGGGTAGTTCTCGATGACCACGCGCAGCGGATTGATCACCGCCATGACGCGCGGCGCCGTTCGATTCAAATCCTCGCGGACTGCATGCTCGAGCAGCGCAACGTCGACGACGTTCTCGCGCTTGGCGACGCCGATGCGTTCGCAAAACGTGCGGATCGCCTCCGGCGTGTAGCCGCGCCGGCGCATGCCGACAATAGTCGGCATCCTCGGATCGTCCCAGCCCTTGACGTGCCCCTTGTCCACCAGTTCCAGGAACTTGCGCTTGCTCATGACCGTGTAGGTCAGGTTCAGCCGTGCAAATTCGATCTGTCGGGGACGCGCAGGAACAGGCAGATGCTCGATGAGCCAGTCATAAAGCGGGCGGTGATCCTCGAACTCGAGCGTGCAGAGAGAGTGCGTGATGTGTTCGACAGCATCCGATGGTGGATGCGCCATGTCGTACATCGGATAGATGCACCAGTTGTCGCCGGTCCGATGATGGTGCGCGCGGCGAATCCGGTAGAGCACAGGATCGCGCATGTTGATATTGGGCGACGACATATCGATGCGTGCGCGCAGCACATGCGCGCCGTCCTCGAACTCGCCGGCCCGCATACGCGCGAACAGATCCAGGTTCTCCTCGACCGGCCGGGTGCGGAACGGGCTGTCGACTCCAGGTTCGGTCAACGTGCCGCGCCGCTGGCGTATCTCCTCCGCGGTCTGACTGTCCACGTACGCATGCCCGTGACGAATCAGATGAACGGCATACTCGTATAGCGTCTCGAAATAATCGGAGGCGTATCTCGGCTCGCCTTCCCACTGAAACCCGAGCCACCGAACATCTTCTTGAATCGACTCGACGTACTCCACGTCTTCAGTCGTCGGATTCGTATCGTCGAAGCGCAGATTGCATGTCCCGCCGAACTCGGCGGCGACGCCGAAGTTGAGGCAGATCGATTTCGCATGCCCGATATGCAGGTAACCGTTGGGCTCCGGAGGAAATCTCGTCGCGACGTGCCCGTCGCCGCGGCCCGCCTTGAGATCGTCGGTCACAATCGCCCGGATGAAGTCGATCGGGGCAGTGGAATCCCGATCGACGCCACCGATGGTCGCGTCTGGAGTATCTCGGTCCATGTTTCGCAAACGATCATTATACGGGGACTCGCAATACGGGGACTCGCAGCGGCAGGGCTGGAGCCCTGCCAAAAAGGCGGCAGCGCGGCGCTACAGGGGAACCCTATTCAAGCTCTTCGAGCGCTCGGATCCCGGTTCGCATGCCCATCCACCAGCCGGCGAGACTAATCGCCGTGGCAGCGACGAAACAGCTGGACATGTTGAACAGTTGAGAAGACGACAGGGGAAGACGACGAATCTGGTGGAAAAGGTAGACGGATGAGGGCCAACCAACGAGCACGACGATGATGAGCACGAACAGGACGGCGATAACCATGAATGCAATGCCGCCATAAGAACCAGCGACCTGACTCGCATTGTCGGCCGCAAAGCGCGGGTAGCGCGCGCCGAGCCCCGTTGCCAACCCGACCAGCGCAAGACTCATGAACAGCACGACGATGGGAGCAATCGCGGCCAGAAAAGGGTCGACACCAAGGAGGTAGTTGCCGACGATCGTCAACGCCTCGGTTAGCACGAGCACGGGAGCAAGTCCAATCCAGAACTTCGACCACAGAAAATCACGCAGGCTGATTGGCGCCGATCGAACGATCCAGAACGCCGCTCCCTCCGACGATACGCTTGGAAATACGAATCGGACCGCCACCGTTGCCATCACCAGCCCGGTCATCCCGAGATTCACAAACGCGTACACGTTCTTGATGACGCCGCTCATATAAGGAGTGCGGTCCAGATCCAGAACACGAAAGTTGTAGAGATACAGGAGCATCAGCGCGACGAGCAGCAGGAGCTGAGACCACTGGCTGACATCGCGGAAGAACACCTTCGCGTCCTTCAGGAGCAGATGGCGACGAACCACCGAGATCGGCAAACGATGCGCGAGACGATCGAGTGCCTGGAGTTTCGTGAATCGCGTCTTGCGGGCTTCCTGCGCATTGCTGAACCCGCTGAAGTGCCATCGCTCGTGTGCGGCACGAAGCACGAGGGTCAGTGAGGCAGCGGTCGTCCACAGGGCGAAGAAGTGAAGCAGATCGTGCCCGCCGCGAAGGCTGGCAAAGAGCGTTTCGGCGGCCCAGAACGATGGCAGAAGCGGCGTGATCGGCGACTGTAACGTCGCGAAGAAGGCGGTGATGTCCGGCAGCGATTCGACACGCAATAGCCGCTCGGGACGGATATAGCGGATGAGGATCACAATTGACGCGGCAAACAGAAGACCCGTCACCATGAGAAAATCGCGCGCCCGGCGCGCCGGAAAAACGTTGACGAGCGCGAATGTGACAGCCGTTCCCAGCACGACGGGAATGACGGCAAACGGCACGATCGTGAGGACCGCGATCGCGTAGAACGAGTACGGTGCACACCGCGCGACCCCTACCGCCAACAACACCGGTGCGAGAAACACCACCACCATCCACGAGGCCTGACCGAGTGTTCTGACAAATCGCGCATAGAACAGCCGTCGTGACGCAACCGGAGTGGCCACCAGAAGCCGCAAATCACCCGAGAGAAAAAACGTCGCCAGCGCGGTGACCAGGCCGCTGAACGCCAGAAATGACAGAAAGGTGAGGAACAGCCAGGCCAGGCCGGCGCGCAACAGGTAATCTCCCAGCTCGCCTAAGTCGGCAAGTTGCCAGGTGAGCCAGAACGATCCGCCGAAGATCGCAGCACCGACCGATAGGCCGATGCCCCCAAATGTCAGGGCACGCACCAGATCCCCGCGCTCGCGCCGGTGCGCTCGATTGCGTGACGCCCACAGCGAAGGCAGCAGCAGATAAGGAAAGACGACCTGCCTAGACGATCTCATCGATCTCCTGGAGCGCGCTTCCGCCGGTGAGCTTCAGAAAGACGTTCGTCAGTTGATCGTCAGGATTGCCGCTCATCGCCCGAACCTCGGGAACTGTTCCTTTCGCAATGATCCCGCCTTGCAGGATGATGCTGATGCGATCGCACATTTCCTGTGCGACCTCGAGCGTGTGCGTGCTCATCAGGATGGCAACGCCGCGGCGGCTCATCGTGCGAAACACGTCTTTGATCAGGCGCGCACCTCTGGGATCGAGACCGACCATCGGTTCGTCCACGAGCACCGCTTCGGGACGGTGGAGAAACGCCGCACACATCACCAGCCGCTGCTTCATCCCATGGGAAAAGCTTTCCACGAGCTCGTGTTCCCACCGGGCGAGCTCGAACAAATCGAGCATCTCGCGGACGCGATCCCCGATGCCCGCGCCCTCAAGTCCGTAGAGGCCGCCATGAAACCGCAGGAATTCGCCTGCGGTGAGCTTCTCGTACAGAAACGGACGATCGGGGATGAATCCGAGCGACGCTTTCGCGCGCTCAGGATCCGATGCGAGATCGTGACCGTTGACGAGAATGCGTCCCGACGTCGGCTTCAGCAGTCCCGCAATCATCCGAATCGTCGTCGTCTTGCCGGCACCATTCGGGCCGAGAAATCCATGAATTTCTCCGGGACCTACTTCGAGCGACACGCCGTTCACGGCAGTGAACCCGCCGTATTTCTTGACCAAATCGTGGACGGCGATCATCGGCGGGCGCGACGTTCCGGCGGTGTCGACCAGCAATCGCCGACGGCTCGAGTTGGCATGCTGACGCGGAGCGGGCTCAGATCAGTCGGTCGGCGTCCGATGACCACAGGCGAAGAGCCAGGCGCGGTTTCGAGATCGAGGATTTCGATCCGCAGCCGACCGATGAGCGGGAGAATCTGTGCCTGCCGATCCAATCCTCCTCGAGCAAGCCGAAGGTGGGTCGCATCGGCGGGGAACTCATTCAGGGTGGGGTCGACGGGCAGCCACATTCCGCGCGTCTGTCCATCCGATAGATACACCTCGGGCCACGCATGGTAGTAGAACGCGCCGTGAACGGACACGAGGCCCACGGCGATGCGCGCGGGAATGCCGATGGCGCGAGCCATCGCAACGAACAACACGGTGTGCTCGTTGCAGTCTCCTACTCTCGTTCGCAGTACTTCGCGCGCCGACGGAATGCTGACGGTTGGTTTTTTCTCGAGAATGGCATT
The DNA here is from genome assembly GCA_035758845.1 of Vicinamibacterales bacterium. Lineage (GTDB taxonomy): Bacteria > Acidobacteriota > Vicinamibacteria > Vicinamibacterales > 2-12-FULL-66-21 > JALZOC01. Next base: position 13,333 of record DASTVZ010000139.1, read on the forward strand.
GACGTGGCGCGTCAACCGTTCGGCGCGCGCCCGATCGCCGGCGATATTGCGGACGGCGTTCTGCGCTTCCGCGACGATCTCCGGAGCCGTGCTCTCGACCAGCGCCTCGGGAATCAGGTACTGCGACACATCACGATCGGCGTTGCCGGCCTGCAACGATCGCGCGTCGCGAATCTCCACGACGTCGCCGTCCACCGACTGCCCTACTCCGCCCATCGCCGCCCGATCGATCTCTGCGCCGCTGAGCCGCAATTTCAACCGCCGAACGTCTCGCGGTTCATTGATTTGCAGTCTGCCACTGGGAACGATCGCAGACGCGCTCAACAGATCGTTTCGGATGTTGAACGGCACCGCCATCAGCTGCGCTTCGGCCTGTGTTTCGCGGACGGTCTGGAATCCCATCGGACTCTTTTCGAGCACGACGTCGCCGGTATCAGTGATCCAGGACGTAGTTTTCAAGCTTGCGTAGTTGGCGTCGACGCGAAATGCCGGGAGGCGTCGCCGGTTCACGGTTACAAGCTCACGCGGTCCCACTTCGACCGTGATCGGGGAGTTGCCGAGAGTCGCCGGATCGAAGAGCGTCCACGTATACCGTGCCCCTGGCGTCAGCCCGGCATCTGCCAAGCGACGAGCGAGGTTGAGCGGAAGGACAGGAGTGTCGGCGAGATCGCGGTCTTCGTCATGAGTGCCCGATGCCGTGGAGACTGTCAGGTGAAGCCGACGCCCGTTGATCGTACCGCGCACGGTGGTCCCGCCAGTTCCGGGGTCGAGCGAGAAATCGAACGAGCGCACCGCGAAATCCTTGTCGACTTCGGCGCGCGTGCGAATGGCTACGACAGTGCGCGCGCCGAGCAGTGACATCTGAAGGCGTCCGTCCTCGTGCAGCTCGAAGCCGTCGCCCTTCGGGATCGTCTGGCTGACGGTGAACCCAATTTTCTCGTTGCGATAGTAGACGCCTCGCCATTCCGCCGACGTGCCATATCGCGCGAAATCGGTGGCGAGACTGGTTGACGCGGCAGCCACGCACGACCGCTGAACCAGCAGGACCATGGTCGGAATCCAGGCGCAGAACACTACGAAGGTCAGCGGACGGGTGACCTTTCGCGAGAGAGGACGGAAGATCTGCATCGCTAATCGCTAATCACTGATCCCGAATCACTGATCCTTGAATCCTCGAATCGCTGAATCCTTGGATCCTTGCGCTGAGTCATTAGAGCACAGCAACCAGACCTCGGTTGGATGATTTGGATTCACGGATTCGAGGGTCAGTGATTCGTGATCAGTGATTCGAGGCGAAAGATTCGTTCACGTCGATATTCGGCTTCGAGATTTCGCGCCCGCGCTTTCCGCAGGTCAGCGGAAAAGTCGAGGCGCGGCGACGCGCCAGGAACGTTATGCACGCGGGCTCCGTCGGCGGGAGTGGTGATCTTCGAAGAACATCATTGGTTGTCCGCTGGCCGAGCTCATGTCGCGCGCCAGCGTGGTCAGCGTCGATGCCAGGACGTGGCGGCGTGAGGCCGGCAGCCGCCGGATTCCGTGAATCAGTCGATCTTGCGCGGCACCGGGAGCGCGCGCGACCAGCCGCCTGCCGCTCGGCGAGAGGCCAAGCTCAATCGTCCGCCGATCGCGGGCCGACGGTGTGCGCGTGACCAACCCGCGTTCGACCAGCCGCGCCACGATCGTCGACACGCTGCTTTGATGTGTATGCGTGCGATCCGCGAGATCGTTCAAGGACTGCGCCGGTGCTTCGTCGAGCTTCTGCAGGACGAACAGCTGCGCGCCCGTCATGCCGACGTGCTTCTCTGCCCATCGCGATGATTCCCGGAGCGTCTGGACGATGCGCCGAATGCCGTCGAGCACGGCGCGCACCTCCTCATCTATCGCTAATGTATGGGTCCCCATACATCTATTATAACCGTGGTCGGCGTAAGCAAACCCGCGCCGCCGACGTATAGTACGGAGATGTCGCAGAGTTCGCCGCCGCCCGACGTCGAGCAGACGGAAGTCGGCAGTTACTTCGTTGCCAATTACCCGCCGTTTTCGGTGTGGAACGGGGATGCCGTTTCGCGGGACGCCAAACCGGCACTCGCGTCACCGCCGGTCCCCGGGGTTGCGCTTGGCGTCTATCTCCACATCCCGTTCTGCCGCAAGCGGTGCCACTTTTGTTATTTCCGTGTCTACACCGATCGGAACGCCAAAGAAGTCGAGTCCTATCTCGATCGCCTCGGTCGCGAGTGGGAGCTGTATGCGCCGCTTGCCGCGGTCGCCGGCCGCCGGGTCGATTTCGTGTATTTCGGCGGCGGCACGCCATCATTCCTTTCGACCGCCCAATTGACCCGTCTGGTGGAGCGACTCACGCGCGCGACGCCGTGGTCGGAGGCCGAAGAAATCACGTTCGAATGCGAGCCCGGCACGTTGACCGAAGCGAAGCTCAGCGCGATCCGCGAAATGGGAGTGACGCGGCTGAGTCTGGGGGTCGAAAACTTCGACGATCGAATCCTCGAGATCAACGGCCGCGCGCATCGCTCACCTGAAATCGGCCGTTCGTACGCGTTTGCGCGGTCGCTCGGGTTTCCGCAGATCAACATCGATTTGATTGCGGGGATGCTCGGCGAGACCGACGAGAACTGGCGCGCCTGTATCGACCGCACACTGGCGCTCGATCCCGACAGCGTCACCATCTATCAGATGGAATTGCCGTACAACACGACGATCAGCAGCGATATTCTGAAAGGCACCGGCCAGTTTGCCGAGGGTGTTGCCAATTGGGCGACGAAGCGCCGCTGGGTTGAGGAAGCGTTCATCGCCCTGGAACGGGCCGGTTACCACATCGGCAGCGCGTACACCGCCGTGAAAAATCCTGCGACCACGAAGTTCGTCTACCGCGACCGGCTGTGGGAAGGCGCCGATCTCATCGGCCTCGGCGTCGCATCATTCGGCCACGTCAACGGCGTGCACATGCAGAACCTCGACACGTGGGAAAAGTACAGCGCCGCGATTGATGGCGACGAAGTCCCGCTCGGCCGCGCATATCGGCCGACGGTCGAGGAACGCCTGATTCGTGAATTTGTGCTTCAGTTGAAGCGAGGCACCCTCACGCCCGGCTACTTCGCCGCGAAGTACGGCGTTGATGTGCTCGACCGGTTCGCCGACGGTCTTGCATCGTTGAAATCGGCCGGCTACCTGGCACGGGCCGATCAAGAAGCGATCGCTCTCACGCGCGCGGGCCTGCTCCGCGTGGACGTCCTGCTGCCGCGCTTCTTCCTGCCGCAGCATACTGGGATCCGATATACATAACTAATCGGTTTTGGGTTTTTGGTTTCGGTTCCAGGTCTTTGGTTTCAAGTTTTGGGCTTTTCGTTTTGGGTCCAGACGCGCGGACTCGTAACCAACTGAGACTAAGAAAAGACCTGCAACCGAGACTTAGACCGAGAACCAAGACCAAAAACCAAAAACCCAAAACGAAAAACCCAAAACTGACAATCAACACCAATCAGCTGATGCCCCATTCCGAATATGACGTCGTAGTTATTGGCGGCGGCCCCGCCGGATCCGCCGTGTCCAGCCTCATTGCCGATACGGGTCGCCGCGTCGGGCTCTTCGAGCGCGAACGGTTTCCTCGATTTCACATTGGCGAGTCGCTGATTCCCGAGACCTATTGGGTGCTCAAACGAATCGGCATGCTCGAAAAGATGCAGCGAAGCCACTTCGTGAAGAAGTACAGTGTCCAGTTCGTCAACGCCAACGGAAAGTTGTCGGCCCCCTTCTATTTCTGGGACAACAAGTCGCACGAGTGTTCGCAGACATGGCAGGTCGTGCGCAGCGAGTTCGATCAGATGCTGCTCGACAACGCGCGCGAGCATGGTGTCGACGCCCAAGAGGGGGTCCACGTGCTCGAAGTCCTCTTCGAGGGAGACCGCGCAGTCGGCGTCACGATCAAAGACACTGACGGCGCACGACGGCAGGTCCGAGCGCAGGTAGTCGTTGACGCCAGCGGCCAGGCGGCGATGCTCCAGAACCACTTCAAACTTCGCGTCTGGGATCCGATCCTCAATAAAGGCGCGATCTGGACCTACTGGCAGGGCGCGTATCGCGACACGGGCCGCGATGAAGGCGCGACGATGGTGCTCCAGACGCAGAATCGCAATGGCTGGTTCTGGTACATTCCTCAACACGACGACATCGTCTCGGTTGGCGTGGTTTCACCGTTCGATTACCTGTTCAAGGGGCGCGGCACCAATCACGAGAAGACGTATCTCGAAGAAGTCGACCGGTGCCCGGCGGTCAAACAGCGCATCAGCGGCGCCACGCGCGCGACCGGCTATTTCGTCACCCGCGATTATTCCTATCGCTCGACGCGAGTGGCAGGAAACGGGTGGGTGCTCGTCGGCGATGCGTTCGGTTTTCTCGATCCGTTGTATTCGTCAGGTGTGCTGCTGGCGCTCAAGTCGGGCGAGTTGGCGGCTGACGCGATTGTCGAGGGGCTCGAACGCGGCGACGTCAGCGAAGCGCAGCTCGGGCGCTGGGGAACCAATTTCAATGAAGGCGTCGATCGGATGCGACGACTGGTCTGCGAGTTCTACGACGGATTCAGCTTCGGTGAATTCGTTCGAAAATATCCGCGCCTTCGCGGTACTATCACCGACCTGTTGATCGGCGATCTTTTCACCTCGCGGGTTGACGCGGTTTGGGGACCGATGGAATCACTTTACAAACCTGGCAAGATTCCTATTCCTCCGTGGCACGCCGGCACCCCGGGTGCGGTGCTCGAGGAGAAGGCGCCGCATCTCGAGGTTCCGGAGGGACGCACACGGTGAGCGCCAAAACGCCTGGATTCCGCTACAGCAGGCGGGTGCAGTTCTCGGAAACCGATCTCGCCGGCATCGCGCATTTCAGCGCGTTCTTCCGGTTCATGGAGGAGGCCGAGCACGCGCTGTGGCGCGCCGCCGGACTCAGTATCGGCGCCGCGGAAATCACCGGCGGCTGGCCGCGTGTCGCGGCTTCCTTTGAGTACAAGCGTCCACTTCGCTTCGAGGACGAGTTCGAGGTGACGGTCTCGATTGCCGAGTTGACACGACGGTCCATTCGCTACGGCTTCACGATCACCTCCGCCGGCGCGATCGTCGGAACAGGATCGATGACCGCGGTGTGCACGACGAAGGAAAAGGGTGAACTACGCGCGGTTGACCTCCCGGCCGAGGTCATCGAACGGCTGCAGGCTGCGGCCGGCGCTCCGGCGCCCCGGTGATTTCATCAAACCGGCAGAATCTCATGCGAGTGATCCGAATCGTTCCTGTTGTGGCAGCGCTGTCGCTGGTACTGCTTCAAGCGCAAAGTGGCACACTCCGCGGCATCGACCCGTCGGATATCGATCGAACGGCAGACGCGTGCGGCGACTTCTACCAGTTCGCGAACGGCAAGTGGCGGGCGGAAAACGCCATTCCGGCCGCAATGCCCCGATGGAGCCGTCGCTGGGCAGCCGGAGAGTCGGCGAAGGATCGGTTGCACGAAATTCTGACCCAGGTATCCGCGCTGCCGTCCCAGCCGAAGGGTTCTGTCGAGCAGCTGATCGGCGACTTCTATGCCGCGTGCACCGATGAAAAGCGCATCAACGAGCTCGGGGTCAAACCGCTCGCGCCGCGTCTGTCAGAGATCGATCAGATTCGCGATGTCGCCGGTGTGCAACGGATGATCGGGACGTTCCATGTGATGGGCATTCGCGTCCCCTTTGCGCTCTACGCCGGCTCTGACAATCACAAACCGGCCGATGTCATCGCCCAGGTCCTCGCCAGCGGGCTCGGCATGCCCGACCGCGACTACTATCTGAAGCCAGACGCCCGATTCAAGGAGGCGCGCGAGAAGTACGTGCTGCACGTCACGAATATGTTCCGGCTTGCTGGTGAATCCGCCTCGGCAGCCAGCACCATCGCCGCTTCGATTCTTCGTTTCGAAACGCGACTCGCCGAAGCGTCGCTCGATAACGTTGCGCTGCGCGACCCGGCGGCAACCGACCACAAGATGGTATTCAGCGACCTGCAGCGTCTGGCGCCGTCATTCAATTGGATGGCGTATTACAAGCAGGTTGGGTTGACACCTGCGCCGCTCAATGTCACCGAGCCGAAGTTTGTACAAACCTTCAGTCGCGAGCTCACGGCGGAACCAGTGGCGCAGTGGAAGATGTATCTGAAATGGCACCTGCTCCACAGCGCCGCGCCGGCACTCTCGGACGATTTCGTCAAGGAAGATTTTGCGTTCAACGGCGCGTTCCTCAACGGCGCGACAGAGGTGAAGCCGCGGTGGAAGCGCTGCGTGGAGATGACAGACGCGCTTCTTGGTGAGGCGCTGGGCAAGAAGTACGTCGAAAAGTATTTTCCCCCCGAGGCAAAGGCGCGCATGCAGGACCTGGTCAAGAACCTGCTCGCGGCTATGGGCGAGACGATTCAAGGACTCGACTGGATGAGCGCGGAGACGAAGGCACGCGCCACCGAAAAGCTCGCAACATTCAATCCGAAAATCGGCTATCCGGATCGGTGGAAGGATTACAGCGAGGTGCCAATCAGCCGCACCTCGTTCTGGGACGACGTCGTCGCCGGACGCGCCTTCAGCGTCCGTGACGACCTTTCAACCATCGGCAAGCCGGTCGATCGCGGGCGATGGGGAATGACGCCGCCGACTTCGGACGCCTACTACAATCCGCTGCTCAACGAAATCGTGTTCCCGGCCGGAATCCTGCAGCCGCCGGCGTTCAGCATGGATGTCAACGACGCGGTCAACTACGGCGCCATCGGCGTGGTGATTGGCCACGAGATCAGCCATGGTTTTGACGATCAAGGGGCGCGGTACGACGCGCAGGGCCGATTGAGCAACTGGTGGACCCCCGATGATCTGAAAAAGTTTCAGGCTCGTACCGACTGCGTGGTCCGGCAGTTCGATAACTACTTCGTCGAGCCTGGCGTTCATCACAACGGCAAACTCGTGCTCGGCGAAAGCATCGGGGATCTCGCCGGAGCGAAGATCGCGTATCGAGCGTTTCAGATTGCGCAGCGCGGCAAGCCAGCGATTCCAGTCATTGACGATTTCACGCCGGCGCAGCAGTTCTTCATTGCATGGGGACAGTTTCGCGGCGATGCCGTGCGGCCGGAATTCGCGCGGACGATGGTCCAGGGTGATCCGCATCCGATCGGCAAGTACCGCGTGATCGGGCCGCTATCGAATCTGCCGGAATTCGCGCAGGCGTTCGGGTGTAAACCTGATGCCGCCATGGTTCGACCGGCTGCGGACAAATGTGAAGTTTGGTAATGGAATCGCTAATCACCAATCACTAATCGTGAATCACCAATCGTGAATCACTAATCCTCGAATCGTTAATCCTTGAATCACTGAATCGGATCCGGACGACGGATCCCGACACCGCAGTGAGCCATGCATTACACTTTTGTTCGGAGGGTGGCGAATGCGTGGGATCGTGGGCGTGGTTGCGTTAAGTCTGGTCAGTGTCGGAACTGCTCGAGCGCAGGAGCCTGAGGAAACGACGGTTCCGGCTGCCGCGCGGCAAGATCCAGCGATCAAAGCGCTGGTGGATCGGCTCGATCTCGAGAAGTACAAGGCGACGATCAAAGGGCTCACGCAGTTCGGCGATCGGCGTCAGGGGACGGATCGTAATCGCGCCGCGCTCGACTGGATCGAAGCGCAACTCAAAAGCTACGGCTGCACCAACACCGAGCGAATCACCTACACCTATCCTTCTGCCGCTGCTTCAGATCCGAATGCACCGGCGCGCGGGACCGGCGCAGGCCGAGGAGGCCGGGGGCGCGGCGGAGAAACGGCGCCGGCCGGATCACCGGCAGGAAGCGACACGCGACGCGGACGCGAAGGCGGCAGCTCGCAGTTCGGCAACCGTTCCAGAACCGGCGTCTATCGACCTGACGCGCCGGGCGCCGCACCGCTCGATCCGCGTCTCCAGGCGCTCAACGCGCAGCCGACGACCCCCGGCGAGCGGCAGGACGTCTACTGTACGAAGATTGGAACCACGCATCCCGAGGAGATGTACATCATTGGCGGCCACATGGACGGTCTCGGGTGGGGCGAAGCGGCGAATGACGATGGCTCGGGCACGGCCCTGGTCATGGAGGTCGCGCGCGTGTTCAGCTCGCCCGATGTGCAGACGGACAGATCCATCCGCTTTGTTCTCTGGAACAACGAGGAGACGGGACTCAACGGCGCGTGGGCCTACGTGAATCAGCGCAAGGACCTTCAGGGGAAAGAGGATCCTGCCGGCTCGAAGAAGTATCCTGAGCCGAAGTGGCTCGGCATGATCCAGCACGACATGATGATGTGGGATCACGGAATGCCCGGGCCCGATGGCAAAGTGAGTTCCGAGCAGCGCCGCGAGGCTGACGTGAATATCGAGTTCCAGATGAACTCGAAGATGGCCGAAGGTTCACAAAAGCTCGCGTGGATCTTCAAAGCTGCCAACGACCGGTACGCGACGGACTATCCGGCCACCGTCGGTCCGCACATGACCAACACCGATTCGACGCCCTTCATGAATTTTGTGCCTGCAATCAGCCTTCGTGAAAACGAGCGTGGGATGCACATCGGCGCCGGCTGGGATCCCAACTGGCACCAGCCGAGCGACGTGTTCACGACGTACACCGACAAGGATTTTCGTCTCGGTCTCAACGCCGCGCAGACGACGCTCGCGGCAGTTGCGGAACTGACCGGCGTGACGTTAAAGAAGTGATCTTCGCGGCCGCTCGCGGTTGGCGATTGGCGATTGGCGGAGCGCCTGCGGGCCGAGCGAGCGGCCGGAGGGAAGCGACGCGAAGCGGCGCCCGCGAGCGAGAGCGCGTGGGGGTGGGCCCCACGCGCAGTGAGAAATGC
>DASTVZ010000151.1:0-21537 GCA_035758845.1 Vicinamibacterales bacterium
GCTCGATGGCACTGCGGTCGTCCGGCGCTGTGTGGCCGACATCAAGGAAGCACTCGAGGTCGGTGACCGGGTTATTGAGCGTCGCAAGAGGCGAGTGGACGAGACGTGCGGCTCCGCTCGATGTCATGAACGACTTGGTGCGCGAGTCCAGTTCTTTTCCTTCAATCCTGCTCAACGCCGCGCGCGCGAAAACCTGCAGAAGCGGCGGGTAGCGTGGCGTCATCACCCGCAGGACGAGCCTCCGCGCGGCCTGTTGATCAGGCGCACCACGTATCTCGGCAAGCGTTAGCCGAAGACGAGCGGCCGCGAGTGGAAGATGGGCAGTCGCGGCAGCGATCAGACCCTGTTCAATCTGAGAGATGGCGGCGCGCTGGTCACCGGCCGATGCGAGTGCTGCGGCCAGTGACCGCGAAGTGGACGCCAGCGTCCGCAGGTCGTGCAGCTCGGTTGCAAGGTCGACTGCGCCTCGCGCACTTCTGACCGCAGGGGTAATCAGATCCTCAGCCAGCTCGATTCGCGCACGCAGCGCCATCAGACGCGCCGTTTCAGGTACCGCATCGATGATCGGCGCGGCGTCGAGCGTCAGTCTCGCCTCGTCGAGGCGACCCATCCAATAGAGGCACCTCGCTAGTGCGCAGGCACCCTGCAGCCGTAGCCACCGTTGGTCGCCGCCGGCTGACAGCAACGTCGTTCGAAGAACAGCTTCGGCCTCTACGAGTCGACCCTGATCGATCAATACCAGTCCGAAACCGATCGTCGCGTGCACCGCCGATTGACTCGCCGGTGCTGTCTGTCGTGCTCGCTCGAATGCTGCGGCCGCGTCCGTGAGGAGACCTCGATCGAGGAAAAGAAAGCCATGGTGCAACTCCGTCTCGGCTGCCCTGTCCAGCAAGCCTCTTCGCGCGAGCACTCGGGTGGCGCGTGACAACAACCGATAGGCGGAGGCATGCCGACCGCGAACGACGAGCGCATCGGCTCGCGTGATGGATCGTTGCAACAGCGCATCAGTTCGGTGTCGGACGGTTGCTGTCCGATCGGATCGAACTGCCGAACCCGTCGTCTCGTACGGTTGCGGGGTCTCGTGGACGACCAGGGTACTCGTCCGGTTCGGCGCGTACTCGGTCGATCCCAACTGCTGCAAGAACACGCCGGGGCTTCCATCGGCGATGCGAATCGCATTCAGTATTTCCCCAGGATTCGGACCTTGCACGTCGTCTACGAAGATCATGGCGCTCATCGCAGTGACTCCCATTCGGTCGATGGCGATCCACCGCCGCGGCGGACCTGATGACGGGCGGGCGAAGACCAACACGACGTGGCGACGCGGGCTTTCGGACCCGAGACGTCTCAGGAAGATGCAGACTGAGTGCGCTGCGGTCTGCCGTTCGTCGGCGAGCACGCAGACGTGGCGATTGGCGGTGAACTCGGCAAGCGACGGCCGACACTCCAATAGCTCGGCATTTATGGGGACGTACCCGCGCAAGCGTGCGAGCCGTGCCGCGATCAGGCGAGCGGTCCTGAGGCCGGAGTGCAACGATCCGCCCACGAAGATCGCTGATGGTCCCGCCGGCCACGCGACGTCGAGTGCGTCTGCGATTGCGTCGTACGCAGGGCGGGGTTGCAGGACGATCCCCAACGGCCGGACTGAAATCGAAGCGCTTGCTTTCTTCGAGCGCTCAGACACGCGAGTCGAAGGGGCGGGTTCGATCGCTCGAACCAGTGGATCGAGGTCCGTTTGACCGAGTGGAACCGCGTGCGCCTGCAGAAATCGCAGACTATGCGCCTTCAGGCGATCTCCCGTCCGGGTGCTGACCCGAATCGCAGGCTGTGCGGCGTACGCCTCGAACCGCTGCTGGCTGTCGACTAAACCGTAGTCAATGAGCGGATTGATTAGCGGGTGACGCAGATTCGCCAGAACCGCGCATTGTGTGTTCCATATGATCTGCTCGTTCCGAGATCCCGACGGCAGAATGCGCAGTTTCACAATGCCGCCGGTCCCAAGATCGATCCATGCATCCTTCGAACGCACAAAACGATCGGCGACGACCTGCGGCATGGCGACGTGCACTGCAAGCAAGCGGCCCGCTTGCCGAACGCGAGGATTGCGAAGCAATTCGCGAAGTACGCGTCCGGATGCTGCAAAAACTTCGTATACAATTGGGCCCTCAATGGTGCGTTTTCTCACCGCGGGTGAATCTCACGGTCGAGCGCTGATCGTGATCCTCGAGGGCATACCTGCAGGGCTTCCGGTCGACACCGACGCGATCACGGCAGACCTCAAGCGGCGTCAAGGTGGCTACGGGCGCGGACGGCGCATGGCGATCGAGTCCGATCGCGCCGACATCCTCTCGGGAGTCCGGGCGGGCGAAACGATTGGCGGGCCAATTGCGATGTCGATTGTGAATCGCGACTGGATCAATTGGCAGCACACGATGCGCACGACGGTGGAGGCCCCGCCTGATGCCGGCGGCGCGCGTCGCGCCCCGGTCACCCGTCCGCGGCCCGGACACGCGGACCTCGCCGGCGTTGCCAAGTACGGTCGCGCCGATGTGCGCGACATTCTCGAGCGGGCGAGCGCGCGCGAGACTGCGGCGCGTGTTGCGGCAGGCGCCCTCGCCCGTCAGTTGCTCAAACATGCGGGCATTCGCATCACCAGCCACGTTTTCTCAATCGGACAGGCGCGCCTTGCCGAAGGGACCGTCGTCACGTTCGAGCAAGCAGCGGCTCTGAGCCCCGAAGCTCCGCTGCGCTGTGTCGACCCCGAGGTCGAGCGACTCATGATCGACGAAATCGATCGCGCCCGCGAGGCAGGCGATACAAAAGGAGGCGGCTTCGAGGTCATTGCGACCGGCGTGCCGATTGGTCTCGGAAGTTACGTGCAGTGGGACCGCAAGCTCGATGGACGGTTAGCACAGGCGATGATGTCGATTCCTGCAATCAAGGCTGTTGGGATCGGGCTTGGCCCCGAAGCGGCGGCCCGCCCCGGGTCGCGCGTACACGACGAAATCGTTCCCAGTCCCGGCGGCAACCGTGCGACCGGGTTGTCGCGTCCCAGCAACAATGCCGGCGGGCTCGAGGGAGGCGTCACCAATGGCGAAGACGTCCGGGTTTCCGCGTGGATGAAGCCCATTTCCACGTTGATGAAACCACTTCGCTCCGTCGATCTCACCACGATGAGTGAAGCGGCCGCGGCAATCGAACGCAGCGATGTGTGCGCCGTGCCTGCGGCTGCGGTGGTCGGCGAAGCCATGGTGGCACTCGTCCTCGCGGATGCGGTGACGGAAAAGTTCGGCGGCGATTCAGTCGCCGAACTCGAACGGGCGATCAGCGGCTGGAACGCCACCGTCCGCGAGCAGTTCGCTGTGAAACAGTCCTGAACGGTCGGCCGTTGCCAGCTGCCCAGAAGAGGTTTTCAAGGCCCCATAGCCGCAGGCGAACGAGCGCGCGAGTGAGCCCACGCGAGCGGAGCGAGCCGGCGAAGCGGCTCGCGAGAGAGCGTGTAAGGGAGTCCGAGGGGCGAAGCCCCTCGGAGTGATTATGATCCGGCCGATCTTGCGCTACGGGCAGTCTCTCCTGCATCAACCCGCAACTGAAGTCGCCAGCGTCGATGCTGACGAATTACAGCGACTCGTCGACGACATGGTCGAGACGATGTATGCGGCCCCCGGCGTGGGGCTGGCGGCAACACAAGTAGGCGTGCCGATTCGTCTCTTCGTCATCGATCTCTCGCTTGGACGCCGCGCCGCCGACCTCATCGTCATGATCAATCCCGTTTTCGTCGCGCGTGAAGGGATGCAGCTCGAAGAAGAGGGATGCCTCAGCGTTCCAGGTTTCAATGCCACTGTCGTTCGGCCGGCCCGATCGGTTGTGCGCGGTCTCGATCGAGCGGGTAACGAGCAGACGATTGAGGGACGAGCGTTGCTGGCCCGCGCCTTTCAGCACGAAATGGATCATCTCGACGGGACCTTGTTCGTCGATCGGTTGCGAGGAATAAAGAAGGAACTCATCGTACGCAAAATCCAGAAGCTCAAACGGTCGGGGCGATGGTGACCCCGGAAGAACACGGTCCATGGTAGAAACCGCCACGGAAGACCACGGAATAACACGGACGGCAAAACTTCGGGTGATTTACTTCGGCACGCCCCCCTTCGCGGTGCCGACGCTGCGGGCGCTTCTCGGTTCACAGCACCAGGTGGTTGCGCTGGTGTCACAGCCCGATCGCCCGAGCGGACGCGGGCAGCACGTCACGCCAACGGCAACCAAACAGGTTGCCCTCGAAGCGGGTGTGCCGATTTTGCAACCGATCAAACTTCGCGACGAAGCATTTCTTTCCACGATCGCCCACTACACCCCGGACCTCGGCGTTGTCGCGGCGTACGGTCGCATTCTTCCTGACGCACTGTTGAGGATTCCGCGACTCGGCATGATCAACGTCCACGGATCGCTCCTGCCGAAATATCGCGGCGCCGCACCTGTACATCGGGCGGTGATGGCGGGAGACGAGATGACGGGTGTCACGATCATGCGGGTCGTTGCAGCGCTCGACGCGGGGGCAATGCTTGCGACCGTGACGCGACCGATTGATCCCGACGAAACCAGCGTCGACGTGGAGCGTGATCTCGCGCAGCTCGGGGCGGCTGCACTAGTGGATGTCGTCAATCAATTGTCAATCGGCCCCATCGTCGAGACGCCGCAGGACGACGCGCTCGCCACGTATGCACCAAAGATCGAGAAGAGCGAGAGTCCGATTGACTGGGAGCGCCCGGCGCACGAGATCCACAATCGTGTCCGCGGTCTTCAACCATGGCCGATGGCGTCGACTACGATGGGTGGCATTCGATGCCTCATTCATCGCACGAAGTTGACCACACAGAGCACTGACGCCTCTACCGGAACCGTTGTCGAAGCGAGCGGCGATGTTCTATCGGTCGCGACCGGCGATCACGGGGTTCTCCGAATCCTGATGATTCAGCCCGAGGGACGACGCGTGATGACTGTGCGGGAGTTTCTGAGCGGCCGTAAGCTGGCGCCCGGAATGTTGCTGAGCCGCCCGTGATCGCCCCCGCGCGGCTCGCGGCGTATGACGTGCTGCGGGCCGTCAATGCGAGTCGGTCGGATCTTCCTGGCGCGCTCGCGGTGGTTCGTTCGCGGTTAGCTGACGAGCGCGATCGCGCGCTGGCCGGTGAGATTGTCACGGGAACACTACGCTGGCAGGGATCGTTCGACGCGATTATCGAAGTGTTCGCGCGTCGTCCTGTGACGGAGCTCGATTCCGAAGTGCTGGATATTCTGCGGATGACTACGTTCCAACTGATTCACCTGGATCGTATTCCCGCATCCGCCGCCGTCAACGACGCCGTCGCCCTGACGGGCAAGGTCGGAAAACGCAGCGCGTCCGGCTTGGTCAACGCGATTCTCCGCCGGATTAGCCGCGAACGTGATCGCCTGCCGCTGCCACGAAACCCGAAAAAGGTGGCTGGCACCTTCGCCGGAAAGGTGCCAGCCACCTTTTCACAAAACGCAAGTAATTCCGACGTCAACGAGGCCGCGTCGGCACAGCCGGAGCAGAAAAATGTGCCAGCCACCTTTTGGGGAAAAGTGCCAGCCACCTTTCTGGAACAGGCGCTCGATTACCTCGAAAAAACGCTGTCGCACCCGCGGTGGCTGATTGCACGATGGCTCGATCGTTACGGGTTCGAAGCGGCCGAGCAATGGGCAATGTTCGACAACGCGCCCGCCGCCTTGACGCTGCGCGCGAACACGTTGCGCATCACCCGAGATGCACTGATCGAACGATTGGCCGCACTGGGTGTTGAGACAGAGCCGACGAGGTTTGCACCGCATGGTCTGACGGTTGGTCGCGGCAATCCATTGTCAAGAGCGATCGCTGACGAAGGCTTGTTCTTCGTGCAGGACGAATCGTCGCAACTTGTCGCCGAACTCGTTAGCGCAGCGGCAGGTGAACGGATTTTGGACGGCTGTGCCTCGCCCGGAGGAAAAACGACGGCCATGGCTGCGGCGATGGGAAATCGCGGCCTGATCGTTGCCACTGACCTTCGGGGTCGCCGCGTCGAACTGCTGGCTCGCACCATCGCAACCCTGGGCGCGACCTGCGCGAGGGTCGTCCAGGCGGATGCGTCGGCCGTGCTGCCGTTCCGCGAGCCTTTTGACGCCGTGCTACTCGACGCTCCCTGCTCCGGACTCGGTACCCTTCGCCGCGATCCGGACATTCGGTGGCGTCGCTCTGCAGGTGAGCTCAAGCGTTTCGCCGCCACGCAAATCGAGATGTTGAACCGAGTTGCGGCTGCCGTCGATCCCGGCGGCCGGATCATCTACGCGACGTGCTCGAGCGAACCCGAGGAAAACGAGCAAGTCGTGGCCGATTTTCTAGCGTCTCACCATGAATTCGTGCAGGCGCCCGAGCGCATTCCCGCCTCGATGGCGCGATTCGTCACCGCCGACGGTCACTTTCGAACGCTGCCATTTCGTGACGAGCTGGAAGCGTTCTTTGCCGCCATTCTGGTGAAAACTAAGGACTTTCGGTAAAATTGAGTGTTCATGGCTCTGACCAATCGCGTCTGGGGGGCCGGTAAGTTTCTGCTCCTGGGCGGCGCTTTGCTTCTGACGTATCTGCTCTTTGCCGCGGCGGCGATGCGAGTCGCGCTGAAGACGCGCGAGGTCGTGGTGCCGGAGCTCGCCGGCAGGACCGTCAACGACGCAACCGGGGTCCTGGCGCAATGGGGGCTGAATCTGAAGGTCGAAGAAGGCAAGCGGACCGATCCGAAAGTGCCCGCCGGGCAGATTCTTGCGCAGGATCCCCAGCCGGGCGTGCGAACCCGCCGCGAGCGCAGCGTCAAAGTTTGGCTCAGCGCGGGACCGCGATCGACGATCGTTCCGGCTCTGCTCGGCGACTCGGACCGTGCGGCGCAACTGCGCCTCCAGCAGGAGGGCCTCGAGCTGGCAGGCATATCGGAAATCCGATCGGGTGAGTACTCGCCGGATGCTGTCATCGCACAGAATCCCGAGCCCAAGAGCAACGCACCCCGCGTCGCCGTGCTCGTCAACCGCGCCGAACGGGGCGCCACCTATGTGATGCCGGACTTGATCGGCGTGAACGGCGATCGTGCCGCCGACCTCCTCCGAGCCCGGGCGTTTCGAGTCGCGGTGGTCGGCGATCATCCGTATCCCGGAGTTCCTGCCGGTATCGTCCTTCGGCAGAACCCCCAGGCAGGGTTCCAGATTTCGCCGGGCGAGCCGATCTCCCTCGAGGTCAGCCGGTGACGGTCCGGATCGCTCCCTCCATCCTTTCGGCGGACTTTACGATCCTCGGTCAGCAAATCGCGGCGGTTGAACGTGGCGGGGCTGACCTCATCCACGTCGACGTCATGGACGGCCACTTCGTGCCGAACCTGTCGATTGGTGTGCCGGTCGTGCGATCGATTCGCAGGGTTGCGACGGTGCCGCTCGATGTGCACCTCATGATCGAGGAGCCCGATCGCTATCTGGACGCATTTGTCGATGCCGGAGCGGCCATGATTTCCGTGCACCTCGAGGTGCTCCCCCATCTGCATCGCACGCTCCAGGCGATCAAGGAAATCGGGGCAAAGGCGGGGGTGGCGATCAATCCGTCCACACCCGTGGCCTCGCTCGAGGATGTTGCCGGGATGATCGATCACGTGCTCGTCATGTCCGTGAATCCCGGGTTTGGCGGCCAGACTTTCATTCCTCGAAGCGAGTCTAAGATCAAAGCGGTCAGGGCCCTTCTCGACCGGCAGGGCAATGCGGCGCCCATCGAGGTCGACGGCGGCATCGATACCTCGAATGCCGCGCGACTCGTTGAGGCGGGCGCGACCATCCTCGTTGCCGGTACTTCCATTTTTGGAACCGGAGATCCCGAACGGGCGGTTCGCGATCTGCGTGCGGCGGCAGACGCGAAGGCCAGGGTTTGAGCGTGGCCGTCAGCGAACGCAGCGAGCGGCCGACGTCGATCTCTGTGATCCGGGTTCGGTACGCCGAGACCGACAAGATGGGAGTTGTGTACTACGCAAATTACTTCGTGTGGTTCGAGGTCGCACGTGCCGATCTTCTGCGGTCGCTCGGTTGGACGTACAGGGAAATGGAACACGCCGGCGTCACGCTGCCGGTCATCGAGGCGCAATGCGAATACCGGAGGCCGGCGCGGTATGACGATGAGATTGAGGTGAGAACGAAAGGACGAATGCTCTCGCCAGTGCGCATGGAGTTCACCTACGAGATCGTTCTTCGCGACGATCAGTCGATCGCCGCCTCGGGCCGCACGATTCACGCGGCACTCGATCATGCGGGCAAACCGTGCCGTCTTCCGGATCGAATCAGGCAGGTCTTCGCATGAAGGCGCTGGTCACCGGCGCGGCCGGCTTCATCGGATCGCACCTGGCGGAGGCTCTGCTGGATCGTGGCGCCGAGGTGATCGGGCTCGATTGCTTTACCGACTACTACGCGCGGTCGTTGAAGGAAGCCAACCTCGCGGTCAACAAACGTCGCGAAGGGTTTCGCTTCATCGAAGAGCGAATCCAGGACGCCGATCTTCGGTCGCTGCTGGCGGGTGTCACGCACGTCTTTCATCTCGCCGCCCAGGCGGGCGTTCGAAAGAGTTGGGGACGCGACTTCCGCGTGTACTCGGATAACAACGTCGACGCCTCGCAGCAACTGCTCGAGGCATGTGTAAACCTGCCGTTGCAGAAGTTCGTCTACGCGTCCAGCTCGTCGATCTACGGCGACAACGTCTCGATTCCGATGCGGGAGGATGCCCTTCCGCAGCCCGTCTCTCCGTATGGGGTCACCAAACTTGCCGCCGAGCAGCTCTGTTACCTGTACCACGTGAACCATGGAGTTCCGGCCTCATCACTCCGATATTTCACGGTGTATGGGCCCAGGCAGCGCCCCGACATGGGGTTCCACCGGTTTCTCACCGCTGCCATCGCAGGGGCCCCGATCACGCTGTATGGCGATGGCGAACAGACACGCGATTTCACATTTGTGCACGATGCTGTGGCGGCGACCGTTGCGGCAGGCGAACGTGGCGTCCCCGGACGTGCCTACAACATTGGCGGCGGGTCGCGTGTCTCGATCAAGCACGTCCTCGACATCATTGGCCGGGTGTCCGGCCGTACTCTCGACGTTCGACGCGAACCCGCGCAGAAGGGAGACATGCGCGATACGTTTGCGGACACGTCGCGCGCGCGGGCCGATCTCGGGTTCGTCCCCACGTCCTCGCTCGAAGAAGGTATTGCAGCGGAGTATCGATGGCTTTCGACCACCCCCGCACTCAGATGATTCGGGTGCGTTCGCTCGTTTGGATAGTGCTTTTGTGCATCGCGCCGGCCTGCGGCGGCGGTCAGAAGCGACCACCCGTCGGCACGTTGGAGCCGGACAAGTTTCTGTGGGAACGAGGGACCGAGGAGCTGAACAAGAAGCACTGGCTCACCTCTCGCGAGTACTTCAGGCAACTCATGGATAGTTATCCGCAGAGCCAGTATCGCGCCGACGCGAAACTCGGACTCGCCGATGCTTTCCTGGGCGAGCACAGCGCCGAATCGACCGTGCTTGCGATCAACGAGTTTCGCGAGTTCCTGTCGTACTATCCGACGCACCGGCGCGCCTACTACGCACAGTACAAGCTGGGGATGTGCCACTTCTATCAGATGCACGGTCCAGACCGCGATCAGAGTGAAACACTCGAAGCGATCGCGGAGTTGACGACGTTCGTCACGCGGTACGGGGTTGTCAACCCGAACGATCCGGATGCGGAGACGCGCGCCCAGGTGGTGGCCGACGGCAAGGCGAAGCTGCGCGAAGCGCGCGATCGTTTGAGCGACTCCGATTACCGTGTCGCCTATTTCTATCTGCGGACGCAGAAGTTCCCGCCGGCAGCTATCGATCGGTTCAAGTCCATTCTGAAGAACGACCCGGAATACAGCCGCCGGGATGCGGTGTATTTCTACCTGGCTCAGGCCTACCTGAGGATGCAACAGACGAAAGAAGCGCTCCCCCTTCTCGACCGTCTCATCGAAGAGTTCGAAGCCAGCGAGTACCTCGAAGAGGCGAAGAAACTGTCGGAAACCTTGAAGGCCGAAGAGAAGAAGGCCAAGAACGGGAGCACATCGCATGACTCGTAGACCACTGTCACTAGTTCACCTGGCGGCCTTCGCTGTCGCCTTCGTGCCGGTTGCCGCGTTCGCGCAGGAAGTGGCCACGGCGCAGGTCGCGGCGCGGGACTATGCGGGTGAACTCGCCTGCGGCGCACGGGCTGCCGGCGCGGCGCCCAACATGTCGATCCGAGTGGCGCCCGGACGCGAGCGCGGGAAATCGCTGTTTGGTCCGGGCGAAACGCTGATCATCAGCGCGGGAACGGCGCAGGGAATGAAGATCGGGCAGGACTACTACGTGCGGAGGCTGATCGCCGATCGATTCGTTCATCCCGCAGGCGACAACGTGAAAACCTCGAGCGTCCACACGGCCGGGTGGGTTCGCATCGTCGACGCGACCGCCGATGCGGCGATCGCCGAAATCGTCAAGGCGTGCGATGCGATTGAAGAAGGCGACTACCTCGAACCGTTCGTGACGGTAGAGGTGCCGCTGGTCACCAAGGACGGCGAGCCCGACTTTGCCAATCCCGGGCACGTGATGCTCGGTGACGACCGCCGGCAGATGGCGGCACAAGGCGACCTGATGGTGTTCGATCGCGGCAGCGATCACGGGCTGCGCGCCGGACAGCGGCTCACGATCTTCCGCACCACCGGTGGCGGCACCGGCCCGGTCGCGCGAATCGCCCAAGCCACCGCGCTGGTGGTAAATCCCGGGACGTCTGTTATCCGCATCGATAAGACGTCTGACGCGGTCACGGTCGGGGACCTGGTGGCGATCCATCGCTAATCACTGATCGCTCATCGTGAATCGACGCATCCCGAATCGTCGAATCTTCGCATCCTGGATCCCGAATCCATTGCGCGATTCAGCGATTCGCGGATTAGGGATGCAACGATTCACGGATTGGGGATTCAGCGATTCACGATGAGTGATCAGTGATTAGGGATTCGAGGCGACCACGCCGTACCGCCGGTAATAGTCCCACGCCGAGGCAACGGCGGTGACCAACGCGATCCACAAGGCGACCGTGCCAAGCGCTGCGAAAACGGGAACGTCCTCGCCAAGAATCAGCAGGAGAACGGCCGTCACTTGCGATGCCATCTTGAATTTGCCAAGTGGTGACGCGGGAATGGACACGCCTCGCGATTGCGCGAGGCTGCGCAGAACAGTCACCGCGATCTCGCGCCCGAGGATGACCACGACCATCCACGATTGCGCCAGATCCATCTGCACCAGCGACACCAGTGCCGCGGTGATCAGAAGCTTGTCGGCCAGCGGATCCATGAACTGACCGAGCGGTGTGACCTGCTTGCGCCGCCGCGCGAGATAGCCGTCGAGCCAGTCGGTCAATGACGCGATGCCAAAGATCGCGGCGCCGACGAGTTCTTTCCGAACACCTAGAATCAGGCGTCCCTCGAACTGCGTCAGCAGGACCACGACGAGGAGTGGCACTAGAAAGATCCGGCCGATCGTGATCGCGTTCGGCAGATTCACGGCAGTGTCATCATCATCCAAAAATCGACCGTTCACAATCCGCAATCCGCATTATGATCGGATGTTGCATGAAGGCCATTCTTCTCGCAGGCGGGAAGGGCACGCGGCTCCGGCCACTTACGGTTCACACGCCCAAGCCGATCGTTCCGATTCTCAATCGACCATTCCTGTATTACCAGATAGATCTCCTGAAGCAGGTTCCGGAAATCGACGAGGTGATCCTCAGCCTCAACTACCAGCCGCGGCGCATTGAAGAAATCTTCGGCGAGGGAGCGGGCCTCGGCGTTCGACTTCGCTACGTCGTCGAACCGATGCCGCTGGGAACTGGCGGCGCGATCCGATACGCCGGCGACTCCTTGACCGACTCCGTTGTCGTGTTCAACGGTGATGTGTTGACCGATGTGGATCTTGGCGCCGTCCTCCGGCTTCACCGCGAACGGCGAGCCAAGGCGACCATCGTCTTGACGCCGGTGGACAATCCCCGCGCATACGGACTGGTCGAAACCGACCCGCACGGACACATCCTCAGGTTTCTCGAGAAACCAGGCGAGGACGAGATTACCTGCAATACCATTAATGCAGGCATCTACGTCCTCGAGCCCGATACGTTCGATCGAATTCCAAAGGATACCGCCTGGTCGATCGAACGGAGCTTCTTCCCTTCTCTCATCGAGCGCGGCGAAACGTTTGTTGCCTACATCTACGATGGGTACTGGATCGACATCGGCACGCCGGCGAAGTATCTGCAGGTTCACCGCGACATCATGGATGGACGCTATCAGGCTCCTCCATTCGCCGGTGCACCCGCGGCGACCTGCTGGATCTCGCCGGACGCGAAGGTCGATCAGGGAGTGGAGCTTCACGGGCCTTGCTTCATAGACGATGGTGCGGTCGTGAAAGCGGGAGCGCGGGTGCTGCCCTACTCGGTCATCGGACGCCAGACGCACGTCGCCGAAGGGGCGGTCGTCGATGGATCGATCGTCTGGCCGAACGGATGGATTGGGCCGGAGGCCGTCGTGCGATCGTCGATTCTCGGCCGCAATTGTCACATCGGCCGCAACGTCAACATTGAAACGCCGGTGCAGCTCGGAGACAAGACCGCTGTCACCGACTACAGCCGCTTATGACCACCAACTCCTCCACCATCAACACGTCGATTTTCAAAGCGTACGACATCCGCGGCCTCTATCCAGGCGAAGTGAACGAGGATGCGGCGTTTCAGATTGGCCGCGGCTTCGTCGCGTATTTGAATGCGAAGCGGATTGCCGTCTCACGTGATATGCGCCTCAGCTCCCCGGCGGTCGCGGCCGCGTTCATCGAGGGTGCCAGGAAACAGGGGGCTGATGTCGTCGATTACGGAATGCTGGCCACCGACATGATGTACTTCGCCGTGGCGCGGGACCGGCACGACGGCGGCGCGCAGATCACCGCGTCACACAATCCGAAGCAGTACAACGGCATCAAAATGGTGCGGCAGGAAGCCTTTCCGCTTAGCGGCGAAGCCGGCCTCGGCGAGATTCGCGACATGATCGTGAACCAAACGCTCCCGGCTGCCGCGGCGAAGCCTGGCGGACTGTCGCAGATGGACGTGCTCGACGATTACGTGAAGCACGTGCTGTCGTTCATCGACACGCGGATCATCAAGCCATTCAATGTGGTGCTCGACGCGGGCAGCGGGATGGGCGGACTCGTGGCACCGAGGCTTTTCGAACGGCTTCCGTGCCGGACCACCAAGCTGTGCTTCGAAATCGACGGAACCTTTCCCAATCACGAAGCCAATCCGCTGATTGAAGAAAACCGCCGCGACATCGTGGATCGGGTCGTCCGCGATCGCGCCGACATCGGGATCGCCTGGGACGGCGATGCCGATCGCTGCTTCTTCATCGATGGGAGCGGCGAATTCATCGCCGGCGATTTCGTCACGGCTTTGCTCGCCGAAGCATTTCTGATCAAGCACCCGGGCGCGAAGATTGTCTACGACGTTCGCGCCAGCTACGCAGTCAAAGACATGGTGGCGAAGTATGGTGGCAGCGCGCTCATGAATCGCGTCGGTCACGCGTTCTTCAAGCGACGAATGCGTGAAGAGGGAGCGATCTTCGGCGGCGAGGTCACCGGCCATTACTACTTCCGTGACAATTTCTACGCCGACAACGGGTTCATTCCCGCGCTGCTCATGCTGGAGCTGATGTCGCACAAGGGACAGACGCTTCAGGAACTGGTGGCGCCGCTGAAGCAGAAGTACTTCATCTCTGGCGAGATCAATACCAAGATGCCGGACCATCGCGTCGTTCAGGAGAAACTCGATGGCCTGGCCGCGCGCTACTCAGACGCGAAGGTCTATTCGATGGACGGGACGTCAGTCGAGTATTCAGATTGGCACTTCAACGTCCGCGCCTCGAACACCGAGCCGCTGATCCGGTTGAACCTGGAAGCGACGACTGAATCGATGATGGAACAAAAGCGGGACGAAGTGCTGGCGTTCATTCGTAGCTAGCGATCAAAGAAGCGAACGAGCGCAGCGAGTGAGCCGCGCAAGCGGAGCGGGGCGTTGGGGCCCCGCGAGCGCCGCGCGTAAGGGGCCTGGGGACGACGTCCCCAGATCATTACTTGTTGGCCGCCTTGATCCGGTCGATGAATTCGTCCAGATACTCGGACACGCCCTTGATCACGGTGGCAGAGTGTCCAGCAGAGGCGCCGGCGCTGATGCCGCCTCTGTGCAGGAGCGACACCTGGACCAGGACCGGCGACGGCTGATACGAGAGCCGCGCGGTCGTGTGGGTGTAGACGGTCACGTCGAAGCGAGACACGCACGATCCAGTCGACAGGCTGCCGGTGATCACGTTGACGTAGACGTACGAGTCCTCGTCGGTGTTGGTCAGCACGGTGAAGCCGGCGCCCTTCAACTTGCCGGCCACTGTCGCTTCGAGCGCCGTGGGGGTCAGCCCGCACGACGCCGCCTGTGCACCGAGGCCTTCGATGACGATCCCCAAACGCGTCAGTCCCTTGAGCTCGGCATCCGGCTGCTGATTGAATGGCTCCGGGGGCGCGGCATTGGAGGCCGCCGTCCGGGCAGCTGGCGGAGGAATGGCCGGCACTCCCCCGACCGCTCCTGGCTCGGTCTTCGACGTGAGGTCCGGCGTTGGGAACGGATCCTCAGGTCCGATCAGGTCGTAGACGCGCCGGACGGTGTCGGCGACGCGGCCTCCTTCGACGAACTCGATGTCTACGGTCAGCGTTGGGCGGCCGGTCTCCCGCGTGTACGTATACCGGAGCTCGCGCCCCTGCTCGACCTTGTAGCGGACGACCACATGGCCGCTGTCGCGGACCGTGACTGCGGTGATGGGAAGCCCGTGGATCTGTAAGGAGTCGTCCTTCCCGTCCGTGTGAAGGGTGCGCGACACGTCGTCGGCATCAGTGATGGTCACCGTGCCGCGGCTGTCGATGATGGTGAGGTGCGGTGACGGCGTCCGCGCTTCGGTCGAGAGCTGCTGCACGCGCTTGGCGTCTTCCTCGCTCTCGCGCGGCACGGCGTAGCCGCCCTGCTGACCACCGCCGGATCCCCGGCGGCCTCGTCCACCGCCCCCACCCGACTCACGCTCGGCACCGCGGGTGCCGGCGGCCAGCCAGGCAGGAGTGAACCCGATTTCTTTATCGATCTGGCTCTGGTTTCGATTGAGGACCCAGCGGCCCGTCAAGTTGCCCGATTCCTGGCTGCGAGCGGAGACCGGCATCAGAAGGCCAAGCATGCATGCAGCCGCCAGCACCGCGGATGAGACTCGGATAGAAGAGGGCATATGGTTTCCTCTCCGTACGGTAGCACGGCTGATGACGGGTTGGCCGTGGTCCCTAAATGGGCGCACGCGCCTACGGGATGGTTTGCACCTTGAGGACGATGGTGCGTTGCGTGTCCGCGCGATTGATCGTCAATGAGCGGTCGCGTCCGTCGTGGCGGAAACTCGATCGAAGCTCCTCGAGACTCATGTCGGCCACCGGCTTGCCGTCGAGTTGCAGCATGGTGTCGCCGGCGCGCAGGCCCGCCTTGTCGGCAAAGCCGCCGTGATGAACGCCTGCTCGAGGATCACTCCGTGACTTCTGCCGGTCTCGACGAGCAGCCGTGCTTCGAGAACGCGGCCATTCGAGAGAGCTATCGGGACGCGCAGAATCGGTGCGTTGCCGATCAATTCGAGTATCGCGGTGTTACGTAGGAATTTCGCATGGCGTTTGAACGGCGAAGCAATTTGCACATTCCGATCCGTAATCTCGATCGAACCGCGCGCGGGCGTATCTTTGGACGGCAGCGGGCATTGCGCGGCCTGCAATAAAGGTCCGGCGTTTTGTTCAGAGTGCAGGCCCCCGCGGCGCGCCATTTGCGAACGGACATGCCGTCGCTTGTCGGCGGCGATTTTTTAATTTGGCAACGCTTTGATACCGATATTTCGCCAGCGCCAGAATCCGCCAGGCACCCAGCGCTCCGTGCCACCATGCACCTGTAGTGCGATCGGTCCTTCGATCATTCCTTCCGGCGCGTGGTTCGTCGCATCCTGCTGCTCGTTGACGAGCTGGTTGTTGATCCACACGCTGACTTTTGGAGCGGGGCCTTCAACGCGAAGTCGAATCACGTTCCAGTCTTCACGCTTCCAGGCCTGAGACGCCGCGCTCGGTGTTTCCGCCGCCCCGCTTCCGGCTCCTGCGGCGCGACCCGAACCCAACGAGATGCCACCCTCTCCGATCAGTCTCCCAAGGTTGCCGTTGTTGTTTCCGAGATAGTCCATGGTGATCTGATATGCCGCGCCTGTTTCTGTCGTGCGGAAGAAGATGCCGCTGTCGCAACCCCAATCCGGCTTTGCTTCCAGCGTCAGCTCGAAGTTGCGATACGTCTTGTCTGTCACGAGCATGCCGCCCTGGCCATACGGATGCTGCGTACCGATCAGCACACCATGGACAACGCGGAATTCCGGTGTGTGGCCATGCCGCGCAGTCTTGCTGACGTGCCAGCCGGAAAGATCCTTACCGTTGAACAGTGTCTCAAAGCCCTCCGGGATCTGCGGCGCGGGAATAGGGGGCGTGACTTCGTTATAGCTCGGAACAGGTGTGAGGCCTGGCCCGAGTGTGATCGTCGGCACCACGACTCCGCCAGAACGGACCGGTGCTGGTGTTGATGTCCCGCTCTGGGCTGGCGGCGGCGTACTCTGTTGGGCGGTAACGATCGCGGCAGCGACTGTCCCAGTGACGACCGTCACGATAATCCAGCGGTTCAACATTGGTCCTCACTGCGGGCTTAAGGCTCACGGCTCAGGGCTAGGGACTCACGTTCGACAGCCTTGAGCCCTGAGCCTGATACGATCCATTTTGAGCGCGGGCTTAGCATAGTGGTAATGCCCTGGCTTCCCAAGCCAGTTAGACGGGTTCGATCCCCGTAGCCCGCTCCACTAACTTCCTACCTCGCAAGTACTTCCTGATGTTGCCTCTCGAGTGTCCAGAATATCTCCAAACTTTTCGACACTCTCGGTCTCGGACTCTCGTCCGTCCAGCAATCGGATCGCGTCTTCCGTCGCTGCAGGACTCAGGTGCATGTACCGTCACGTCGTCGACAGGTCTGCGTGGCCGGCGAGTTCCTGAATGGCCCGCGCCGCCGCTCCTTTCATCGCCAGGTGTGAACAGAACGTGTGCCGCAGGATGTGCACGCCCTGCTCAATCCCCGCGACGCGCTGAGCGCCACGGACGGTCTTGATGACCCGGTCACGGGTGATCGGGCGATCCGTCCGCCAAGCACAACACCTGCTCGCCTCGCAGATGACGCGCGGCCCTCAGTGCCGCCGTCAGTCGCTGGGTCATCGGGAGCTGGCGTGACCGTCCGCCCTTTGGCACTGTGTTTTCTTCGGATTGGGCAACAACCTGATCGCGCATGGCAGCCGCTCGAGCTCGTCCCATTCGACCGCCTTCTTGAGCAACGTGCTCAACACCGTGAGCACGTTGTTGACCGTCTTCGGAGAACGGTGCGTCAGCGCCAGCTTCAGCTGCCTAACCTGTTCGTTCGTGATCGCGTCGAGACGCTTCGGGCCGAGCGCTGGAACGAGATGCCATCGGAGGATGGATTCGATCGCGTGAATGCCGCTCGGCTTGTGACGGTTCGCGCGGGCGTGACCGTCGACGAATCTCGGCGCGAATGTGTCGAGTGTGGGCACCTCCTTCTTCGCAGTCGGAGGGCCGTGCTGCAGCAGGTATCGTTCGCGATCCTCCGCCCATCGCTGCGCCCCCGACTTCGAGAAGCGGGACGCGCGTTTCCGCTCTCGGTATTGCGAACCATCCGGAAGTCGGACGGTGATGTCCACCTCCCAGCCTCCGCTTCGATACGGTCGTAGTGTGATGCTCATCGCCGTTTACTCCTCCGGCGATGGCGCGCGCTTCTGGTCGAGCCAGTGTAGCAGGTCGTCCGGACGACGAAGAGATTCCGTGCCCTCACCTGCATCTCTACCGCGAGGGATATGGCGACCGATGGGCCATGCCGTTGCCCGCTGAGCGCTTCTCGGATGCTGGTGATCCTTGGCTGCTGCTGTTAGAGTTCATGGAGTTCGTGAACGTCACAGTGCCGCCGGACATCCGACGAGATCTGTTCACATGATTGACGAAATCCGCGGCTTGTTGGACCAATACGCGCAGTGGGTACGGGACAAGAGCGTCTTGCGTGAGGTCAACGACCAATACGTCGAGATCACGACGCCGTATCTGGATCGCCACAACGACTACACGCAGATCTACGTTCGACGGGACAACGGCACCTTCATGTTGACGGACGGCGGCGAGACGATTCAGGACCTGCGCGCGTCCGGCTGCGATCTTGAGACGTCCAAGAGGAGAGATCTTCTGACCTCGACGCTCAATGGCTTCGGTATTCGGAGGGATGGGGACGCCCTCCTCGTCAAGGCGACGCCACAAGATTTTTCCTTACGAAAACACAACCTCGTTCAAGCGATTCTTGCGGTGAACGATCTGTTCTACCTGTCGGTTCCCGTTGTTGCCAGCCTATTCCTCGAGGACGTCACCGCCTGGCTCGAGTTGCACGACATTCGCTTCACTCCGAACGTCAAGTTCACCGGCCGAAGCGGTTACGACCACACCTTCGATTTCGTTGTGCCGGCCTCGCGCCGGGCACCCGAGCGACTGATCCGCGCCGTCAATCGTCCGAGCCGAGATCTTGCAGAGTCTCTCGCATTCTCGTGGGTTGACACTAAGGAAGTGCGACCCGCCGAGTCACGGTTCTATGCGTTCCTGAATGATGAGAATCGCACCCCGTCAACGACGATCGTGGATGCCTTACACAACTACGACATCGTGCCCGTCGTGTGGAGCGCCCGGGACAGCGTCCGACAAGAGTTGGCAGCTTAAACAGAATCTCTTTGAGAGCCGGGGCGGGTTAGGCTTCCGAGACCGAGCGGCTACACGCGAAGCGTCAGTCGCTGTCGAAGATGTCGCATACAAATCCGTAGGAACCTCCAGTCCATCTGCGACGCAGACCGCCTGACCACCAACGGTGTCTAATCTGAGCCAGGAGAACGTCGGATGAAGATGCGACGCCAAGCTACCTTTGTCGGGACAGTCGTCGTGGTCACGCTAATGTTCGGAGCCCGCTTCCCGATGCGGATTGGCGTGACGGCTGCCGAAGTTCAAGATTCGAACTTCTGGTCCTTTCTCAAAGAAGGGCAGACGATCAGGCCCTGCACGCCTATGAGTGCCGCCCACGTCGCGGCTAAGGCGAGCCTCGCACGTCTCAACGATCAAATCGTGCGTCTCACAAACATCGACCCGCTCGATCCCGCGCTCAAAGAACTTCACAGGCTGCTTAGAACTGAATGCTTCTGGATGGCTTCTGAGGTCGGTCGACTGCCGACTCCAGACTCAACGCGGTCGCTCAAGGAGTGGTGGTCTTCTGGAGGAGAAGACTGGCTCGCGAGCTATCTCGAGCTGCCCCAATACGGTGAAGCCTCCGCGCTTCGGCCTCACGTCGTCATCCCACCCGACACTCGGCGCACGCTCGATCTCGAAACCGCTCGCGGTCACCGGCTGCAAAGCCTTTTATGTTCGCAACGTGACGCCGCATGTGGGGCTAGCACGCGTGGGTGGGTCCTGCGTACCGACGTCCAGTTCTCGTCTTTCCGGGGACCGAACTGGTTCAACGACCCGGAGCTGCGCCAGCTGACGCCTGAAGAAGCCTCGCGTGAATGCGTTGCGGCAGCCGGCCAGAACTACCAAGCGTGGCGGGCCTGCGTGGGATCAAAACGTCGGACGCGCATGGCTTTGCCGCTCGGCGCGTTTAGAGCGCCGGAGACTGGGTGGCTGGTGATCGCGGGGAGGCGCGGTCATTACGACTTCTGCGACACCGCCCGCGCCTACGACCTTGAAACCGGCGCCGCGTTCATGAGCGACTCTTGCTCTGGGCTCGCTCTTCAGCCGGGCGGAAGCGTCGACGTGTCGCAGACCAACAAGCAAAGGAAGGAAACCGTCCGGTCCGGCACCGTGTCGGTTGATAACCTGAGAGAAGCAACTTGGATGATGCTGTTTGAACGCGAGGCGGTTGACGTTCAGTTGACGGCCGAAGCGGTTCCACTTCCAGCCGGGATGACTCGTGAGATCACGGTTCAAGATCGATCCGGAGACACCATTATCTTCGGGGCATCGGGGAACAGCGGCCAAACACTGCTCGTCTGGCGATGGATTCCGACGAATCAGACACGGTTCGACGGCGAGCTCACATGGCCAGGATCGTACAGAGCGGCCGGGGATCATGCGGCAACGCTGCTCAATGTCGCGGAAGAAAGTCTTGTGGAAGGGTGCCCGCGTCGAAGTCCCCCGGTATCGGCATCGATCAGAGCGCGACAGCCAGTCAACCACCGCGATGCTCCAGGCGATTCGGTAGACAAATGGCTCGACAGGGCAATTCCTCAGTGGAATGCCATCCCGATTTGCCGCTGAGCGGGAATGCCGGTGACCAGATTCGCTGACTCTTTGAGGGTCTCGCGGCATTGATTGGACGGATCTTAGAACCAGTGAACGAATGTTGAAATACGAACGTGTGCCGAAGGATAGGGCCACTGCGGCACCTCAGTGATCGGCAGTTGCTACTTTCTCCGGGCACCACTGGTAGTCGTGCCGCGTTTCCTTCCCGTTCTCCAACCGCCCGAATAGCAACGAGGATTATCGGCGCGGGAAAAAACCATCACGCAATCGGATCAGGCGATCCAGAAGCACCCGCCGCGCGCCTTGTGGTCCCACTTGCCCAGTTGATTCTCTATCCAGTAAATGCCGCCCTCGCTCCGGAGGTGCACGTGGACGATTGCCTTGGTCTTGGTCGCGTCAAATCCGACGGCCGACACCGCCGCATATTCAATGGACTCCGGTCTGCGCTGCCAGGAGCCGGGGTACTTTGATAGCAACCGCGCATCATCAGCGGCGATCTCTGCACGCGGAATAAGTCGATATGGAATATCAATGGGGAGTATTCGGCGTAGTAGCCGAACGCGGCTGTTCTCGGCTTTGAAGTTGTCCTGGACGGCCTCCCACCCGATCTCACCGTTGGGCTGTGAGGGTGAAGGACGACACTGCAAGGAAATCTCAGTTTCTTGTTGCAGCAGCAAAGGGTCCTTTGAGACGTTGGTCCACATGCGCGGGAGCACCGCCGCGTAAACGGCGTAGGCCTCGGGGTCCGTGATCGGGTCGATTTGTCGCGAAGTTGTAGGTGGCAGATATGCTGCCGCCAGTGCCACGGCGGAGATTACGAATCGGTCGACCAGCATAGGCATGCTTGCTTAGACACTTTTTCCACCCAGGAAGCACCGAGGGCTATCAACAGACAAATTCTGCGCCTGCTAAGATAAAGCCGAGCGTGTCCAGAATGTCTCCAGAACGTCGGTAGATTTC
>DASTVZ010000207.1:0-58115 GCA_035758845.1 Vicinamibacterales bacterium
CTCGAGCGTGCGCCGAATCTCGATCATTTCGGCGGTCAGCCTCACGGCGGTCCGCTGCTCCAGCGTGTTGACGAGCCGAGTCGTGCGCGAGAGCGCATGACCCAGTCGTCGCATCATATGCTCCCGTGGCGCCGCCTCGATGAGTTGCTCGAGCAGAATCTCGAACTCGCGTGCGGCCTCCTGGCTTGCGGCCTCGCCTGGGCCCGTCATCACACCTCGGGCCGCGAAGCTGCGTACCACGGTGGGTCGCTGCACCAACGTGGCCGCGCGCAAGCCCCACAGTTCCATTGTTGCGAGGTCAATTTCGATCTCTCGTGTGGGCCACGCGAGCGGAGTGATCTGGTCGGTTCCCAGCGACGCGCGTGCCCACGATACGCATTGCCATGCGCGACGCGCCTGCGCTTCAATGGCCTCACGCGAAGTCATCGCCGTTCGCGCGCGCGCGAACAATTCGTTCACAAGTGCCTGCCGTTTGCGTTTCAGCAGGGCCGCCCCTTTGCGCACTTGCTCCAGGCGTCTTCCATACCGCAGCAGGG
The DNA here is from genome assembly GCA_035758845.1 of Vicinamibacterales bacterium. Classification (GTDB taxonomy): domain Bacteria; phylum Acidobacteriota; class Vicinamibacteria; order Vicinamibacterales; family 2-12-FULL-66-21; genus JALZOC01. The sequence goes on from DASTVZ010000207.1 coordinate 537, forward strand.
TCGAGCGTGTCGCAGGCGCAGCCGCAGTGCGGGTCATGATGTGGTGACGGCGCGGCGCTGGTGCTCGCGCGCGGCGATCATCTCGGGACCGAGCTTGAGCAAATCATCGGCCGGCAGACGATCGAGCAACCGCCACCCCTGCTCGATGGTTTCGGCCAGGGTGCGGCGCCCGCTGCCTTGGTTGAGAAACGTCCGTTCGAACTCGTCGGCAAAGGTCAACGCCCGACGATCCTCGGGCGGCAATCCTGCCTCGCCGACGATCGCGACCATCAGGCGTGCCTCACGTCCACGCGCGTAGTGCGCATAGAGCTGGTCGGCCCACTTGCGATGCTCGGGGACCGTGCGGTCACGACCCACACCCGCATTCATCAGGCGTGACAACGACGGCAGGACATCGATCGGAGGAAACACACCACGGCGCTGCACGTCGCGACTCAATACGATCTGACCTTCAGTGATGTAGCCGGTGAGATCCGGGATCGGATGGGTGATATCGCCGTCGGGCATGGTGAGAATCGGCAATTGCGTGAGGCTGCCGGCCGAGCCCTCGATGATGCCGGCACGTTCGAACAGCGAGGCGAGGTCAGTGTACATATAGCCCGGGTATCCGCGTCGCCCCGGCACTTCGTCGCGCGCTGCGGCCACTTCGCGCAGCGCCTCGCAGTAGTGGGTGATGTCGGCCATGACGACCAGCACATGGAGCCCGTGGACAAACGCGAGATACTCTGCACATGCCAACGCGGCGCGCGGTGTCAGCAGTCGTTCAATCGTTGGATCTTCGGCCTGATTGAGGAAGAGCACACTGCGTTCGAGCGCTCCCGTCCCTTCAAAGCGATCGAGAAAGGCACGCATCTCTCGGGCCGTGATGCCGATGGCAGCAAAGACGACAGCAAAGGGCTCGCCATGAGGCGCACGCGCGTACTCGACGATGGCGGCCGCCAGATCGAGCGCCGGAAGGCCTGGAGCGGAGAAGACCGGAAGCTTCTGACCGCGGACGAGCGTGTTCAAGCCATCGATCGCGGAAATGCCAGTCTCGATGAAATCGCGCGGCGGCACCCGCCGAGTCGGGTTGATCGGTGCGCCCCACAGCGGTTGCCGCGTTTCGCCGAGCGGAGCCGGCAAGCCGTCCTTCGGATCACCGACGCCGCTCAGCGCGCGGCCGAGCAAGTCTCGGCCGACGACCACACTCGCGAGATTGCCGGTCAGCGTCACGCGCGACGAGGCAGGCGCCAGCCCTAACGTGTCGTCAAGCACCTGCACGACGGTAATCTCGGCGCCAGTCTCGATGACCTGGCCACGCAGCGCCGGCAGACCCGGCGACTCAACGATCACCGACTCACCGAGGGCGGCTCGTTGCGCGCCGGCGACGTACAACAATGGACCGGCCGCAGCACGCGCCCCGCGATAGACTCGTCCGACGCTCATGCCTGTCCCCCACCCATGTCCGCGCGTCCGGATTCGCTCGGCGCGAGTTGCGCGAGCGCCTCTTCGAAGCGCTGATCCGCCGGCTCAGATTCGCTCGGCGGTGCGTCGCGCAACATGGCGAGTGCGCGGCGAACGGTTCCGAGCGGCAAATCCGAAAACGCCTTGCCGCGTGACAATGCGTCGTGTGCGCTATCGAATGTGCGAATCGCCGCGTGCGCGAGTGCAAAGGTCTTGTCGGGTGGCGAGAAGGCATCGACCGGATCGAACGCGTTCTGTCCAAGAACGAACTCGCGCAGCGCGGCAGCTGCGGCGAGCAGCAACCGATCCTTGTCTTCGAGCGCGTCCGGACCGACGATGGTCGCCACTTCGCGTAACTCGGCGTCGCGCTGCAACAACTCGACAATGCGCGTGCGTGTCTGGGACCACTGCGGATTGACGCTCTTGTCGAAGTGACGAGCCATAGAGTCGGCATACAGACTGTAGCTGGTTTGGAGATCGACTGCCGGGAACTGCCGTTGATGCGCCAGCGCCGGGTCGAGCGCCCACAGCGCACCCGTCACCTGCAGACATGCCTGCGTCACAGGCTCCGAGAAATCACCACCTGGCGGGGAGACCGCACTGATCAGTGTGACGCTGCCCACTCGTTCGGGTCGGCCCAGGCATCGCACGCGACCGGCGCGCTCGTGCAGCTTGGCGGTACGGCTTGCGAGCGATGTCGGATACCCCTCCTCACCTGGCATTTCCTGAAGGCGAGCGCTCACTTCGCGTAGAGCCTCGGCCCACCGCGACACACTGTCGGCCATGACCGCGACGCGATAACCCATGTCGCGAAAATACTCAGCGATAGTGATGCCGACGTAGACGGACGCTTCGCGAGCGGCCACCGGCATATTGCTGGTGTTGACCACGAGCACTGTCCGATCGATGACGCGGCGCCCGCTTCGCGGATCGATCAGCGCCGCGAACTCGTGGAGCACTTCCGCCATCTCGTTGCCGCGCTCGCCACAGCCGATGTAGACCACGATGTCGGCGTCGCCATATTTCGCGATGACCTGTTCGATCACCGTTTTGCCGGTGCCAAACCCGCCAGGCACAGCGACAGTACCACCCTCGGCGACAGGGAAGAGAAAGTCGAAGACGCGCTGGCCCGTCAGGAACGGGCGCGCCGCTTCGATCCGGGAGAGGGCGGGCCGCGGTCGGCGCACTGGCCACTGCTGCACGAGGGTCAGCGGCGCGCTCTCGTCGAGGGTGACGATTGGATCGTCCACTGTGACGGTGCCCTGATGCACAGCGCGAACGACTCCCGATCGTCCGGGCGGCACCAGCATCTTCAGCGCCAGTCCACCGCGTTCGTCAATCGTTCCCAGCACGTCACCCGACTCGACGCGGTCACCGATCGTACAGCTGGCGACGAACTGAAACGTGCGCGTGCGATCGATCGTCGGCGCAGTCGCCCCCGGTTCGATGAAGGCGCCGGTCAATTCGGCCAGTCGACCGAGTGGACGACCGATCCCGTCAATGACGCTGCCGAGCAGTCCGGGACCAAGCTCGATATGGAGCGGTCCGCCTCCTCGGACCACAGGTTCGCCGGTCGACAGGCCCGAGGTTTCTTCGAAGACTTGCAGCGTTGCAATGTCGCCGCTGACGCGCAGGACCTCGGCCAGTAGTCTTCGATCACCAACTCGCGTCAGTTCATTCAACGCCACGCCAGGCAGTCCGGTGGCTTCGGCCAGCGCCCCCACAACACGAGTCAATCGGCCTGTGGTCGTCAACGCAGCCTCACGCGATAGCCGATCGCCTGCTTCAGGATCTCGAGAATATAGGCTTCCGCCTCACCGTCGACATTGCGATGAGGGGCTGGAATTGCGGCGATGATCGGCAGCGCTTCGCGATCGAATCGCGACCGCAGCTCACGCGGCAGCGTCCGATAGAGCGCGTCATCCACGAGGACGATTCCGAGATCGGCATTCGCCGCCGCGTGCCTGATCGTGTCTGCTGCATCGTGCGCGGCGTCGACGCGAGTCACCGCCAGGCCAGCGAGTTCGACGCCAGCGGTGATTTCGGAACGCAGAACCACGTGTACCTTCACGGCGTCACCAGTTGCTGCCGGCGCAGCGGCGCCGGAATGTCGAGAAACGCGGCCCAGGCGAGCGCGCGCAGGTCATGGCTTTGCGCTTCGATGCGGATCAGCACGCGGAGGAGGGGCGCACTGCTGAGCGGCGCCAGGCGGGAGGCGCGCGTCAGCTGCTTCAATGTCTCCGCGAGAAAGGTACGTTCCATTTGGGCCACGCCACTCACCGCTGCCCCGAGCAGAGGGGCGAGCGGTGTCCTCGCGAGCGCGGTCCTTAAATGCGCACGCGCCGCGTCTTGCGACTCAGCCGCCGACGCCGAAACGAAATCGCGGCGCGTCAACCATCGACCGCCGCCGACGAAACCATCGTCGGGACCAAGTTCACGCGGCCCTCCGGACATCAACAGGGCATTCTGCGCGTTGATCACGTCAATCCGGTCGTGGACTAACTGACGCAGGATCTCGTCACCACGCGCAGCAGCCCGCGTTGCATGATCCGCATAATCCTCGAGCAATGCGACCTCGATGGCCATGAGATTGGGGCGGGCGCTTTCGGCAAACGCGAGCAGCCGCGCGGCGTGAGGATGACGGAGGAACATGAGCTGCCTTACGACTGCTGCTGCCGACGCTTGTCGTGCGAGCGCGACGAGAACGGGGAGCGGCAATGATGGCGTTGGCAAGAGCCCTGCGACGCGCGCCTCAAATGGCGCGCCCTGTACTGCGCCCCTCAGCACCGTCCGCAGGCTGCGACGCTCGCGGTCCGCATTGAAGAGATCGAGCACGCCAGGCGCGCGCGTCTGCCAGCGGTGCAGCGTTTGGATGTAACGGCTGGTAGTCCGCTCGACGGCACGTTCGATCGTGAAAATGTCAGGACTCTCGCCGAGAGGATCAATCGTGGCGCCAAGTCGCACCAGCCCTCGGGCGAAGCCGGCGAGATCTCCGGCCTCGGCGAGCCGTTCGAGCGCGTCCCGCGGCACCAATCGCCTGCTGAGTGCCTTCGCTCGGGCAACGAGTCCGATCTCGAAAAGAGGCATGGACAATTAAATGAAGAGCGTGCCGAACATTTATTCAAACAGCTGCCGGGCGAGTTCGATCGCGAGCCGAGGTTCGATTCGCGCCAACCGCGCGGCCAGGGTGTTATCGACAACCGCCGAACCATCCGCGGCCTCAGCGATCACACCGGGACCAATCGTGTCATCGATCGCGAGTTCCGCATCTTGGTGACGAGCGACGATCGGGCGCAATATCGGCGCGAACTCAGCGCGACAACGCACCCGGGACCGAACACCCTCCAGGTACGACAAGGCCACCTCCGCGTGACGTGGCAGCGCGTTCCGGTAGGCGGCGGAACCGCCGATCTCCAGGGCGAGCGCACGCGCTCGCTCAAGGATGCGGGCAAGCTGCCTGCGACGTGCTTGCAGCTCACGTGCACGCGCCTCGCTACGGGCACGCACCAGCTCACGTTCCCGCAGTCGTTGCCGCGCTGCGCGTTTCTCCTCCAGGTAACGGGTCATGGCAGCGTCGGCGGCACGGACGCTCGTCGCCTCGATTTCGGCAACCTGGTTCGCGGCGCGCGCCTCAATCGCCCGCACCTGGCTTGCCGCTTCTTCTTCGAGGCGACGCATCAGGTCTGAGAGTGCCATAAACGTGAACGGAGGTCTCCCCAAACCCTCGTTATCCCCCTGTCCGGAGCAGGATCAGGACCGCCACGACGAATCCGAGAATGACCATCGTCTCTGGAATGGCGACCAGGATGATCGCGGTAGTCGATAGTTCCGGTTTTTCAGCGAGGCTGGCGGCAGCGGCGGGCCCGATACGGCCCTGTGCCCAGGCGGTGGCCAGCGCCGGAATACCAATGGCCAGTGCCGCCGCAAGTCCCAACAGTGCAATCTGCATCTGCATCGTCTCTTTCTCCGTGAACCGGTGTCACTGCGAGGAGTGCCAGTGCCCGAGCGGGCGATACTCGGCGCCTCCAGGGCTAAAAAACTCACCGAAGAACTCGACGTAATGTAGCCGCAACGCGTGGATGGTTGGACTGAAGAGTCCGATGGCGAAGTTCACCAGATGAAACAGCAGAGCGAAGACTGCTCCCACCAGCACACTTCCCATCGCGCCAACCATTTCGTTGGCGACGATCGCCAGCATCAACGACGCGGTTCCAAGCGCCATGATGCGCGCATACGACAGAACCCGGCCTAGAGTCGAGACGAGCTCGATCACCGCGACAACGCCCTCGAGCGCCACGAGAACGGTAAACCCCACGAAGATCGCAATCGTCAGCGGCGTGAACAGCGCCGATGGCAGCACTTCGAATGCCGCGAGCAACGCCAACGTAATGAGAATCAACATCCACAGCGCAACGCCCCGGCCCATCGCTTCTCGGCGATGTCCGCGCTGCCACTGGTTGAAAACCGACAGGATCGCACCGAGCACTACGTGGACGGCGCCAAGTGCCACGGTGAGAGCGAGGAAAGGTATCGTCGCCTCTGCCCGGTCGAAGAACGGGCGCAACCCAACGAGGCGGCCCAGTGAACCGAAGAACTCGCCGAAAACCAAACCGAACGTGATCGCGCTCGATGCGCACGCGAGAGCAACTGTCGCCACCGAGCGCAGCGTCGTGTCGGGCGACGACTTGAAGCGAAGGAAGACTGCGATGAGGACCAGCAGCAGACCGTATCCCACGTCCCCGAGCATCAGCCCGAAGAACGCGGGGAAGAACACGGCTATGAACGGTGTCGGATCAATCGTGCCGTATTTCGGCAACGGCAACGCGCGCGTGAACACCTCGAATGGACGGAAGATGGGCGGGTTGTGCAAGGCGACTGGTGTATTTTCAGACGCGCGGTCTTCGAGACCGACCGTCGACACCACCACTTCAGGTCCAAAGTCATTTTGCAGGCGATGCTCCAGGTCGGCCAAACTCGGCCGCGGCAGCCAGCCCTCGATGACGAACACGTGCTTGGCGGAAAACACCCGCGCTCGTGCATTCAAGCGCAACAGCTGATCGCGCAACATGACCCGACGGCTGCACAGCCATGCGCCTTCACTCTCAGCGAGGGCTTGACGTTCCGCCTCCACGGCACGCAATTGCCGTGGAATATCAGCGAGCCTGTTCTTGATCGCGGGAAGCGCCCGAACGAGATTCTGCTCGCCGATTCCGGTGGGCACTGGCACTTCTTCCACTCGTGAGGCCGAGAGCAGCCCTGATACCCTCGGCGCGGTGCGTGAGGATGCGAGGATCAGGACGGCCATCTCGCCGCTGGACAGCTCGCGATGGAGCACCTCCACTTCGCCGCCAAGCGTCGTCTCGAGCCGTTGCCGGAGTTCGGTCAGTGCAGCACCACTGCCCGCATGAAGGATGACATAAAACGCCTGTTGATCCGGCCACGCGAGTTCATGCCCGACCAGGCTCTCGAATGCCGCAAAGAATTCGCGATAGCGAACCAGCAGAATGCGTTCGTCTTCCAGCGCCGCAGCCGCGACGGCGAGAGCGTCGGCGCGGCGTCGGACACGCCGGGCGCGACGGATCGCCTGTCGTAGAGAGATTGGCTGTGACACGGGTGCGGAATCAGCGGCTATGTGCAGTCGATCGAGTGCGGTTTCGACATCGAGCAGGCACCGCTCAACGTGACGCCGCTCTCGCGACGCGAGGCTATCTGTTCCCATAGCATCGGGCAGGTGCGGTCGATCGACGTGCAATAGGCAAAGATCCTGCAGCAGGGCCAGCGTTCGATCGAGCAGCGCACGCCGTCCGGCAATGCGCACGCGGACCATGCGAATGATCACGTCGATTCTCCGGTCGCACCGATCGCCTGAGACACCGCCCACCGCGCCAACGCGTCGACACGAGTATCGGTGACACCATTAATCGCGTCGACAGTGGCTCGACTGGCGCACTCGAGGGAAGCAAGAGCAGTCGTATGCGCGGCCTGCTCCCTTCGGGCGCACTCGGCATCCATCCGCTCGGCCTTTTCGCTGGCGACACTCAGGGCGCGATTGCCTGCGTCACGCGCGGCAGTAAGCCGGCGCGCGGCGGCGTCGTTCGCAGCTCGAACGAGATCTTCCAGGCGTCGCTCGATCTCGAGCAGCTGACGCAACCGCTCATCGACCTGGTTGGGCTCCTTGACCGGGAACTCCGCCATGAGCGTATTGGATCGTCCGCATAAACCTTGCCTTCACACAACGGTCAATAAGGAATGGCGTTTCGACGCGTTCGACGCGGCACGCCTGGACGAGTGCCGAATTTCCGGCGGCACTCGACGGCGACCCGGTGTCTGGTTTCGCGGCGCAACCGCGTCGCCACCTCTGGGCAACCTCCCAGCATGCGGAATGCCATTTGCTCGAACCCCACTTGGTTTGCCCGAGTTGACGACATTCCGGCGACACGCTGACGACTGTTAGCGGCGTACAGGAAATCCTTCGGTTAGTAGGCCCGGGAGGATGGCCAGTGCGACGACATCACGAAGAACTCTCCATGCTGCCAGCCATCTCGCTGCTCCTGCCGTTCGCCGGAGCGTTGTGGCTGCGCATCAAAGCGGGGCGACGCAAAGACAAGTAGAGACACAAGGAGGCGAACAAGCCCGCGAGTGAGCCACGCAAGCCGCCTTCGCACCAAAGTGCTCCGGCGGACAAGGCCAGATGCCGAGAACGACGACGCGAGCGAGTGCAGCGAAGCGAGCCAGGCGAACGGAGCGAGCCGACGGCGCCTCGCGAGAGAGCCTGTAGGGGAGTCCGAGGGGCGAAGCCCCTCGGAGTGATTAAGAAGGTGACGTATGAGCGCACAGGGTGGATGGTTGGCGACCGAGCTCGCACATCGCGGCGTGAGGCGTCGCGAGTTCCTCGGCTTTTGCGCGACGATGGCGGCTGCGCTGGCGCTGCCCGGCAAGGCGGCGGCACAGATCGCGCAGGCTGTCGGACGCATCCAGAAACCGATCCTGCTCTGGCTCGAGTTTCAGGACTGCGCAGGGAATACCGAATCGTTCCTGCGTGCGAGCCGGCCATCCGCAGCAGAGATCGTCCTGGATGTTCTCTCGGTCGATTACCACGAAACGATCATGGCCGCGGCGGGCGAACAGTCGCACGAGAACCGCGAGCGTGTGGTGAAGGAGCATCCCGGCGCATACATCGTCGTCGTCGAAGGATCAATTCCGGCCGGGGCCAACGGCGCCTACTGCACGATCGGCGGTGAATCGGCGATCGACATTGCCAGGCATGTCTGCGGCAACGCCGCCGCGACGATCGCGATCGGAACGTGTGCGGCATTCGGCGGTCTGCCCGCTGCCGCGCCGAATCCAACCGGTGCGTTGAGCGTGGCCGATGCCGTCCCCGGCGTGACGAATCTCATCAATCTCCCGGCCTGTCCCGCCAACGTTGAAAACCTCACGGCGCTCATCGTTCATTACCTGACTTTCAAGCGCTGGCCGCCGCTCGATCACTACCGTCGACCGCTGTTCGCCTACGGCAAATCGATCCACGACAACTGCGAACGTCGCGCGCACTTTGACGCCGGCCAATACGTCGAGTCATGGGGTGACGCGGGACATCGCGCTGGCTACTGCCTTTACAGGATGGGATGCAAGGGCCCGGTCACCTTCCAGAACTGCCCGAATATTCGATGGAACGGCGGCACAAACTGGCCGATTGGCTGTGGCCATCCCTGTATCGGCTGTGCGGAGGCAGGTTTCTGGGATCAGATGACTCCGTTCTATCAACACCTGTCGGGCATTCCCGGGTTCGGTGCCGGTTCGAGCGTCGACACGATCGGCGGCCTTGCGGTTCTGGGTGTAGGCGCGGCGTTTGCCGGCCACGGTTTGATTCAGATTGCCAAGCGCTCCGGCGACAAGGTTGAACCCATTCCGCCGAAGTCGATGCCGAAGGGAGTTGCGTGATGGCTCGCGTTGTTGTCGATCCCGTCACTCGCATCGAAGGCCATCTGCGCATCGAGGCCGAAGTCGACGCCGGGGTCGTCCGCGACGCATGGTCGTCGTCGACGATGTTCCGCGGGATTGAAATGATCCTAAAAGGCCGCGATCCTCGCGATGCGTGGGTCTTCACGCAGCGGATCTGCGGCGTCTGCACGACGGTTCACGCGATCGCATCAATCCGCGCCGTCGAGAACGCCATCGGCGCGGCGCCGCCGCCGAACGCGCGAATTCTCCGCAACCTGATCATCGGCGCGCAGGCAGTACAGGATCACGTCGTTCACTTCTATCACCTGCACGCGCTCGACTGGGTGGACATCGTATCGGCGCTGTCAGCGGATCCGGTGAAGACGTCATCGCTCGCGGAATCCATCTCTGACTGGCCACTCTGCGGTCCGAAGTACTTCGCCGGCATTCGCGATCGCGTGAAGGGGTTCGTCGATCGCGGTCAGCTCGGGCCGTTTGCGAACGCGTACTGGGGACACCCCGCGTATCGCCTTCCACCAGAAGCCAACCTGATGGCCGTCGCGCATTACCTGGAAGCGCTGGACTGGCAGCGCGAGTTCATCAAGATGCACGCCGTCCTCGGCGGCAAGAACCCGCACCTTCAAAGCTTCCTTGTGGGCGGGATGGCCACGCCGGTCGATCCCAACAGTCAGGCAGCGTTGAACGTGGGAACCATCGCGGAATTGAAGCAGCTCGTCGCCAAGGCGCGCGACTTCGTCGTGCGCGTCTACATTCCCGACCTGCTCGCGGTCGCATCTTTCTATAAGGATTGGGCAGGGCATGGGCGCGGCGTTGGCAACTACCTTGTCTATGGTGAGTACCCGGACGACGACTCAGCGAAGCCCGCTCTCTTCCTCCCGGGGGGCGTTATTCGTGGGCGCGATCTGTCGAAGGTCGAACCGTTCGATCCATCGAAGGTCACTGAGTATGTCGCGCACTCCTGGTATCAGTACCAAGGCGGTGACAGCGCCGCGCTCCATCCGTTCAAGGGCGAGACGCAACCGAACTACACGGGTCCCAAGCCACCATACGATCGTCTCTACACCGAAGCAGACAGCAAGTATTCGTGGCTGAAATCCCCGCGCTACGACGATCAACCGATGGAGGTCGGGCCGCTCTCACGGATGCTCGTTGCATATGCGTCCGGACACGCGCGTGTGAAAGAGCTCGTCGGTGGGGTGCTGAAGGCGCTGAATGTCGGACCCGAAGCCTTGTTCTCGACGCTTGGCCGCGTGGCAGCACGCGGCATCGAGACGCAGGTGCTGGCCGAGAAGCTGAGTGCCTGGGTCGACGCGCTGGGCGCGAACATGGCGTCCGGCGAGCTGCGCATCCACGATAACTCGAAGTGGGATCCGAGCACGTGGCCGGCCGACGCAATGGGTGCCGGTTTCCATGAAGCACCACGCGGTGCGCTCGGTCACTGGGTCTCGATTCACGGCGGCGTCATCAATAACTACCAGTGCATCGTTCCCAGCACGTGGAATGCCGGTCCGCGCGACGGGAAGAATCGTCGCGGACCGTACGAGGAAGCGCTGCTGGGCACACCTGTCGCCGATATGAAGCGGCCGATCGAAATCCTGCGCACCGTTCATTCCTTCGACCCCTGCATGGCCTGCGGTGTTCACGTTGTTGATGCGAAGCGCAATGAAGTTGTTCGAGTGAGGGCGGTATGAGCATGACGACCTCGACTGCCGTACTGGCGCCGCCGGAAATCGTTCGCGTCTATGTCTGGGAAGTGCCGGTGCGCGTGACGCACTGGCTAATCGTGCTCTCGATCGGTGTGCTGTCGGTCACCGGTCTGTATATCGGCCACCCGTTCACTGTCGTGGCGGGACAAGCCGGGCAGCACTTCGTCATGGGTTGGATCAAGGTGATCCACTTCTGGGCGGCGTACGTCTTCATCGCTTCCGTGCTGGCGCGCGTGATCTGGATGTTTACGGGAAACAAGTACTCTCGGTGGGACAAGTTCATCCCGGTGCACCGCTCACGAATCCACGGCATCTGGCCGACGACCAAGTTCTACCTCTTTGCGCTGCGAAAGCCGCCCGGCTTTGTGGGCCACAATCCGATTGCCGGGCTCGCATACGTTGGGGTGTTCGGTCTCTATTTTCTCGCGATCGCAACCGGCCTGATGATGCACGGCGCGAGCGCCGGCGTCGACTCACCGCTACGGTGGTTCGCCTCGTCCGCTCCTCTCGTCGGTGGGCTGCAGATGGCGCGCTGGATCCATCACGTCGTCATGTGGCTGCTCCTTGGATTTGCTGTCCACCACGTCTACAGCAGCGTGCTGATGTCGACGATCGAGGCCAACGCCACGGTGGAGTCGATCTTCTCCGGCTACAAGTTCGTTCCTCCCGAAGATCTCGAGTATTCGGGCTACCGGTTCATCAATCGGAAAGGACAGATCGATGAGTGAACGGATTGCGCTGCTCGTTCTCGGCCTGGGCAACGTGTTGCTCGAGGACGATGGCGTCGGCGGCGCCGCGGTTTCGCTCCTGCTCGATCGATTCGAGCCGCCAACGGGCGTGCGCGTCTTCGATGGTGGGACGCTCGGTCTGTCGTTGCTGCCGTATCTGGAGAACGCCGACGCGGTGATTCTTGTGGACGCCGTGAGAGCAGACGGTGCACCAGGAACTTTCGTGCGGCTTGACGGAGATGATGTCGCGCCCGCGGTGGCGACGCGACTGTCGCCGCACCAGGTTGGCGTTGCCGATCTGCTCGACGGCGCCCGATGGCTTGGCCGTTATCCCGATCGAGTCGTGCTTTTGGGCCTGGTTCCGGCGTCGATGGAACTCTCGGTCGGTTTATCGCCGCTCGTTCGCGTCTCTCTTCTCGAACTGGTTGAACAAATTGTTGAGGAAGCGGCGTCGTTGGGCTTCCGATTCAAACGACGGGACGTCGACGACGCGCGCCGTCGCGATCAGACGATCGACGTCGCGCGTCTTGCAGGGATGGCGTGATGGCGGCAGCGGCTGGACGTCACATTGAAATTCGCGGCGTTGTGCAGGGTGTCGGATTTCGCCCCTGGGTCTATCGTCTTGCGACCGAAGAAGGACTGGCCGGCCGAGTCCGAAATGATGCGACCGGGGTCACGATCGATGCGTTCGGGTCTGAGAACGCCCTCGACGAGTTCATGCGACGTCTTGGCGATGCACCGCCCGCCGCGGTCATCAGCGACGTACAGTCATGGCCGATTCCGGCCGAACCCGTCGAGGCGTTCTCTATCGTTCACAGTCAGGAAAGCGCGGAGCGTCGTGTTTCGATTCCGCCGGATCTCGCAACCTGCCCGCAGTGCATCTCGGAAATCTTCAATCAGGCGGATCGGCGCTATCACTATCCCTTCACCAACTGCACCAACTGCGGGCCGCGCTTCACGATTACTCGCGACGTTCCCTACGACCGGCGGTCAACGACCATGGCGGCGTTTCGGATGTGCCCGGCGTGTCAGCGTGAGTATGAAGATGTCCGCGATCGACGGTTTCACGCGCAGCCGAATGCATGCCCCGATTGCGGTCCATGGCTGCAACTGATTGCGCCTGATGGCGCACTCATCGCGGAACGCGATCCGATTGCTGCCGTTGCCGAGGCTCTGGCCAGCGGGCAGATCGTCGCGATCAAAGGGCTGGGCGGTTTTCATCTGGCCTGCGACGCGACGTCGAGCGATGCCGTGCGGTTGCTCCGTGCGCGCAAGCGTCGCGACGAGAAGCCGTTCGCCGTCATGGTTCAGGACTTGCCGGAAGCCACTCGCGTCGCTGTGCTTGACGACGCCGAGCGGGGGTTGCTGACGTCGGTTGAACGACCGATTGTGTTGGCCGTGCGGCATGGTCGCGGTCCGCTTGCGCCGGAGGTCGCGCCAAACAACCCGCTCGTCGGCGTGATGCTGCCGTACACCCCACTGCATCACTTGCTCATGCAACAGGTCGGACGTCCGCTGGTGATGACGTCGGCAAACCTTTCGGAAGAACCGCTCGCGTATGGCAACGTGGAGGCGTTGCGGCGCCTGGCAACGATCGCCGATCTGTTCTTGATGCACAACCGGGACATCGAGACGCGCTGCGATGACTCCGTTGCTCGTGTCATTGACGGTGCCCCGGTCGTCTTTCGGCGTGCTCGGGGATATGTGCCGAGGGGCATCCGCGTGTCGGCCCGGTTCGACCAGACAATATTGGCGTGTGGCGCCCTGCTGAAGAACACGTTCTGCATCGGCACCGGCGACACGGCGTACCTCGGACCGCATATCGGTGATCTGGAAAACCTCGAGACGTATCGTTCATTCGAAGAATCGGTCGAGCGGATGCAGAAGTTCCTCCGAGTGCAGCCGGCCGTCATCGCCCACGATCTTCATCCTGACTACATGTCCACGACTTATGCGCTGGGACGCTCGGAGCCGTTGAAGATCGCGGTTCAGCATCACCACGCTCATGTCGCCAGTGCCATGGCCGAGCACGGATTGTCCGGGCCGGTGATCGGCGTGGCGTTCGACGGTACGGGATACGGAACCGACGGCACGTCGTGGGGCGGAGAGGTGCTCGTCGCCGGATACCAGTCGTTCGAGCGCGCGGCGACGCTGCGGCCGATTCCACTCGCCGGCGGTGACGCGGCGATCAGGCAGCCGTGGCGTGTCGCGCTGGCGCTGCTCGAGGATGCCTTCCACGGCTTCCCGCCGCTGGATGACCTGCCGCTCTTCGATCGGATTCCTGCCGGCGATGTCGCAGTGGTCGAGCAATTGCTCGGGGCGCGATTCCGAGTGCCGCTTGCCCACGGTGCGGGCCGCTATTTCGACGGCTTCGGTTCGCTCGTGCTCGCGCGTCCCCACTCGCGCTACGAGGGTCAGATCGCGCTCGAATGGAATGGCGTTGCGGATCCATCCGAACGTGGCCGATACGACTATGCCGTCGACGACCATCATTCGCCGCAGACGATCGATTTCCGTCAGATGACCCGGGACGTGGTTCGCGATCTGCACGCGCTGGTGCCGCCGGCAATCATCTCGGCCCGTTTTCACAACACCATCATGGCGGCGACGGCCGGGGTCGTGCGCTCGGTGGCGCGAGTGTATGGCCGACTTCCCGTCGTGCTTACTGGCGGCTGTTTTCAGAACGCGCGATTGGCTGAAACCCTGAAGCGTGAACTGAGTTCGCAGTTCACCGTCTATCTGCATCGTGAAGTTCCGCCGGGTGACGGCGGGATCGCGCTCGGCCAAGCCGTCGTGGCGGCCGCGATCGTGCGCCACGGGCGAACACGGGCCACGGAAGAACATGGGCCACGGATGAACACGGACCACGGATGAAAGCGGAACAACACGGATGAACACGTTTCCAATTTGTAGTTGTGGTTTCGTTTCGCGAGCGCCGAGCCATCAAGAACCACAAACTGAACAGCAAAAACGAAAGACCAAAAACGGACACGCAGCAGATCACTACAGAAAGGTATTCCGATGTGCCTCGGCGTTCCGGGCAAAGTAATCGCGGTTGATGGTTTGATCGCCGTCGTCGACTTCTGGGGTGTGCGCAAGCAGATTCATCTGGAAGTGGTTGACGAGCCGGTGCAGCCTGGCGACTACATCCTCAATCACGTTGGTTACGCGATTCGCCGCATACCCGCCACCGAGATCGAGGCGACGCTTGCGCTCTACGAAGAACTGCTCGCAGCCGCACAAAAAGACGACGATCTGATGGCGGCAGACATCAGAAGTGAGATCAACGGAGCTCGCGATGATCGCAGGTGACAGCGGCGTGGCGGAGTTGAAGTTCCGCGATCCATCGCGGGGGCGCGCGCTTGCCGGGACGCTCGCTCGACTCGTCGACGACATCGGTCGCGATCCTGTCTCGGTGATGCACGTGTGCGGCAGTCACGAACAGGCGATCGCAAGATTTGGACTCCGCGCATCACTGCCGCCGAAGTTGAACGTGATCATGGGGCCGGGCTGTCCCGTGTGCATCACCGACGTTCCGGAAGTGGACGAAGGGATCGCCTTGGCCCGACAGGGTGTCTGCGTCGCAACCTACGGCGACATGTTGAAGGTGCGGGGCAGCGTGATGTCGCTGGCCGACGCGCATGCTGAAGGCGGCAAAGTCGAAGTTGTCTACAGCATTGCCCAGGCGATCGAACTGGCGCGAAAGATCAGCGATCCAGTCGTCTTCTTCGCAACCGGATTCGAGACGACGGCGGTCGCGACGGCCGCGGCAATTCTTCAGAAGCCGCCGCGTAACTTCTTCGTGCTGTCCGCGCACAAGTATATTCCGCCGGTCATGGAAATCGTCGCAGAGATGCCGGACACACGGGTCGAGGGATTTCTCGCTGCCGGCCACGCGGCGACGATCACCGGATGGGGCGTCTTCGAGCCGTTCGTTGCCCGTCATGGGACTCCTGTGGTCGTGGCCGGGTTCGAACCGCTCGACATTCTCGCCGGATTGGTCAGGCTCGTCGAGCTCGTCCGCGAAGAGCGGGCTGCGGTCGAGAACATGTTTCCGCGCTGTGTGACCAAGCAGGGCAACGTCAGAGCGCAGGAACAGCTCTGGAAAGTCTTCCGACCGATTGGCGGGCGATGGCGTGGCATCGCTCACGTGCCGAATGGCAATTTGCGCTTACGCGATGAATGGGCGCATATCGATGCGCGGAGGCAATTCGACATCGATCTCCATCGGCTTTGGGATCAGGCTCCTCCGCCGCTCGTTCAGGAGTGCGTTTGCGGCGACATCATGGCCGGCATCAAGTCGCCGACCGACTGCACGCTCTTCGGCCGCGAGTGCGTGCCTGATTCTCCCGTCGGCGCGTGCATGGTGAGCAGCGAGGGCACCTGCAAGATCTGGCATCAGTACGGCGGACATCCTGACTTGGGAGGCTACGGTGCTGCCTGTGCTCGATGAACGCATCACGCTGAAGTACGGCGCTGGCGGTCGCGCCATGCGAACCCTCATTCAGGAGGTCTTCCTCGACGGCATGACCACGATCTCCGACAACGGTGAGATCCGGCTTGCCGCCATGGACGATGGAGCGGCGCTGCGCGTTGGCGACAAATGGCTGGTGATGACGACTGATTCGCACGTCATTCAGCCGGTGTTCTTTCCCGGAGGCGACATTGGGCGGCTCGCGGTCTCGGGCACCGTCAACGATCTGGCGATGATGGGTGCGACGGACGTTCTCGCACTGACCTGCGCCGTCATCATCGAGGAAGGATTTGCTCGCGCCGATCTCGTCCGCGTTCAACAGTCGATCCGCGACACGTGCGCGGAGGCCGGTGCGCAGATTGTGACCGGCGATACGAAAGTCATGGGCAAGGGGGAACTGGACGGCATCGTCCTCAACACCACCGGTATCGCGATGACGAATCGCGTCGTCCCCGATTCCGGCCTCCGACCCGGCGATATCGTGATTGTCACCGGTACGCTCGGTGATCACGGGATGGCGGTGATGGCGCGCCGCCATGGCTTGTCGCTCAATGCCGATCTTCGGTCTGATGTGGCGCCCCTGAATGGCTTGATTCGCAACGCGCTCGACAGTGCGCCTGGCGCCATCGTTGCGATGAAGGATCCGACGCGCGGCGGACTCGCGTCAGCGCTGCACGAGATGGCCGAGAAGAGCGGGGTCGGGATCGTCATCGACGAAGCGGCCATGCCGGTGCTGCCAGCCGTCCGCGCAGCCTGCGAATTACTGGGCATCGATCCGCTTCACGTGGCGAACGAAGGAAAAGCGGTGCTCGGCGTTCGCCCCGGTGCGGCCGATGTGGTCCTGCGTGCGCTGCGCGGGCATCCGCTCGGACGGGAGGCCGCGATCGTTGGGCAGTGCACCACCGATCGCGTCGGTTCAGTGATTCTCGATACAGGCTTCGGCCGGCGACTGGTCGCTGAGCCGGAGGGTGAGTTGCTGCCGAGGATTTGCTGACCCAGGACAAGGGACAACTCAACGCAATGCCTGAACTCCTCATCGAACACATTCACACGCGAACCGAGCGCGGCATCGGATACATCACGATCGACCGTCGCGAGCGATTCAACTCGCTCGACGTGAGAACCGCGCAGGACCTGCGCCATGCCGGGCTGGCGATGGCGCGCGACAGCAACGTCAGAGTCGTGGTCCTGGAGGGCGCCAACGGGATCTTCTGTTCGGGCGCCGACCTGAAATACATCAAAGCAGGCGGTGACGCCGACGATCTCGGGTATCTCAGCCCGGACGCCCGTACGACGCCACTTGGATTTGGCGAGCGGTTCAAACAGATTCTCGAATATCTCCATAGCACGATCGCCGAGATCCGACGCGCGCCGAAGCCGTTTATCGCCGCTGTCGACGGCATCGCTGCGGCGGGGGGATTCGGCCTCGCGATGTGCTGCGATCTCGTCGTCGCCTCGGATCGCGCAATGTTCGAATGGGCCTATTCGAAGACCGGGCTCACGGGAGCGGAGAGCTCCACGTTCATGCTGCCGCGTCTCGTTGGATTCCGCCGCGCGATGGAGTTGGTGCTGCTCAATCCGCGGCTCGACGCCAAACGGGCTCTCGAACTCGGCCTCGTGAACGCGGTGCATCCAGTCGAATCGTTCAATCAAGGCGTGCGTCGCGTAGCCGAGACCGTCGCGTCGGGTCCGCCGGCCGCATTCGCCGTGGCCAAGGGACTGCTGAATCAAGCGTCCGGTATGGATCGGATCGATGTGCACCTCGATCGCGAGCTCGAGAACCTGGCGCGCATTGCTGACGGTCAGGAATTCCAGGAAGGGATTGACAGCTTTTTCGCCAAGCGCCCGCCGCGGTTCGAAAGGCCTGGCGAACGAGCGCGCGAGTGAGCCCACGCGAGCGGAGTGGGGGCTTGCGGGGCCCCGCGAGCGAGCGTGTGGGGAGTGATTAAGACCATGCATGAGTACTCAATCGTGCAGTCGCTGGTCGAGCGCGTTGATGCCGAGGTGAAATCGCGCGGCGCCACTGGTGTGCACCGATTGTCAATCAGGATCGGTGAGCTGTCCGGCGTCGACCCCGAGTTGTTGACGACCGCCTATGAAACGTTTCGAGAGAGGACCGTATGCGACGGCGCCGAGTTGGATCTGACAATCGTCGCTGCGCGCTGGGTGTGTGAACAGTGTGGCGAACCGATCGGCCGCGCAAGCCTGCTGAAGTGCAACGTATGCGGCAGCCCGGCGCGCCTCGCCGAAGGGGACGAAATCATGCTCGATCGTATCGAGATGGAGGTGCCGTGATGTGCGACACATGTGGGTGCGGCGATCCCGAGATCGTCCCTGTAGAGGTTCACGACAAGATCCTATCGGGCAACGAACGCAAGGCCGCGCACAATCGCGAACACTTCCAGGCGACCGGCGTCGTCGCGGTCAACCTGATGGGATCTCCAGGAGCGGGGAAGACAGCCGTTCTCGAAGCAACCGCACGCCGCTTTGGATCGTGGCACGCGATCGGTGCGCTGGCCGGTGATCTCGCGACCGAGCGAGACGCCGATCGCCTGCGCAGTGCCGGCATTGCCGCCCGATCGATTACCACCGGATCGGCCTGCCATCTGGACGCCGATATGGTCCATCGCGCGCTGCACCACTTTCCGTGGCGCCATCTCGACTATCTCGTCATCGAGAACGTCGGCAATCTGGTTTGCCCGGCCGTCTACGATCTCGGCCAGGATGTCAATGTCGTCGCACTCTCGGTGACCGAAGGGGAAGACAAGCCGCTGAAGTACCCGGTGATGTTCCGCAAAGCCGATCTCGTGCTGATCACGAAGCTCGATCTGCTGCCGTATTTGCCGAACGTCCGGCTCGACGCGATTGTCGAGGCCCTGGATCGGGTCATGCCGCGGCCTCGATATATTGGCATTTCCGCGACGACTGGCGTGGGGATAGAGAGCTGGATCGAGTGGCTGACAAGGGTGCGTGCGGCTCGTCGCCCGCACGCGGACGTCGCTGCGCTCGGCCTGAGTTAACGAGGAGGTGAACTGAACGACACAGGATCCTTGAACGATTTGAAACGAGAGACTCCCGCGCTTGGAGTCTCTCGTATTTTTTTGTGAAGAATGGTGTGCCGCCGAGCGTCGACACGATCACACACATTTGGGCGGTCAGTACTCGAGAGCGCTGGCTCCACTTGCCAAACCGGTCCGAACGGTCTAGCGTCGAAGCATGACATCAACAACACAAAGCGAACGTCGGCAGTTGGGAGCGACGGGACCGTCGGTCTTTCCGGTGGCGCTCGGGTGCATGGGCATGTCGGGGATGTATGGCTCGGCAGACGATCGTGAGAGCGTCGCCACCATACAGGCGGCGCTCGACGCCGGCGTCACGCTTCTCGACACCGGCGACTATTACGGCGCCGGGCATAACGAGCTGCTGATCGGCCGCGCGCTGCGGGATCGTCGCGACAAAGCGTTGCTCTCGGTCAAGTTCGGCGCTCTGCGCGGCCCCGACGGCAGTTGGCTCGGCATGGATACGCGGCCAGCGGCTATCAGAAACTTTCTCGCCTACACGCTGACCCGGCTGGGCGTCGATCACATCGACATCTACCGGCCGGGCCGGCTCGATCCGAACGTCCCCATCGAAGAAACGATCGGCGCGATCGCCGATCTCGTGCGCGCCGGGTACGTTCGCGCCATAGGGTTGTCGGAGGTGGGGCCCGACACGATTCGACGTGCGCACGCCGTGTATCCAATCTGCGATCTGCAGATTGAGTACTCGCTGATCAGCCGACGTCCTGAGACGGCGATCTTCCCGCTCCTGACTGAATTGGGCATCGGCATCACGGCCTACGGGGTGTTATCGCGCGGGCTGCTGAGTGGATCGAAGCCGAGGGCAGCGGGCGACTTCCGCGCGTACCTGCCGCGTTTCAGCGGCGAGAATCGCGAACGGAATCAGCTAGTGGTCGAGAGGCTGCAGGAGCTGGCGAGAGAGAAGAACGTCAGCGCGTCACAGCTGGCGATCGCGTGGGTGCTCGCAAAGGGCTCGACGATTGTGCCGGTGATCGGCGCCCGTACTCAGGCGCAGCTTGCTGAATCTCTCGGTGCGCTCCAGGTGAATCTGACGTCACCCGACCTTCGCAGAATTGAGGAAGCCATTCCTGCGTCCGCCGCCGCTGGCAGCCGTTACGGCGAAGATCAGATGCGGGTTCTCGACAGCGAGCGTTGATCCCGCTGCCTGACTTTCTCGTCATCAAGTTCCACCGTAGGGCTTGTGCCGGTCGAGGATGAACTGCAGGACCGCGAATGTGATGCATCTCTTCCGATGCGAGCGGTGTCTGTTGATACACCCGCGCGTAGCCGCCGGCCTCGAGAAGACGGTTCCGCTCGCGACCGGCGCGCGGCACACGAAGGTTTGTCAGCCCCAGAAGTCGCGAGTGTCTTAGGAGTCAGCGTCGACGCCCTAAAGAGTCGCCTGCACCGCGCGAGGGTAGCGGTTCGCCAGGCACTCGCCCCTGTTTTGGGTGGTCCAGGCGGCGAGCTGCCGCGCGACCTGATGTGCCCCGACGTCTTGACGCTCTTCTCACAGCATCTCGAAGGCGACATCGATCAGGCCCAACGAGAGTAGGATAGGCGCATGAAGATTCACTCGAAGCCCACGACGCGCCGGGAGTTTCTCGCAGCAACCGGCGCCGCGGCAGCCGCGTTCACCATAGTGCCTCGGCACGTCCTCGGCGGCAGGCGGTTCGTCGCGCCTAGCGATAAGGTCAACGTCGCGATCGTTGGTGCCGGCGGTCAAGGCCGGACCAACGCGCGCGCGCTCTTCGAGGAGCCGGACTGCCAGATCATCGCGCTCGCTGACCCGGCCCTGGAATGGGACCTCTCCGGATGGTACTTCGGCGGCAAGTCGGGACGCGGCCCGGTGAAGTCGGAAATCGAGAAGCGCTACTCGGCTACGACGCCGAATTACAAGTGCGCGACATACGAAGACTTCCGCGTCATGCTCGAAAAGGAAAAGGCGATCGACGCCGTTCTGATTGCCACGCCCGATCACCTGCACGCGTATGCCGCAATCCCGGCCATGCGGGCGGGCAAGCACGTCTACTGCGAGAAGCCGCTGACGCACAACATCCGGGAGGCGCGTCTCGTCGCGCGCGTCGCGAAGGAGACCGGTGTCGCGACGCAGATGGGCAACCAGGGGCGCTCTGGCGAAGGCCATCGTCAGACCGTCGAATGGCTCAAGGATGGCGCCATCGGGACGGTTCGCGAGGTGCACGCGTGGAGCGGCAACCCGCAGCCGCTGAATGCGAAGCCGCCTGCACGGGGTCCGTCCGTCAAGCCGCGCACATTCAACTGGGATCTGTGGCTGGGGACGCGAGCCGAGCGCGCCTACAGCGGAACGTACACGCCCTTCGTCTGGCGCTGGTGGTGGGATTTCGGCAACGGCACCATGCCGGATATGTCGCCGCATCACTTCGATCCCGCGTTCAACGCGCTTGGCCTCGACACTCCGGCGACGATCGAAGCCAGGACCTCACAGTTCGATGAGGAGCGGAGCGTTGGGAGTCACCTCGTGACCTACCAGTTCGCTGCGAACGCAACACGCGGGCCGGTCACCGTCTACTGGTACGACAACGGCCTCCGGCCACCCACTCCGCTCGGCCTAGATCCAGACGATCCGTTACAGCGGCTCGGCGAAGGTGAGAACGGCCTGATGGTCGTCGGTGACAAAGGGATTCTCACGTGCGCGGGCTGGTCGGGGATGCCGCGCCTGCTCCCGATGCAACTCCACCGCGACTACAAGCGTCCGGCGAAAACGATTCCGCGTGTCGCCGGACATCACGCCGACTGGCTGCAGGCGTGCAAAGGAGGTACGCCGGCGTGCAGCAACTTCGACTACGGCGCACGACTGACCGAGTTCGTTCTTCTTGGTGCGCTCGCGCTTCGAGCGGGCAATAAAGTGCTGAAGTGGGATGCCGAAGCGATGCGGGTCACCAATCTGCCGGACGCGCAGCGATGGATCGAAGGAACCTATCGGAAGGGCTGGGAACTGCCCGCCTGATTCGTCCCCGGTCATGGTCGCTCCGCAATACCTAGGCGTCGTGGTGCGGCTGATACCGGCCGCGGGCAACAACTGTGGCAATCGCCAGCAACACAACGGTGGTCGCCGCGGAGCTGTACTCACCTCGCGTTAGATGAAAAACTGTCGCCGAGACCATCACGATCATGAGGCCACCCGCTGCCCAGGAGACTAGCCACGACTGAACGCCGGTGATCGCTGGCAGCGTCAGCCCGGTGGCCGCCAGCACCTCGGAGATGCCGATGAACAGCTGAAACCACCGTGGCATCTCCTGATTCATGAGTCTTGCGACCTCGGCCGGCGGAAATAGCATCATCGCCCCGTGCGCGACGAAGACGAGGGCCAGCAGGATCTGAAGTGTCCACAGGAGCCTGTTCCGCCAGACTCGTTCGCGAACTGAAGAGCCGTAGCCTCCGCCGAGTTTTGTTGTCGTCCTCATGAGACCGCTCCTTCTTTCATGGTGGGCCGCTAGTCGCGATTCTACTTCCCGCCCACTTCGTACTTATAGTCGAAGCGGATCGCCCTCGATCGACCGTTTGTGCTCCTCCAAGATCGGGTAGAGCTGGTGTCAGGCCAGTTGACGGACCGTGCGAATGTCCTGCACGGTTCATTCCGGGTCATTAGAATTTCAGTGTGGAACGACGATCGCGTGTTGCGCTTGTAACCGGTGCGAATCGGGGCCTCGGTTTCGAAACGAGTCGACAGTTCTTGATCTCCGAGAGCGACGACGTGCTGTCGATTCCGACTGACGCGTACCGCCGCACGTTCGATACGAAAGCGTTTGGCGTCATTGACGTCTATCGCGCATTTGTGCCGGAGATGGTGCAGCGGCGTTATGGCGCATCGTCAACGTATCGTCAGGCGCCGGCCAGCTCGCGAGGATGTCGACGTACGCGCCGGCGTACTCGATGCGCGCCACTTTGCCCGATGATGGACCCAGCGGCGGGTTCTTTTCACGACCGGCGCGCGATCCAGTGGTAAGTACTTCGCGCGGCAGACGCGACCCCTCCGCCGCGCGAATGACCGTTAGCGGCCAGGCCGAATGTCTGGCGCCTTCGTCGCCGCTTCCTTCGGAATCTGATACCCGGCCACGATCACCGTCACGTTGTCCCGCCCACCCGCATCGAGCGCCCGCTGCACCAGTCGTTCACACGCATCACTCGACCGCGTCGTCTGCAGCAGGATGCCGGCGATCGCTCCGTCGTCCACGAGGTCGGTCAGGCCATCGCTGCACAGCAATAGGCGATCGCCATCCTCGAGTTGCAGCCGGTCGGTGTCCACGTGAACGTCCGCGCTGGATCCGCCGAGTGCATTCGTCAGAACGTGGCGATGGGACGAGCCGGCGACGTCGGCGGGCGCGAGTTCGCCGGTATCGACGAGCAGCTGCGCGTATGTGTGGTCTCGCGTGAGGCGAAGCAAGGTTCCGGCGCGGAACAGGTAGGCTCGTGAGTCGCCGACATGGGTGATCAGCAGGTCGCGGCCAAGACTTCGAGCCGCAGTCAGCGTCGTCCCCATGCCTGTCAACGACGAATCGCGCTGACCGGACTCGACCAGCATTGCGTCGACTTCCTGAACGCGCGAACGGGACCGCCGCTCGATCTCCTGCGCATGCGCTTCGTCGATTTTGAATATCCAGTCAGGCATGTCGAGAGCGAGGTTGATCAGCGTAGTGATGGCCATCCGGCTCGCAATCTCGCCTGCCTGATGGCCACCCATGCCGTCGGCCACGATCATCACGTGGTTCACTTCTTCGGTGCGCTCCGGCACGTCTCCTGCTGGAAGGCTGGTGCTGACGGTTTCGAGCGTACGGCCAAGCCTGACAACGAGGTAATGATCCTCATTATTGGCTCGGCGATGTCCGGTGTGCGACAGCGCGCTGACGTCGATCCGGATCAAAGAAGATTGGGTCTCGGCCGGAACGACGGCAATCGGCGGGGAAGTGTCCGCCGAATCTCGTGCGACCATGATTGTTCCCCCGATACTTTCGTTCCGATCAGATGTTGCTCGAACGATTCTCGTCGGTATTGATGGTGCTGTTCAAGTGGACCGCGATGGAGCTCTCGCTGCTGTCGCAGCGCCGACACCGGGGTCAACGCGCAACGGTCGTCTTGAAGTGATTTCAAAACCCTATCTGGTGAAAATTCTGACTGCTGATTTCTGAATGCTGAATTGCCCGACCGCTTCGCGTTTGACGCCTTTCATTCACCAATCAGGATTCAGCATTCAGCAATTTCAGCATGAATCACTAATGTCGCAGGGCCGCGGCTGAGTTTCGATCCGACTGCAATCTCAACGGTGTCGTGGACCGCGCTGGCATGTAATCCCTACCAGATCCGTTCGTTCCATTGGTTCGACTCGTAAATCACTAACCGACGCGATCAAATTTGTTAAGCCGAGTTCCGACAGCATCTTGCGGCCTATCTTCGCGGCGCGTTCGGGTGGTACGTCCCTTGCGAATTTTGCCCCCGGCCAGCACTGCACTCGGCCTGTGGGAGGACACATGCATCGCTCTATTCTCGCGTTTGCGGCGTCTACAGCACTGATCATCAGCGGCCCGGCGTACGCCCAGCGCGGACATGGTGGCGGGAAACCGACAACGAGTCCGTCCGGCAGCCACGCGCCGTCAACGACGCACGGAAAAAGCGGTGCGACGACGCACGGGCAGAGTGGCTCGCATGGGCCGACGACGAAGCCCACCAGTGCGCACGGATCTGGCAGCACGCACGCGGCCGGCGCCGGTAACAATCACACGACCAGTGGAACCACCACGACGAAGGGGAAGCCGACGACGACGACCGCGACAGCGCCGTCAACGACATCGACGGGAACAGGAACGACGACCACCCTCACTCCGGTTCAACAGAAGCTGCAGAAAAACACGAACCTTGCGGACAAGCTGGCCGGTCGCTTGCCAAAGAACACCGACCTGATGCTCGCGGCCGAAGGGTTCAGGAACCTTGGGCAGTTCGTCGCAGCGGTGAACGTGTCGAACAACCTCGGTCTGAGCTTTACTGAACTCAAGACTCGCATGGTGGACGACGGGAGGAGCCTGGGCCAGGCGATCCAGGACGTCAAGAAGATAACGAACGTCGAAACCGAAGTGCGCCGCGCCGAAACCGAAGCGGACTCGATGATCAAGTCGTCGACCACGACGACCGCCGCCACTTCGACCTCTTCGACGTCGACGGTGTCCAACACAACGAAGAAGACCAAGAAGACGAAACCCTCGACGACAAGCGACAAATAAGGAACGCCGATGCAGCGAAGCGGCGCGTCGCCGATCGCGTATCTTGCCGCAGCGGTAGCAGTGCTGGCGTGGCCGGCGCTTGCTGCCGCGCAGGGCAACAGCGCGTTTGGCCACAGTCACAAGGGCTCACGGGTGACGGCACCATCGTCCACGCCGTCGACCTCGTCACCTTCTTCGTCCTCGGCAGCATCGAGTGAAGGACCGAGCTACGGTGTCGATGTCCGGAACTTCGGCACGTGGCTCGATGACGCGTCTGTGATGAGTCCGGGGAGCGGGTTCGTGACGGTCGGGTTCGCGTACTGGCGCGCATCCGGATTTCGCGAATTCGATCTGCCGATGCTCGACAGCGGAGTTGCACTGCACAGGCGGGTCCAGGTGGGTATGAGCTTTCCGTATTACTACGCGAGCGTTCCGGGCGGCCCCGTGGCCAAGGGGTTCGGCAACGTCTATATGACGACCAAGGTGCAGCTACGCGATCCGGCGTCGCACCCGGTCGGCTTCGCGGTGACGCCCATGCTCGAAGTGCTTGACGCCGCGCCCCCAAGTGGCGGAAGCCGCGTCAACTGGGCCCTGCCCGCGAATGTCGAGTTCCGCCGCGACGGGTGGCGAGCGTTTGGAAGCGGTGGTTACTTCTCGCGCGGTGCGTTGTTCGCCAGCGGCGCGATCGAGGCAGCCCTGTCGGATCGCGCGTGGCTGATGGGGAGTCTGAGCCAGTCGTATTCGATCAAGGCGGACGAACTGATAGCGGCGCTTGCCCTCCCGCGCGGCCAGACGGATCTGACAGGCGGCCTGACCATGGCGCTCAAGCCGACGGTTGTCGTGTTTGGGACCATCGGTCACACGATCTCGCAACGCGAGATCAACAGCGGCACGCTGAACCTCACCGGCGGCGTCTCGTTCAACTTCAGCCGATAGCCGCCCGAAAACCGGCGGACTATGAGGAAGTAACTGGTCTCACCGCGCCAGGCGGAATGCGACGACGTAGTCACCCGTGCCGAACGCGCCTCCTCCTCCGACGGTGATCGCGACATACTGATCGCCGGACGCGAGCCGATAGCTCATCGGCGTCGCCTTGGCGCTCCCGGGCAGCGATCCGCGCCACAACTCGCGGCCCGTGTCGATGTCGTACGCGTGTAGCAGACGATCGAGCGCCGCGCCGATGAAAACCACGCCACCGGCGGTCACGATCGGTCCACCGAGATTCGGCGATCCGGGAATCGGCGTGAAGCCGGTCGGGCCTTCAGAGCCGATCCGCTGCGTGACGGCGCCGAGCGGCACTTCCCATGCCCGCGCGCCGGTCTTGAGATCGATCGCGACGAGCGATCCGAACGGAGGAGGTGAGCAGGGCAAACCTGAAGGACCCACCAAGAGCCGCCGGCGCATGACGTACGGAGTGCCTTCCATCATGTTGTATTCGTACTCGCGGCCAAGCCTTCGGTCTTCGCGCACCGCCTCGTCGACCTTCACCGTTTCTCGCGGGAGGAGCTGCACCATGGCCGGTATGCGATTCACCGGCACGACGGCGATCTGTCGCTCGACATCGAACGCGAGCCCACCCCAGTGGGCGCCGCCGATGTTCGACGGCATCACGAGTGTGCCCTTCACGCTTGGCGGCGTGAAGATGCCGTCGTTCCGCAGACTTTCGATTTGTGCCCGGCACGACGCGCGGTCCTCGTCGGTCAGCCCCCACGCCTCAGTCACAGACAAGCGGTGCGGACTGAGCGGTGGTATCAGCGTTGTGAACGGCTGCGTACGCGACGTCTCCTCGCCCGGAATGTCGCTCGCCGGCACCGGCCGTTCTTCGATCGGGAACACGGGTTCGCCGGTCTCGCGGTTGAGCACGTAGAGCATCCCGTTCTTGTTCGCCTGCAGAACGGCTGGTACTCGGACGCCGTTGCGCGTCAGGGTGACGAGCGCAGGCGGCGATGCGTTGTCGTAATCCCATAGATCGTGATGAACGATCTGAAACGCCCACACCACTCGGCCGGTCGTGGCTCTGACCGCCACGATCGAGTTGCCGTACCGGTTGTCGCCGAGCCGGAGCCCACCGTAGTAATCCGGCGCGGCGCTGCCGGTCGGCACGAACACGAGGTCGCGCTGCGGATCGGCGGCCAGGACCGACCACGCGTTTGCGCCGCCGGTCTTATTCCCCATCTTGCCGCGCCACTGGCCGTACGCCGGGTCGGTCGGGTCCTGCGGGATCGGATCCCAACTCCATTTCAGCGATCCGGTCCGCGCGTCGTAGGCGCGCACTTCGCCGCTCGCAATCGTTGGCCGGCTGTTATCCGCGATCGACGATCCGGTGATCACCAGCCCGTTGACGACGACTGGCGGTGATGTCATCGAATAGGCTTGCGGCTCGAACGGCGAAATGCGCAGCCCCGTCGTCAGATCGACGATCCCGTCGCGGCCGAATCCGACGCACCGACGCCCGGTGCGCGCGTCGATGGCGATCAACTGCGACTGTGCCGTCGCGATGAAGATCCGGTGCCGGCACGCGGCGTCAGCCGGCGCCGACGAATCGAGCCACCACGAAACGCCACGGCTGGCAAAATCGCCGTAGGCGACGTCGCGCTTGAGTTCCGGATCGAACACCCATCGCTCACGACCGGTCGCCGGATCGAGCGCGACGACGCGTCCGAGCGGCGTGCCGACGTACATCGTGTCATCGACGACGAGCGGCGTTGCTTCGAACGAAGTCGGTTTCTTCGTCGCAAAGCGTGGCTCGGATTCGCCGGTGCGATACGTCCACGCCAGCTCGAGCCGTCCGACGTTTTCGCGCGTGATTTCAGCTGCGGGGAAGTAGCGAGTGCCCTCAGTGTCGCGGCCGTAGGCAAACCAGCCGATCTCCTGCGCACTGAGCACCCCGCAGGCAAGCAAGAGGCCAGCCGTTGCCAGCTTACCGGTGGCTATCATCTCTACATTGTTCCTCGATTGACGTGGTGGTGGAACACTGTGATCCGCGGACGTCGCAATGAGCCCGAAGGTGGAAGGGCCGTGCGAGACCACCTCGCACGGCACTACAGGATCCGGCAGGAAATTGGCCGGCGGCTGGATCGGCGCCGCCAGTCTCGAGGTTCGCTTGGAAGTGAGCGTCTTCAGACTCTTTTTGTCGCTTTCCTCCTTTACTTCACCCTGAAGTAGGCGCTGATTGTCGTGTTGTCAGCCGCTTGCAGGCTGACGAGGAAGCAGCCGACTGTCGCCGGCGTCTTCCAGTTCTGAATGAACTGGCTGCCGTCGTACCGCAGCGTCGTGCCGCCGGTGTTGTCCAACTGGGCCGGATCGACCGTCAGCGCGGCGCCGCCCGTGCAGTTCACCGGCTGCAGCCATATCGATTTGATCGCTGACA
Source organism: Vicinamibacterales bacterium (assembly GCA_035758845.1). Classification (GTDB taxonomy): domain Bacteria; phylum Acidobacteriota; class Vicinamibacteria; order Vicinamibacterales; family 2-12-FULL-66-21; genus JALZOC01. The sequence continues at coordinate 29,512 of DASTVZ010000207.1, forward strand.
GCGACGTCTGTTCTGCACCATTGACGCCGGCGAAGATCTCGAACTTCAGCGGCACCGTGGAGCCACCCTTGACGATATTCCAGATCGGATTGGCAGCCGTGCTCGGCGTGACCGGAGAATAGAATCCACCGACCTGCCACGCCGTCGCGTTGACGATCCGAACCACTGCATCCGCAGCGGAGTAGTTGTTGCTGGCCGCCTGGTTGAACGTGACCGTGCACTGACCGTAGCCGCTGGTCATCGTGAACGTCGCGCCGACAACCGAGCACGATCCGGCGGCGTCATACGTTACGGGATTACCGGAGCCACCGCCCACGGCCGCGACCGTGAAGTTGGTGTTGTAGAGCGCACTCGATGGCGGTGGCGTCGTCACCGAAATCAATTGCGACGCTGGGTTGATGACGATCGCGACCGAGCCTCCTTTGGCGTTGTGATTCAGATCACCAGGGAATATCCAGTTCGCGGTGCCGCCCGGGACGTTCGTGAACTTCTCGCCCAGATTCAACAGAGCAGACAGGTCCTGCCCGGTCACGCTGGTTGCCGTGCCATGCGCGCCCCACTCTTGTCCGTTATACGTGTAGCTTCCACCGTCCACGTTGATCACCGGATCCGCTTTGTCGATCGTGATCGTGCTCTCGCCGCGGGCGTTGTTGTAGTTGCCGTCGGCGCTGGTGAAACTCGCCACCACCGCATACGTGCCCGCATTTACCGGTTCGGAGCTGGAGCCGTTGTAGGTGAAGCTGAACGTGCCGGCGACGTTGTTGCCGCTCAAGCCGGCCGCAGTGGCGCTCGCCGGGTGTGAGCCGCCGTCGTAAGTAAACGTGCCGCCGGTTACGGACACCAGCGGCGTCGCCTTGTTAATCTTGATCTCGACCGAGCCGCTTTCGTCCTCGTAGTTGGTGCCGCCAGTGAACGTCCACTGCGCGGTGCCGCCGGGGACGTTGGTGAACTCGTCGCCGAGGCTGAGGCAGCTGGTGAGGTCTTCACCTGGAACACCGACACCCGTCGCCGAGCCTGTCGCGCCGTGCGCCGCGCCGTCGTAGGTGTATTCGCCGCCGGTCACCTTGACCGTCGCTTTGGCTTTGTTGATCGTGACCGCGACCGAGCCGCTCTGCGAGTTGTAGTTGCCATTGCCCGCGAAGCTCCAGTTGGCATTCCCCCCCGGGGCGTTCGTGAACGTCGCGCCAAGGTCGAGCAAGGTCGCCAGGTCTTCACCAGTGACACCGGCCGCAGTCCCCGTCGCGCCGTGCGCATTACCGTCATACGTCACGGTCACGCCGTTGACGTGCACGGTGGCGTTGGCCTTATCGATCGTGATCGCGACCGAGCCGCTCTGCGCCGTGTAATTGCTGTTGCCGGCGAAACTCCAGTTCACCGTACCACCGGGCGCGTTGGTGAACGTCGCACCGAGATCGAGCAGCGAAGCGAGGTCTTCACCCGCGACACCTGTCGCTGTCCCCGTTGCGCCGTGCGCCTGGCCGTCATAGGTGATTGTTGCGCCGTTCACGACCACCGTGGCGTTGGCCTTGGTGATGCTGATGGTGCCGTTGCCGGTCGCGTTGTTGAAATTCGTATCCGTGCTGGTGAAGCTCGCGACGATCGCGTAGCTTCCGACATTGACCGGAGCCGGCGTCGTTCCGTTGTAGGTGAACGCGAACGTGCCGTTCACGTCGACGCCATTGAACTTCGCCGTCGCGCTGGCCGCGTGCGCAGCGCCGTCATATGTAAAGTCGCCTCCGGTGACCGTCACCACTGGGGTCGCTCGCGCGATGGTGAACGACTGCGGCACGGCTGGCGCCGGATTGTACTGGCCGTTTCCGGCCTGATTCGCTGTGATCGTGCAGCTGCCCACCGCAGTAATGTGGACCGTCGCGCCGGTGACCGAGCACGTCCCCGCGGCGGTGAACGACACGGCCAACCCGGAAGTCGCCGTCGCCGTCACGTTGAAATCAGCGTCACCGAAGGTCTTGTTTGCGAGAGATCCGAACGTAATCGTCTGGTTTTGGCTGGTCCTCGTGAAAGTTGCGGTGATGGTCTTGTTACCGTCCATCTTGATCGAGTACTCGTCCTTCTTGGGGTCGTACTGCACGTTGGACGACCAGCCCGCAAACGTCGAGCCAGGCGCGGCAGTCGCGGTGAGGATCACGTTGCCGTTGGAGCTATAAACGACGGAGCAGCTACCGGCGGGGCTGGTGCAGCCGACGAAGCCCGGGGGCGCAGGGTTGGCACCGCTGCCAGCCACCGATCCTGATCCATCACCCGCAAACGTGATCGTCAGCGTTCCGGCGTCGGTAAAGGTGATCAACGCCTCGGACGCGATCCCGCGGGCCGTGGCGTAGAACCGCGCGCCCATGTGGTGGTAGATGTCGTCTTCGCGCGGATAGAACTCCGTGTTGACGATGTTGCCGAACTCGTCAGCGACGGTCTCGAACATGAAATCGTCGTGCGTGTCGGCGTCTTCGCTAACCGTCAGCTTCACCGTTTCTCCAGGCTGCCAACCTGAACCGGTAAACGTCACGATTTCGCCGGGTGCGTAATCGTCTTTGTCGGTCTTCAGCGTCGCAAAGCCATAGAACTCGGCCTCGGCCGACCCGCCGCCGGCGACCAGGACGACGCCGTCGCGCGATGTCGGAACGCTGACCCCGCCCGAGCGTGGCGTCGACATGGTGTTCGCGTCCGGGAGAAACGCGCCGTTCCAGTCTGAAAACCGCTCGACCGAGGCCAGCGCGTTGCCATTCGACGTGCCGCCGGCGATGAGAACTTCGTTGTTGTGTGGAAGCAGGATCGCGACGTGACCGCTACGCGGTGTGTTCAGCGAAGCCGTCAACGCGAAAGTTCCCGTCGCCGTGTCGAAGACTTCGGCGGAGGCGAGATCCTGCGTTCCATCGTTGCCGCCAGCGACGAGCACGTGCCCGTCGAGGAGCGTCGTCGCCGAGTGCTTCGCACGCGGTGTGACAAGCGACGCGGGCGATGGCGAGATGGATCCGGTAGCTGGATCGAAGATCTCCGCGGTCGCCAGTACGGCCGCGCCGTCCGAACCACCGACGATCAGCACACGGCCATCAGCCAATCGCGCCGCAGCGTGAGTCACGCGTGGCACGGACAGAGCCCCGGCGGTTGTCGAGAGACCGGCGGTTGGATCGTAGATTTCAGTAGAAACGGTCAGGCCGGTCGTCGTCCTGCCGCCGGCGATTAGCACGCGTCCGTCGGCGAGCACGGTTGCGGTGTGGCCCGCGCGCGGCTCGCTCAACTGTCCTGCGGGCGCCCACGTTCCCGAGTTGGGATCGTAGACACCGATCTGAGCGACTGGCTGGCCGTCGGCGGAAGAACCACCCGTCACCAAAAGCCGTCCGTCAGGAAGCACCGCCGAGGCGACGTCGCGCGGGATATCTCCGAAACTGCCGCCCGGCGCCCACGTTCCTGTCGGCACCTGCGGAACATCGGCGCGGACCACGTATCCCAGCATCGCGATCATTACCAATGACGCCGTCGCGTATCTCGCAAAGCGATGCATCTTCAAACTCCTCGCTTTCACCCAGGGACGAAATGGTCCTGAAGTCGTGCTCAGTCAGGCTGCAACAGCATCGCCACTGGTGCGAGGATGCGCGGAGTTGACAGTGAAGTTGTTGGAGATGAAAGAGTTCACACGCGATGAACGAACGCGTCGATCGGCAGAACGGGCGTGGAATTCTGGCTGGGGCCTGCTATTTCTCTAGACCAGGCCACACTTGATTGAATTCAGTTTGGTAATTGGGGCGTGGCCACTCCCATCAACTCGGTTCGCAAGCTCGTTGAATCCGTTGCTCATCTCCGCTCGTGACCGTTGCTGAACCGGAGCCGAGTTAAGATCGGCTCCTGTGAAGCGATCTCTTGATATCCCGGCGCGGCCATTCGGCCGCACCGGCGAGCGCGTCTCCATCCTTGGTCTCGGTGGCTGGCATGTTGGCTTGCCGAAGACCGACCGTGCGGCGGTGCGTTTGATTCATGCCGCGATCGACGCCGGCATCACGTTTCTCGACAACGCGTGGGACTACAACGACGGACTGAGCGAAACGCGGATGGGACAGGCGATTGTCGACCGTCGCGATCGCGTGTTCTTGATGACCAAAGTCTGCACGCACGGCCGCGACGGCAAGGTGGCGATGCGGCAGCTCGAGGACTCGTTGCGTCGGCTGCGCACCGACCACCTCGATCTCTGGCAGATCCACGAAGTCGTGTTCGACGACGAGCCCGATCGTCACTTCGCGAAAGGCGGTACGGTCGAAGCGCTCGAGCGCGCCCGCAAAGAGGGCAAGGTCCGTTACCTCGGCTTCACCGGGCACAAGTCGCCGGCGCTGCACCTCTCTATGCTTTCGCGGGGATTTGCGTGGGATGCCTGCCAACTGCCGCTCAACTGCTTCGATGCAACGTTCAGAAGCTTCGAGCATGAGGTGCTGCCTGTTCTCGAGGCTCAGGGCATCGCTGCGATTGGAATGAAGAGTCTCGGCGGTGACGGACGTTTCGTCAGCGCCGGAGTCGTGACCGCCGAAGAGGCGCTGGCGTATGCGATGAGCCTGCCGGTTGCCACCGTTGTCAGCGGCATCGACTCGCCGCGAGTGCTCGAGCAGAACCTGGCCGTCGCGGGTGGATTCGAGCCGCTCACGGCACGCGCACGCGACGCCCTCACCAAACGTGTGGCGGCGATAGCCGCCGACGGCCGATTCGAGCTATACAAAACCTCCGCGAAGTTCGAAGGTGTGGAGGCGCGCAGGGTCCACGAACTGCCACCGCACGAGGAGATGCCTCTTTAGGCGCGACTCTACTGCTTCGCGAGTCGCTGGATCTCTGCCTCGGGGACCGCGACACCCAGGATGTGACGCAGCGCCGCTTCGAGCACTTCGTCGCGGCCGCTGCGAATGCCTTGAATCGTTGGCCGTGCTTCGATGTCGGCGACGATGCCGACACGTTGCGTCGGTCTCTTATCGGGATAGAAGACGCCGATCCCACTAATCGCCGATCGCAATCCACCCGGTAGCGGAATCGGTGAGACATTTCCGTCGGCACCAGCCGTCGTACTGCCTACGACGACCGCATTGGGTGCAGATCTGAAGGCCATAGCTGTGTATTCGGCCTGGCTCAGCGACGACTCGTCGACGAGGATGACGATCTTGCCCGTGTACCGAGGTGACGCCGGTTCGAGCGGGAGCGGGTGGCCCCAGTGAAACGCACCCGGGTTCGCGGGATCGCCGGCCGTGAAGCGCACGAACTCGGTCGTTCGTTCCACCAGGTGCGATCCGAGCGCAAACACGACAAACTCCGATGGGTAATTTCGAATGTCGATGATCAGACCTTTGGTGCCGGCAGCCTCCTGAATGTAAGCCGCTGCCTGCGATCCCTGGACCGACGAGAGCTTGAGATAGGCGACATCCGCGGAGAGTTTTTGAAACGTGTCGCCTGTGCGATCGTGCGTGCGCCTCGACGCTGGTCCTGGTGTCGGTTCCGCAATCCGCTCGGCTTTCAGTTCCATCGTCGCCTTGTCGCGCGAGACGCGGACGGTTGTCGCGCCACAGGCGCCACGTGTGGCCGAAGCGGCAATGTCGCGTAAACGCGCCGGCTGATTCGATGCCGCATAAAACGGTGACCAACGCTCCACGAGCTCGGTAACCGGCACGCCGTCCAGTGCCGTGACGACGTCGCCGCGCTGTAAAGCAGATGCGGATTCCGCCATGGCATTCGGCTTGCCGGTGACGACCAGCTGATTCTCGATGAAACGCAGCGTGACCGGAATACTGCACTTGCCGACCGGCGGCCGTGCGTCGAGCGAGCTCCACAAATTCGCGTGCGTGTCGTGAATCTTTGCAATGAATGCGAGCATCTCGCGTTTGTAGTCGTCCGCCGTGCTTGCCAGCGCAACCCGAGGCACAAAGGCCGTCAGCTCATCGTCCCAACGTCGTTCGAGGAGATCGCGATACGGAAACCAGTATTCGACGATGTTCCAGAGGCGATACAGCGCCAGCAGTTGATAGCCCGAGTCGGGAAGCTTCAGATTCGTGTACGCCAGTTCGTGATCGAACGACGGATTCCCGATCCCAGGCACCAGCGAGACATAGAACTGTCGCTCGTCCGCAGGGCGATTGCGGTGAATCTCGCGGAGCAGGCCGCCAAGAGCTGGTCCGAGCCGGTCATCTGTCAACCACGATGACGGCGGCCGCAGATGAAGGTCGCTTTCCTTGAGGCTCGTGCACGTCGTGCATCCAGGAATGGCACCGAGCGAAGTGATCCATTGGTGCACCACTGATCGCGCGGCGGCAGCATCTGTCGCAGCGAGCACTCTCGGCAGCACGCGAAAGAGTTCATAGTCCCAGTGCCGCTTACCGCCAGCCACGAGGGGGTGGTGATACTTCACCAAGCCCCACACCTTGCCGAGCATGACGAGGTTCGAGATCTGAATCGGGCTCAGGTTTTTCAGGGCGAGACCCGATCCACCATCGAATTCGTGATCGAGATCGAGCACCGTCTTGGGCAGCTCGACCCGCGGCATGTTTTCGATCGGTTTGCCGTCGACGAGCAAACGGAGGTCGTCGGCCCAGACCTTTCCCACTCCACTGGCAAGCACGCCGAAGAACAGGCGCTTTGCAGACTTCTCGAGCGGCAACTTTATCGAGTACTCCGTCCACTCGGTCGTGCCGTTGAGCTGGCGGCTCTGCATGTTGTCGAACGCGACCGCGCCGCCGTCGCCATCCTCGCGCATCCACAGGCCGGCAAATTGCGACACGTCCTGCGTCCGCAGGAAGCCGCGCAGCTCGAGAGTCGTGCCCGCGAAATCGATCGGAAGCATCTTCGTGACCGATGTGAAGCCGCCAGGGCTCGTGTCATTTCGATCGATGCGCACAGCCCATCGGCCGCTGTGGACGATTTGCCCGTCGACCGCGAAGGTTCCTGGCGGTCCGCCGCCCCACCCGTTCGGGATGTCTCCGGAGTGCTGCGCTTCAAAATCCAGCAAGCCGGCGAGCTCTGGACGACCAGGAGTCTGTTGCGCGCTCGGCTGCGCACCCAGCGTCATCGTCAGCAAGCAGGCGGGAGCGATCACGAAGCCGATCGTGTTGCGCATCGAGGTGCTCCATCGAATCATTTGTCGGGAATACCCTCTGGCGCGAGCCAAGAGCCGCATCATTATCGCAGCCGCGTGCGGTGTTTGCCAGTGTGGTCCGGGACGTAGGTCCTGAGAATTCCAGCCGAACGTCTCGTCTGGCGAGAATCGTACAGCTGCGACGTGCGCGTCTGCACTGCGAGTGTCACCACCTCGAACCCGCGCTGAACAGGCGCGGTATAGTTCGACTGTTGGCGACCACCCTACGCGTCCTCGCATGCCTCGTGTTCGCATCTGTCATGTCGGCGGCGGCATGCTCGGATCCGGAGAACGAGCGCCTCAAAAAGACGACGATTCCCACCTACGACAAGACGACCGGCCGGCTGGTCGAGATCACCTACGATCGCAATAAGAACGGCAAGATCGACACGTGGACGGAGATGGAGGGTACGAAGCCGCTCCGATCGCGGATCGATCTCGACGAGGACGGCAAGATCGATCGGTGGGAGCACTACGACGACAAGGGCAGCCTGACGAAGGTCGGCTTTTCGCGCAAACAGGACGGCCACGAAGATGCGTGGGCCTATTCCAGCGCAGACGGAAAGGTCGCGCGCGTGGAGATTTCATCCACCGGCGACGAGCACAAGATCGATCGGCGGGAATTCTATGAAGGCGACGGCCTCGCCCGCGCGGAAGAGGACACGGACGTCAACGGCAAGATCGACCGTTGGGAAACGTATGACAGCGGTGCCCTGAAAACCGCCGCGATGGACGAGGATGGCGACGGAATTCCCGACCGACGGTTCACCTACGCAGGCGGCGCGCTAGTACTCATCGAATCCGCGCCCGACGCTTCCGGAACATTCACCAGGCAGGTTGCGGTGAAATGATCGCAGCAATGTTTCGCGCTGGCGCGGCGAGCATGAGATAGTAGCGGGCACCATGCAAGTCATTACCCCTCCGAAGGTCTATCCAGTCATCGTCATCGGCAGCGGCGCGTCGGGTGGGATGGCGGCGTGGAACCTGACGCGCCAGGGCATCGACGTCGTGCTCCTGGATGCGGGTGAAAAATTCGATCGAGCGAAGTACTGGACGCACGTGCCGCCATGGGAGACACAGGCGCGGCTCGCTCGCGGCGAGAAGCCGGAAACGTTTTTCCTCGACCGGAAAGAGCAGCCGTATCTTGCGCCAAACGATCGACCGTTCGAGCTGACGCGCGTCTGGGGCCACGGCGGCAAGACGAACGTATGGGGCCGAGTCAGCTTGCGACTATCGGACATCGATTTCAAGGCTGCCGACCGTGACGGCTGGGAGATCTCCTGGCCGATCTCCTACAAAGACATCGCGCCGTACTACGACCAGGTCGAGCAGCTGATCGGCGTCAACGGCGGCACCGACGATTCCGACGTGCTCCCGGGCAGCAAGTATCTGCAGCCGCCGCCGGCACCGCGTTGCGGAGAACGGCTGCTGCAGACAGCAATGGGGAAGCTGAGTATTCCCGTCGTCGCGGGACGACGAGCGAATATGACGCGGCCGACGCGCGGGTTCCCCGCATGTCATTATTGCGGCAACTGCGGCAACGGTTGCGATACGGCATCGTTCTTCTGCTCAGCCGATCACTTGCTCCCGTTCGCGCTGCAGACGGGCAAGCTGGAACTGCGGTCGAATGCGGTAGCGGCCCGGATCCTGACCGATGACAACGGACTCGCAACCGGCGTCCAGTATTTCGATCGACGGACTGGCTCTGAGCAGCAGGTGCGCGGCAAGGTGGTCGTCCTCGGCGCGAGCTGCGTCGATTCGACGCGTATTTTGCTGAACTCGAAATCTTCCCGACACGCGAACGGTCTCGGCAACGGATCCGACGTGATCGGCCGTTATCTCTGCGAACAGATCCGGTTGAACGCGCGGGGATATCTGCCCGCGCTCGAAGGGACGCCGACGCGCAACGATCGAGGAATCGGCGGCGAGCATATCTATATGCCGCGCTTCAACCATCGTCCTGGCCGCGGCCGCGATTATCTGCGCGGATTCGGCGCGCAATTCTGGAACACCTGGTCGAACTGGAATGGTCCGCAGGACGGATCGGATCAGATTCCAGGCTTTGGCGCTTCGCTCAAGAGACAGATCAAGCGGCGCCATCCGGCGTGGTTCGAGATTCATCCGTTTGGCGAGGCGCTGCCGTACGCGCACAATCGCATCACCGTTGACCCGAAGCAGGTCGACAAATACGGCGTGCCGCTGTTGCACATCGACTACCACATCGGCGAGAACGAGCGAAAGATGACCGAGCACATGGCGGACACGATCGAGGAGATCGTGAAAGCCGCCGGTGGTGTTCTTGTCAACTACAAACGCGGCAATCTCGATGCGATGGGATCGGCGATCCACGAGCATGGCACCTGTCGCATGGGCACGGATCCAAAGCGGTCCGCGCTCACCGCGTTCAATCAGATGCACGAAGTCAAGAACGTGTTCGTCGTTGACGGATCTGCATTTCCGACCGCCACTGAAAAGAACCCGACGCTGACGATTCTGTCGCTCGCATGGCGCGCGACGGATTACCTAGCCCAGGAGATCAAACGTGGGAACCTCTGAAACGGATCTGAACCGCCGCCGCGCGTTGACCCAACTCGTCGCCGGTTCGGTGGGCATCGTCTCGATGCCATTGTGGGTGGAGTCAATCTGCGCACGGGCGCGCGCCGAAGCGCATACGCACGCAGCGCAGGCAGCGGCGAGCGCACCGGCCTGGACTCCGTCCGTGCTGACGCCGCATCAGAACGAAGCCGTCATCGCGCTCACCGAGCTGATCATCCCGGCGACCGACACGCCGGGCGCGAAAGCCGCGCTCGTCAATCGCTTCGTTGACCATGTCCTATCAACCACCGACGCCAAACAGCGCGCCGAATTCATTCGCGGGCTAACCTGGTTGGACGATCGCTGTCGCGCGCGCACCGGCAAGGACATCGCCGGCGCCAGTGCGGCCGAGCTGACGACTGTGCTGACGCCGCTCGCTGCAGAGGGCAAGCCGGCGGCGGACGACGCGCCCGGTGTCGCGTTCTTCCGCGCGATCAAGTCGATGACGATTACCGGCTACTACACGAGCGAGATCGGACTGAGGCAAGAGCTTGGTGATGATGGCCGCATGATGCTGGGCGCGTTCGAAGGGTGTACGCACCCGGAGCATCAGTAACTTCACCCGTGGCTTCCGCCTTCAGGCGGAAGTTGAGCGAGTTCATTGAGATCACTTTCCTGCCGGCACGGTCACCGGGATCGCGGCAGACGATGAGTTCCCCTTCTCGTCGACGCACTCGACCACGATCGAATATGTGCGCCCGTTGCCCGAGCCCGCGCGTTCAGCTCTCAGTTGAAGACTCAGGCTGGATGCGATCAGCCAATCGGGCTCTGCATCTCCATCGCCGGTTCCATTGATCGGTTCGTTGCTGACGACGCTCACGAGGTGACACGTGGCGGCGCCGCAGTTGTCGGTCGCCGATACTGACAACGTCACCGGCACCAACTTGTGATTCGGCGGCTCCAGCGTATTCGGACTCGCGAACGCCGAAGCGATCGCAGGCGGCGTGGTATCGACGACGAGGATCGTGACGGTGTCCGAGTCCGACCCGCCGTTGCTGTCGGTCACCGTCAGGGTGATGGTATGGGAGCCAAGGCCCAACGAAACCTCTGGGCTTACGCCGGTAACGGTGCCGAAGGATCCGCTCCATTTATACGTCAGCAGATCGCCGTCAGGATCGGTCGAACTCGATCCATCGAGAGTCACAACCGCCAGGCAGTTCTGCCCGGCGGAGACGAGTTGATCGGATCCCGCATCGGCGATGGGCGGAGTGTTCGACGTCATGACGTAAACGACGCCCACGTCGGACGTGCCCGAGACGGCTTCCGCCGGTTTGGCGATCAGCAATTCCGGCTTGCCGTCGCCGTTCAGATCGCCCGTCGCGGCGAGCTGTGATCCGAACCCCTCCGATCCGGGTGCGGGTACGCCGGGATCGAGAACCTGCTTCAGAACGGTGCCGGCGCTGTTCAAGAGAGACGCACTTCCGGCCAGGCCCGCGCCGACCCAAAAATCTTCTTTGCCGTCGCTGTCGCGATCGCCGGCGCGCGCGAAGGTGAATGCGCCGCTGCCGCTTTCGTCGGCGGGGCTCGGAATTGCCTGCAGCACCGCACCGGTCGCGCCGTTGCGCAGATCGATCACGCCGGCCGCGCGATCGCCAATCAGATAATCCACAATGCCGTCTCCGTTCTGATCGCCGATCGCGCCGACCTTGCCGCCGTAGTAACCATTGTCAACTGGCGTCGCGCTGACGTGGTCGCGGAGGACGGTGCCGGTTGATCCCGACAGAACGAACACCTTGCCGGCCAGCACGGACACCGACGGGTCGGGGTCGATATCGAAAAACGGCGCGGCCACCACAAGATCTTTGCGACCGTCGCCGTTCACATCGCCGATCGTCGCGATGAACAGACCGAATGACGCAACCGCCTGGCTCGGGCCCGGCTCCTGGGTGGTCCAGAGCAAGGCGCCATTCGCTCCGGAGAAGGTCGCGGTCTGACCCCACGCGTGCAGCAGTACCGGACTTCCGATCGCGAGGTCGGGAATAGCGTCGCCGTTGACGTCGCCGAGACTTGCCAGCGTGAAGCCAAAGAGGAAGGAGTCCGAGGGGGGAGCGAGTTTCCTGACGAGCGCGCCGTTCGCGCCATTGAACAAAAAAACGCGTCCCCATTCAGCCGGCGGACACACTGTGCTGGGAGACGGCAAGCAGGGTAAAGGCAGCTGTCCCAGAGGACCTGGAGCGCCGATGGCGATGTCCTCGATACCGTCGCCCGTGATGTCGCCCGCTCCTGCGACCGAATAGCCGAATTCCAATCCGCTTTTCCCTTCTGGATCGACGATCGTTCGAATGAGCGATCGATCCGAGCCCGAAAGCACGAACGCCTTGTCCGCGCCGGGCGCCCCGATCACCAAGTCAGGGATCCCGTCCGCCGTTACATCGCCGATTCCCGCGACGCCGGTACCGAATCTCGCGTCAGCAGCTGGAGCGGGATTAGCGATCGTGATCAAGGGCCCTGCAGCCTGCACCGGCAGGAGCACGAGCGAAATCAGGGCAAGCGCCGCGAAGCGCAGGAAGCGGAGACGCATATGGTCACCCCGCGCGGAAGAAATGCTCAGCGAGTCGAGAGTGACGGGATTATAGCCCGGCCGGACGTTCGAACCCGAAGGGGCGACTGCTGACGTATACTCCCGCCGGTCGACGCGTCCCCAGCTGGACGCTGGCATCGATCGAGCGAGCGGATCCGAATGTTCTCGCGACGGATTCGGAACGATCACTAAGGAGGACTTATCGCGCTTTGATCGATTGTGCCGTCGTCGGCGGGGCAGCAGCGATCGTCTGGACGCGATCTGTCGTCCGGCAACGGAGGACGATACCCATCCGGGTCCGTCAGACCGGTTTCGGCTGATTGAGCACGTCAGCTACAACGGCCAGCGGAGCGATTCGGCGCCTGTGTGGGATCTGTTTGCTGAGCGTCAGCGGGTGATGACGGAGATGACGGCGACGGTGGCGCGGCAAGTGAGCGAGGCGGCCGCCATGGCCACATAACCCGGGCGCCTGGCTGACACGCGGTCGATTGCACGTCCTCCTGGCGATGTCGCCGCGCGATAACGGTAACGCGCTGCGACTGCCGAAGCGCTAGAATCGCAAGGTTTGGAAGGAGTGCCCATGCGCACGCGTCCGCTGATCGCCTTCGTATTCCTGCTGCTCGTCACCGTCCCTGACGCGGCAGAGAAGCGGTTCATCACCGAAAAAGATCTGCTGAAGTTCACCTGGATCGCCGACCCGCAGATCGCTCCCGACGGCTCGGCGATCGCCTTCGTGCGCGTCACGGTGAACGAGAAAGAAAACCGATACGAGACGTCGCTGTTCACAGTCCCGACCAGTGGCGCGGAAGCGCCGCGGGCGCTGACGTCAAACGTGCGTGACACGATGCCGCGCTGGTCGCCTGACGGTCGACGAATCGCATTCGTGCGTTCGATTGAAAAAGATGGCAAGCCGCAGCCGGGACAGGTCTTCGTGCTCGACATGAACGGCGGCGAGGCCTATCCGCTTACCCAGGACACCAAAGGCGTCAGCGCGATCGAGTGGTCACCGGACGGGAAGACGTTGGCATTCACGGCACCCGTCGGAGGTGATGAGCAGGACCCGACCTCCCCTTCGGCGACGTCGGCCAAGCCGAAAGAGCCAAAGAGCGACGTCCAGGTGATCACGCGCGCGGTGTATCGATCGAACGGCAACCCGTCTTACATCGACGCCGGGCGGCACACGCACATCTTTACCGTCGCCGCGACGACGGGCGGCGACAAACCGCAGACGAAGCAGGTCACCGAGGGCGAGTACGACGAGCGCGAGATCGAGTGGGCGCCGGATGGGTCGAAGATCTACTTCGTATCCACGCGGGTGCCCGAGGCGTACTACGAAGCGAACGACTCCGATGTGTATAGCGTTTCGGCTGCCGGTGGAACAATCACCAAGGTCGCGAGCATCGAAGGGACCATCAGTGGACCTCGGTTGTCGCCCGATGGACATCGGATCGCATTTGTGGGATCACCTCACGGCAATCCAGTCCGTTCCTATAACCAGCCGGATTTGTTCGTTGTCGATTCGGCGCCCGGCAGTGCGCCAAAAAATCTGACCGAGAAGTACGACTTCGATATCGCTGGTGGGATCGGCGGGGATCAGGGGCCGCCGCGAGGGGGCGGTGGTAACAGTGTCGTGTGGGCCAAAGATGGCGCGTCGCTCATCGTCGTCGCAGCAGAGCACGGCAGCGCGAATCTGAAGCGTCTCACGATCGCCACCGGTCAGGTCGATGCGTTGACCGACGGGAAGCATGCCGTCGGAGCCTTCACGGCGACGCCGGATGCCTCGAAGATCGCCGCGACGATCTCGACTCAGACCAACATCGGCGATCTCTTCATGATCGACGCGACGCCTCGCCGAATCACGCACCTGAACGAGGAGTTGTTCAAAGACATCCAGCAGAGCGAGCCCGAGGAGATTTGGTACAAGAGCTTCGACGGCAAGAACATTCAAGGCTGGATTCTCAAACCGCCGGACTTCGACGCCAGCAAGAAATATCCCTTGATCCTGGAGATCCACGGCGGACCGCATGCGGCGTACGGCAATGTCTACACGCAGGAGTTCCAATGGATGGCCGCGAAGGGCTATGTCGTGCTGTTCACGAATCCGCGCGGCAGCACGTCGTACGGGCAGGAGTTCGGCAACATCATCCAGTTTCACTACCCGGGTGACGACTATAAAGATTTGATGGCCGGGGTCGACGAGCTGCTGAAGCGAGGATACATCGATTCCGATCGTATGGGAGTCACCGGCGGCAGCGGCGGCGGACTGCTGACGAACTGGACGATCACCCAGACGCAGCGATTCAAAGCCGCCGTCGCGCAGCGTGACATTGCTGACTGGTACGGCTTCTGGTTCACCGCAGACTTCTGGCTGTCGAAGCCAACCTGGTTTCACAAGGCGCCTTGGGAGGATCCGCAGGACTTCGCGGCGCGCTCGCCGATTACGCACGTCGCAAACGTGACCACACCGACGATGTTCGTGCTCGGCGATCAGGATTACCGGACGCCACCGGGTGAGGGCGGCGAGATGATGTTCCGCGCACTGAAGTACCGGAAGATTCCGACGGTCATGGTGCGCTTTCCGCGCGAGAGTCACGAGCTCTCGCGGTCAGGCGAGCCGAAGCATCGCATCGAGCGCCTCCAGCACATCGTCGGCTGGATGGATCAGTGGCTCCAAGGGAAGAAGAATCCGGCTTATTCGACGAACTGACGGCGACAGGTGGCTGGGGTGCCAAGGGTGCCTGGGGTGCCAAGGGTGCTACTCGTCGCGCAACGCCTCCATCGGGTCGACGCGAGAGGCACGCCAGCCAGGGATCCAACACGCGATGAGCGACGCGCACGCGAGCACGGCGACAACGCCTCCGTAGGTCAGCGGATCCGTCGACGTCACCCCGAACAGCAGGCTGCCCAGCGCACGGCCGGAGACGAGACTGAGTGCCGATCCAATCACCAGACCCAGCGCCGTCAATCGCAGTCCTTCCCGAATGACTGATCCCAGGATCTGCCTCGCGGATGCCCCAAGCGCCATACGGACGCCGAAATCTCGCGTGCGCCGTTTCATGATGAACGCGAGCACGGCGTACTGACCGAGTATCCCAATCAGCAGCGAAGCTGCCGCGAAGAGCGACAGCATCGTGGTCATCACGCGCGCGATCGACGTGATTTCGGCAAGCTGCGTTTCCATGGTGCGCATGTAGACGATCGGCGCGCGCGAGTCGACTTCCGCCAATGCGCCGCCGATGGCGCGCCCCACAGCGTCGAGCGGACCGCTGTATCGAATGTAAAAGGTTGTTTCTCCACCCGCGCGCCCGTCGGATGACCGCGGCAGAAAGATGAAATACGGACGTTCCTCACGGCGAAACCCACTGAAGAACGCGTTGGGCGCCACCCCGACAACCTCCACTGGCTGGCGCTGATCACCGACGAACACTGTCCGCCCAACTGCCATCTCACCTGGCCAAAGGGCCTGTGCGAGGTTCTCGTTGATTACAGCAGCAGTCGTGGTGCGTGTGCGATCCTCGGTTCTCAGTTCGCGTCCAAACCTCGGCGTCAGCCCGAGGACGTGCAGGTACTCAGGGCCGATGGTGTTGCGCTCCGCCGTGATCGGCGGCTGCGCACCGGGGATGCGGACCGGCTCCGTGCTCCAGAACTCTTTCGGCGGAACACGTGCGTCGGTGACACCGGTCACGCCGGTCACGCTCATGAGGCGATCGCGCATCCTGTCGATCAACGTTGCGCGCACGCCCTCGGGAACGCCCTCTGATTTCACCGTCACGAGCAGAATCCCTCTCGGGTTGAAGCCGAGATCGAGTGCGTTGACGAGCGACAGCGATCGATACGCAAGGCCGGCGCTCGCGAGCAGCAGCACCGCGAAGGCGAGCTGGACGACGACAAGTCCGCTGGCGAGGCGCGAGCGTCCCTGAATGACGCCTTGTTCGCCAGCTTTGAGAAATGGCAGCAGATCCTGGCGCCAGGTCCGGATCGCAGGACCAATCGTGAACGCGATCGTGCCGACCGCCGCCAGGGCCATCGCGTATGCGATCACCTTCCCGTCCGGCGTGAAGTCGAGAGTCATTGGTGCGCCGTTCGCCGGCGGCAGCAGCGCCGCGACGACTTTGCCGAGGCCCCAGGCGAAGAGACACGCCACCGCCCATGCACCGGTCGAAATCGCAATACCCTCGGCGAGCACAAGGCGCACCACTCGCAGGCGCGAGGCGCCGAACGACTGACGAACCGCCATCTCTCGCTGTCGCACGACCGCGCGGGCGAGCATCAGATTTGCGACGTTGGCACAGACAATCAGCAAGGTGAGCGCGGTGACGATCTGGAAGATAGCCAGAAACTGCATGCCGCGCTGTGCGAGGATGCTGTCGCCGGCTGCAGTGACGGAGTACCGATACGGGACTATGTTTTTTGCCTTGTTCGATGCCGGATAGGTCGACTCCAGCCGTGCCGCGATTGTGGCGAGCTCCGATCGTGCATCGCTCATCGAGGCGCCGGGCGCAAGACGGCCAAGCATTGCTATCGCACCCCATGATCGATCCTGAGGTCCGTAGCCCGCTCCACGAGCACGCGCATACGCGACGATCGGGACCCATACGTCTGACCGTTCGGCAAGCCAGACTCCCTCAAAGCCAGGCGGCGCGACGCCGACGACGGTGGCGGGGTGCCCGTTCAGCGCGATCGACTGGCCGATCACATCCTCACGCTGTTGAAAGCGCTCGGTCCAGATGCGGTGGCTGACAACGGCGGTCAGCGCGGAGCTGCCGCCCTCGTCGTCGGTGAACGCGCGTCCACGCACGAGGGCCACCCCAAGCGTCTCGAAGTAGTTGGGAGAGACGGCGGCACCGTGCACGGCGTAGCTGCCGTCGCGATACGTCAGGGTGAACCGCTCGAATTGAAACCCGAGCAGCGGCCGTACTGTGTGCGACTGGGCGGCTACGTCGAGGTAATTCGCGTAGCTGTCGACCGGGTGAACTGGCTGTCGATCGACGGCCCACCCGAGTGACACCAGGCCGCGTGCCGTGACCGTGGGGGCCGGCTTGGTCAACAGCCCGTGGACGATCGAGAATATGGTTGTGTTCCCGCCAATGACCAGCGCGATCAGCGCGATCGCCGTGACGCTGATGCCGGGCGATCGGGTCAAAATCTGAAATCCCGATCGGATATCTGCGATCAGCTGCTCGACGGTCGTCCACCTCCACACGTTCCTGACATCTTCGTGTTTCACTCGGAGATTGCCGAATTCGAGCAGCGCGGAGCGGCGCGCATCCTCCGGGCTCTGGCCCCGCGCGATGCGGTCCTCGATTGCCATCTTCAGGTGTGTGCGCAGCTCCTCGTCGATCTCGGCATCGGTGACGCGGCGTTTGAAGAGCGTCATAGGATGTAGACGTTCTACACCCATTGCTGATTTTTGTCTACTCCGCCGGCTCGATCGTCCTTTGTCTGGTAGCGCTAGGCGACTCCCATCCTGCCGAGCAGCGCCTTGAATCGGGGATCCTCGCGCACAGGATCGAATTCAACGGCGGCGGTCATGAGAATCAACGAACCGTCCCGCTCGTCGAAGGCGCGATTCAACCAATGAAAGACGCCATCGAGATCAGACAGGCCGAGATGGACGAGTGCGAACCACATTGGCGAAACATGACCCTGGGCGGCGCGCGCGGTCAACTCGTTGAGGTGCGCCTTCGCGCGTTCCCGATTTCCCGAACGGCCGTACGCGTAGCCGAGGACACCAACGTGATTGACCGACCGACCGCCAAGCTCGATTGACTTATTGAACTCCCCGATCGCACGGTCGAACTGCCCGCCCTGGATGCAGGCATCACCGAGCGCGTAATGGGCAAACGCAAAGGACGGCTCGACCGCCACCACCTTTTCGAATTGCGCGATGGCGCGATCGAGATCGTGACGGAAATGGTGGACGTAGCCAATCTGCGTCTTCACCTGTAGATCGAGCGGGTCGAGACGCTCCGCCTCCTCCAGCTCGATGAGCGCCAGATCGTGACGCTGTTCGAGCAGGGCGAGCCGCCAGGCATTCCACAGATGCGCCGACGCCGAGCCGGGACCGAGCTGGAGGGCGCGCGTGAGCGCCTGTTCCGCACCCCGTCGATCCCAATCGTGGTTCATGGCAATCAAGCCGCGAACCTTGTAGGCCTGCGCCAGGCTCGCATCCAGTGCGAGCGCTTGGTCGACGGCCCGGCGCGCGTGGGGCACTGTCTCGTGAGCCGGCAGAACTCCCAGGCCTGAATAGAACCAGATGTGAGCTTCGGCCAGCACCGCGTACGCGGGCGCGAAGCCGGCGTCCGCCGCAAGCGCCTGGTTGAAGTCGACGATAGCCTGCCGCACCGCGCTTTCGGTCCACTTGTTGAGCGAGTACATCCCCCTCAGATATGCGTCGTGCGCAGGGACGTTGAGCGGCGTGCGGCCGGATGCACGAGTGTCGCGATGAAGTCGGAATTCGTCCAGGATGCTTGCCGCGATCTCGTCCTGGATCACGAAGACGTCCGAGAGTTGGCGATCGAAACGTTTCGACCAGATGTGATAGCCGTCCCCGGCGTTCACCAGTTGCGTCGTGACGCGCACACGATCGCCCGATTTGCGCACGCTGCCCTCGAGAATTGTCGATACTCGTAACCTTCGACCGATCTCGGTAACCTCGAGATCCCTGCTCTGAAAAGCGAACGCAGACGTCCGCGAGATCACTTGCAGTCCCGGAACCGACGTGAGCGCCGTGATGATCTCCTCGGTGATCCCGTGGCAAAAATATTCCTGATCCTTGCGTGGACTCATGTCGACGAAAGGCAGCACCGCGATCGAAGAGGACACCTTCAGCTCGCTGCTCGGTCCTCGCTGCTCGCTTCTCGGGTTTCGCTGCTCGACCGCATTCGTTGGCGCCGAGATCGAGTCGGGCACGTCTCGGAGATCGCGCAGGAACTCGTCGGCCGATCGATAGCGTCGATCCGGATCCTTCTCGAGTGCCTTGTCGAGGACGATCTCGAGCGACCGAGGCAACGTCGGGTTGAACGTAAGCAGAGGAGGTTGCCGCCGGTTCAGGAGATGATCGAAAACTGCCGCGGCGGTGTCGCCTTCAAACGGTAATCGGCCGGTCGCCATTTCGTAAGCGACCACTCCGAGGGCGAACAGGTCGGTGCGCGCGTCGAGCGCTCTTCCAAGGGCCTGTTCCGGCGACATGTAACCAGTCGTGCCGACAGCGTGACCGACGCTGGCGTCATCTCCCGTCGTCGTCGAGTCCTCCGGATCCGGTGTTGAGCTCCTCGCGAGGATCTTGGCCACGCCGAAGTCGAGAATCTTGACGCGCTCGTCGTCAGTAATCATGACGTTGCCTGGCTTCAAGTCGCGGTGCACGATTCCTGCGGCGTGAGCACACGCGAGCGCTTCAGCCATCTGCGTGGCGAACGAGATCGTCTGCGCCAGTGGCAGCCCGGTGCCAGGCGCCAGAAGCTGACGGAGGCTGTGACCGGTCACGAGCTCCATCGTGATGAAGACGAGATCGTCGGCTTCTTCTACCGCGTAGAGATGGACGATGTTGGGATGATTCAGGGCGGCGGCCGCTCGGGCCTCGCGCAGGATGCGCGATCGACTGTCGCGCGCCTCGCCGACGTCGCGACGGAGAAACTTGAGCGCGACCCGACGATTGAGTTTCGTGTCCTCGGCCACATACACGTCGCCCATCCCGCCGCTTCCAAGCTTCTCGCGCACGAGGTAGTGGCCGAGTCGGTTGCCGATCAATGACGTCAAGCTGTGAATTATTACGCCACTACCACCGGCGGGAATGCGGACTTGCCACACCGGCAGCGTGCCGCGTCGGGCGTTCCCTTGTGCCAGATGCGCGTCCTGCAGTCAGGGCATGACCAGAGCGCGTCGAGCGTCTCAATGCGTTCCAGTGCCGCTTTCACCTCGCTTGCACCCGAACGACCGCGACTTGCATGGGCGGCGACATTCAGTGTCGCGCCCACGTCCGCTTCCAGATGTTTGAAGATGGGCTCGATGGACTGCAGCTGCGACTTCGCGTGCTCCTTGAGCGCGCGGCGAAGACCGATGAACAGCTCGCCGATTTCCCGTCTGTCGTTCGCTTGACCGCGCCGGAACGGGAGCGGCGCCGAGAGGGCTTCACACACCTCCTGCAGCAATTCCTCGAGCGCGCGGCGCGCCTTGGTCGCGGCGCCGTGCACGTCGTCATGTTGCAGGCGCTCGCGGGCAGCCGCGAGCATGCCGCTCGTTTCATACTTCGTCGTCCGGGGTCCGGAGGCATGGCTCCATGACGTGAACTCGATCTTTCGCCAGGACGGCGCGCGCCGACTCAAGTGTTCGAAGAACTGCTGATCATGGGTGAGGACGATGAGTTGCCAGTCGGAAAAGCCATCGGCGAGCAACTCGGCGAGACGCCCGCGATGCTCGACGTCGAAGCTGTTGATCACGTCGTCGAGGATCAGGAATCCAAGCTTTTCGTTGAAGCTCGCGGCCATCGCCAGGAACACGGCAATCGCCAGCGAGTTCAAGTGTGATTCGCTCAGCACACCATGCGGCGGACGCTGTCGTGATCCGTAGAAGTCAATCGCCAACTCGATTCCCTTGGCGGTCCAGGGCTCGATGCTCACCGAATCGAGATCTTCCCCTGGATGCAGGGCCGAATAGAACTTCGCGACCCGGCCGCTGATTTGTTCGAGCAACTCGCCCAAATCATTCTTTTGTTTTTGCTGATACGCGTCGAACACGTCTTCGGCGATGGTCACCGCTCGCTTGGCATGAGCACTCTTTTTTTCTGCTTGTTGCCACGCGCGGATTTGCTGACACAGCGCTGCCAGCATCATCAGCTGGTTGTCGCGTTCGCTGGGTTCTGGCGTCGAGATCTGTTTCGCCAGCTTGCCTACCGCCTTGTCCCAGCGACGAACTTCGGAGAGATAGGTCGTGATGCCGTCGACGTCGACCGGGGCGAGCGCGCCGACCTGGTCTTCGATCCTGGTGTCGGGAAGTGCTGGAACAGACGGGACTTCGAGATCGAATTCGTGGCCTCGTTCGTAAATCACGTCGCGCAGCTGATAAGAGCTTTCCAGCCCCTCCGCTTGTTCGAGGATTGGATCGCGGAAGCGTTCAAGATCGCGCGACGCTTCCATCATCTCGACGAGCGAGCTCTCAATCCTTCGTGCCAGTACTTTTTGATCGACTTTCTGACCGCAGAGCGGGCAGCGTCCCGCTTCGATCGACTGTGCGTCGATCAGCCGTTTGGCCTCACGCACCAACGACGCGCGCGGTAGAAGCCGCGCACGATCAGAGACCACCAACTTATTCCACGACTCGAACACGCTCTTGTTGAAGTCCGGAGGCTTGAGCGCTTCTATTTCGGCGAGGAGATTCTCGCGACCAGACGAGGCAGAACCGCTGGAACTGGCACCCACGGCCGCCGTGATCCATGACGGCTCGGCAACCTGTTCCAACGATTGCGGCGGATCGACACCGAGCAGTTCACAGATTTGGCGGAGATTGGCGAGAACCGTGTCTTCACTGACCGTATCGCCGCCTGATGCCAAGGCGCGGCGATAGACCCGGACCTCTTCATCCGCGGCCTTCGATGCTTTCCGCAAATCGTTTCTGGCGCGTTGCAGATCTTCGCGCAAGCTTTCGATCGCATCCAGGCCGAGGATTTCAACCAGAGCCTTCCACTTTTCAGTCTTGGTCTTGTTGATGAAGTCCGCCAGCGTACGTCCCCGCAGCAGGAACGTCTCGCGCCGAAGCGCTTCGAACCTGTCAGGCGTCCGCTCGTCGGGGAACACGGCCTTGCCGCCGAGTGCGCCGCTGGTGACGACCTCCACGGATGTGGTGCCGTCATCGTCACCGCCGACATAACGCACAGCGTGCTGGCGGCCTTCGTGCGACAAGAGCTCGATCTCGCCCTTGAAGTACCACTCCAGTGCGTCGGCAATCGTACTCTTGCCGGTGCCGTTCTCGCCGTAGATGACCGTGCTTTCGCCGTTGCCGAAATCGACGGTCATCTCGGTGGGAACGCCGCGGAAGGCGTGCATCACCAGACGCTGGAGCCTCTCAGTCACTGGCGACATCCTCGAACAGCTGACGGATCGCGGCGGCGCGGTCGACGTGCTCCCTTTTCAACAGCTCGGCAAAGCGTTGCGCCAGATCTGGCGGAAGATCATCGAGTGTTTCGAGTAGCGTCAGCAGAAACTCCTCCGCGCTTGGACGGTGCATTCTTTGACCTCAGCACAGTAAAGGACAAAAACCAAGAGTATAACGACTACAACGCCAGGTTCTTATCGCTTGCTGTGCGCGGCGCATGGGTTTAGCATCTCGCATACACCGAGGGGGTGCACATGAACGCAGCAGCAGCGCGCGACGACGAAGCGGCGGACCTGGCGCAGGCGATCATGCGCGGTGTGAACCGCCGGCCGGTGCAATCGTTCGGCGAGTATTTCGGCGAGGACGGCGGGTCCGATGCGCTCGGCGCCGCGTATGAAGGCATCTTCCTGTTGCCGCGCGACGTTCGGGGATTTCATCCTCGCGTCTGGCGGCTATTCGACTTTCTCGAGAACTCGGCGCGGCACTGTCCCGCCGGCTGCCACAAATATCTGCCCGTTGCCGCACTGATGGTGCACCTGAACGACGATCATCACTGG
This sequence comes from Vicinamibacterales bacterium, assembly GCA_035758845.1. GTDB lineage: Bacteria > Acidobacteriota > Vicinamibacteria > Vicinamibacterales > 2-12-FULL-66-21 > JALZOC01. The sequence continues at coordinate 52,382 of DASTVZ010000207.1, forward strand.
ACGCGCGAACAGATTGCCGAGTGGGTGCGCAGCGCGTCGGGACAGTGATCTGAATCCCGCAGTTGGTATTGATCCCGGTATCTTGACGAAAGGAGCGCAGCTTATGCATCGGAACCGCCTGCCTTCCGCCGTTTTCGCGATTGCGGCGGCGGCCGTGGTCGCACTCGTGGCGGCCGACCCTCCTTATATGGGCAAGTGGAAGATGAATCCGGCGAAGAGCGACTTCGGAGAGACCACGGTCACGTATGAACAGCTGCCATCCGGCGAGATGCAGGCGACCATGGCAGGCGCGTCGTACAAGTTCAAGCTCGATGGCAAGGAGGTCCCGGCAACGTTCGGCACCACCGCTACCTGGAAAACGTTGAGCGCGAACAAGTGGGAGACGACGTGGAAGTTGAACGGCAAGACGCTGACCACCGACACGCTGACGCTGTCTCCCGACGGCAAGGCGATGACCGTCAACTCGAAAGGGAAAAAACCGAATGGCGAGATGCTGGATGACACCGTCGTCGCGGAGCGCGTGTCGGGTAGTTCCGGGCTCGCCGGCAAGTGGAGGACGAAGAACGTGAAGTCTGCCGCGCCCAGCGTCCTCGAGATCGCGGCGTCTGGAGCCGATGGCGTGGTGTTCAAAATCGTCGATATGGACCTGACGTGCAACGGCAAGTTCGACGGCAAGGATCATCCATGCAGCGGACCGACGCTTGGACCCGGATGGACGGCGTCGTTCGCCAACGCCGGTCCGCGCGCACTCGACATGAGCATCAAGAACAACGGCAAAGAGTTCTTCAAGCTCTCGTACTCCGTGTCCGCCGACGGCAAGACGCTCACCGAGAGTGGCACCGCGACAGGGCCGAACGAGAAGACCAAGGTCGTCTACGACAAGCAATAACCCTGCGGCCGGCGTTGCCCAACGACGCCGGCCGTGTGAACCGACCTAAGTTCTTCCTGCTCTCCTCCATTGTCACCCATGCGCAAGAGCGGCAAAGCTCTGCCAACCTCTTAAGTAGCATCGACGCGAAGCGTCAGGAAAGAACTCCTCCGCGCCAGCATGGCGCATGAGTGCAAGAGTATGAAGGGAACACCCCTTGCACCGGCCGCGAATCGTTACGCGCTTCAACGGACTTCCTCCACCAGGAGCACACCGTCTCGGGTGATGTTGGCCGTCGCGCTCGCAGAGTTGAAAGACGGCTGACACATCTGTCAGAGGATTCGCGCATGGCTCTCTTCCGAAAGTTGATGAACGGCGGCGAAGCGGTCGCCGTTGGCGAGGACCTCGACACACAAATCGCGCGCGCACACGATGTGCGGCAGACGCTGGAAGCACTGGTCACGCTTGCCCAGGGGCACCTCGCGAAGATTCCCGAGGTCAACGCCTCAATGGAGGAGGGGGAACGCCGGGCGTCCGATCTGGTTCAGCGGCTCGACACGCTCGCCGGGCGGGTGAACGATTTCGAGAACATTCGCCGGCAGACCCAGACGTTCGAGACGCGAGTCGTCGCCCTGGAAGAACGGGTCGAGCAGGCACTCGCGCGCGAGAGACAGATCGATGAACATCGGTCGGCGATCGAGGAGATGGTCTCGCTGGCCAGAAACGCAGGCGACACCCTGGAACGGCTGAAGCAGGAGAGCGCTGCCTTCGTCGAACTCGAGGGACGGCTTCCTGGCCTGAGGAAAGAGTTCCAACCGCTGTTCGATCAGCAGGCGACATTGAAGAACGATCTCGATGCGCTTCGCGCCGGCCTCGTGACGCTCACTCAGGTTGCCGAGACAGGGCGCGAGTCGGCACTCAAGGCGCGCGCCCATGCGGTAAAAGCGACTGAGATCGTGACCGAGTTGGAGCGCAAACTCGAGCCTCTCTCACAGATTAGCGCGCTCGGCAAGGATACCGACACGCAACTTCGCACGTTGAACGCACTGTCTGAGCACGTCACAGCCAAAGTCAAGGCGCTCGAGGACCAGCAGTCGGTGGTCGAGCGTGCGCTCGTTGAATCACGCCGCGTCCACGAGATGGTCTGGGACATGGAAGTGCAGCTGAAGAAGCTGGACGAGGGATCGAAGCGTGCCGGACGCGTCGAGGAAACGCTAACCGCTCTTCAACGCATGCAGGCGGCGACCAACACAACGCTCGAGGAGGCCTCACGCGGCCGCGAGAACCTCCGCCGCGAAGTTGATCAACAAGAGCGCGACGCGCAACGCCTGATTGAAACGGTTCGTCGTCAGCTCGATCAGTTCGCGGGCAACAAGCAGGAGATCGAGACGGTCCAGGAACGCCTGCGGCTCGTTCAGTCAGGCATCGCGGCGGCCGAGACGCGCGTCGAGGCGGTGTCGGCGCGAGAACAGGAGTTAGGACAGCTCCTTCAGCGCATCCAGAATATTGCAACCACAGTACAAGAACTGACCGCGTCGGCCGAGTCGCTGCAGCGAAAGCAATCATCGCTGGGCGCGCTCGAGGAACGCCTGGATGCCCTGGAGGCAGCCGCCAAGCGGACTCAATGGCAGTACGAGAGCCTCGCGGAGCATCGCAAGGACCTGGACACACTGAAGAGCGAGATCCAGACGGTGCACTCAACGTACGAGCAGACCGCGACGCTCCTCGACAAGCTTCGCACCGACAAGCGCGAAGTCGAGGTGTTCCTCGACAAGGCCGGCAGCTTCATGACGCAGGCGTCGCAGTTCGAGACGAAGGTCGACGCGTTGACCACACAGATCGCTGGGACAGAAGCCAGCGCTGCAAAGACGATGAGCGTCGCCGAAGCCGTCGACGATCTCGAGGCGAGGCTCGCGGCACTCGAGCCAAGAACACGGATCGTCGAGGACCTGGAAGGGCGCCTGAATGCGCTGAACGCGCTGAGCAGCGATGTCGACCGTCGCCTGAGCGACCAGCTCGCGGCTCGGGCGGAGCTGGAAAGTCTCAACGTGGTGTGTGACGGTATTGCCGCGCAGGTCAGGGATGCGCAGCAGAAGATCACCGCGGTCAACGCGGCCCGCACGGAACTGGAGCCGGCGATCGATCGCCTGGCGCGGCTGCAACAAGATCTGGAACACACCCGCGCCGCACTGCAGGCGCTTCAGCGTGACGACGAAACGCTGGCCGCGCAAGACCGGAGGCTCGCGGAGCTGTCCGAGGCGTCGCGCGTGCTGTCGCTCGAAGCGGCGCAACGTCTCGAAACGGTCCAGGGTCTCCATCAGGAGCTGGACCGGGCCGGTACGCTCCGAGAGCAGCTCGTCGCCGAGCTCGCGCAAATCCAGAAACAGCAGCGAGATACGTTCGCACAGATCGAGGCCGCCGACGATCAATTCAGTCGCCTCGAGACGTTGTGGAAGAAACTCGATCACCGACGGTCGCAGCTGACGGAGGCCGAACAAACGTTGGGCCAGGTGGACGGCCGGATGGACGAACTGCGTCGTCTCGCAGACGCTATGGATCGCAAGATTCAAGGGATCGTGGAGCGTGAGCAGGTGGTCGAAGCCGTCCGACGCGGAATCGAGGGAGTTCACGCGCTCGGACAGAAAAGTCAGGCGGACCTGGAAGCCATCTCCGAGCGCCGCGCCGAGATCGCCCGGGCGACGAGCGAAATGGAACGGCTGCGCGACAGTCTCTCGGCGACTCAGGACAGAATCGCGGCCATCGAGAACCGTCGACACGTCGTCGACGATGTGCAGCGCAAAGCCGACACGATCGCGAACATCCTCGGCGACGTGCAAATGACGCTCGACAGCGTCAGCGAGCAGAAGGCGATGGTCGATCACGTCTTCGCCGAGCTCGCGCGCATCGAGTATCTCGTGCAAGAGGCACGAGGCACGATGAGAGCGCTTCAGACTGAGCGCGACGTCGCACAGCGAATCGTGGAAAACGTCCGGCAAATACACGCGCGCGCAAACGGGGAAGACCGCGTGACCGCGTGACGCCCGTCGTGCCGGCAGATCTGTGCCGCATTCGAAAATTCCTTCGCGGCGTAGATTCCGCTACCAGCCATTCGACATCGTTGAGTTACTGCTGCAGGGTTGGCGGCTGTTCGACTGGTAGACGCAGCGTACGGGGATTTAATCGTTGCTCAGCGCGAAGGGAGATCTCAGCCGTGCGGCTGACAGTGAAGGCGCTGGCGACATGCCGGACCTCGCGCGTCATTTCCTCGCTGAGAGACTTGTGTAGTGCCTGCAGGCGCGAAAAATCCCATGCATACGACGCAATCTCGTCGGTTATTGCAAAGAGCCCCTCCGACAGTTGATTGCGCACCGCCTCGTATTCGCCCAGTGCGGCATCTGTGCCGCGCAGTACTGCGCGCACGAGCGACTCAGCGTCTCTTAATGCATCCGTGATCCCGTGCGCGGTGATCGGATCCTTGAAGTAACCGGCATCACCGACCAGCGCCCATCCCGGTCCCCACGCGGGCCGAAGAAAACCAGGATGCCCGGCAAATCCGCGAAACGGCGACAGCGTTGCCGCAGCGAGCCCGTTGTGAACGGATGGTGCCGTTTCACGCACGATCGTATGGAAGCCAGCGTCGAGATCGAACCGTAGCTCTCGCAGGAAGCGTTGGCGTGTGGCTGCAGCGAAAACCAGCGTCTCCCCATCGTTGGTTGGGATCACTCCAATGCTGGCGCCCGGAGTGTAGTGCCAGTGGTAACCCTCGACGCGAAAGCCACTCGCGCGCGTATAGATGACACCACTCATGTGCGCGCCGACCCGGTACGGCTGTGCGTCGACGGCCTTGGCAACTGTTGAGGCGACTCCATCGGCGCCAATCACGATGGTCGCGCTGATCGGCCGCGCTCGGCCGCCGCTCTCAACCAACACACCCGTGACACGCCCGTTTGCATCACGCAACACGTCTTTCAGCCGAACGCGATACGCGACGTGTGCCCCCGCTGATGCCGCTGCGTCCGCGAGCACCGGATCGAGCAGCGTACGGCGAGGCGCGTAGAGTGCGTCGACGCCATCGCGCGGCTTGATCTGAATCTCGGTCGCGTCGCTGCCGTAGTGAAACGTTGTGATTCCAATCGGTGGAGTGCCGGCGGTCTTGATCGCATCAAGGAGACCCCAACGCGAGAGCTGCAGGACGCCAGCTCGCATCAGCGCCAGCGTCGACAAGGTGTCAGCGCCGCGCGCGCCCTGTTCGACGAGCAGCACGTCAAGCCCGGCTCGAGCGAGGAGCATCGCCGTGGCCGCGCCCGCGCAGCGCGCGCCGACGATGAGGGCATCGTACGACGACCGCAGGGCATCGATACCGTTGACGTTACGATCTGTCTCCATAGAACCAGGCTTCATGCGAGCTGACTTCCGCCGCTGCGCTCGCTCGCGTCTTTCTTTGCAGCGCCGTGCTGCGTCGCAGCACCGGTCGATCTGTTCGGTGCACACGCAGGTCGGTTCTACTTTCGATATCGAAAACCGTCGGTGAGATCCGACATTCTAGTCCTGCCCAGCATCGGGCGCCAACACGAGCGGCATTTTCGATGCTGGAAAATCCGCGTCGTGACGCCGGAGAAATCGAGGCGGGGAAGGAGCGACGGCTACTCGGCTCTGAGCGCGGTCATCGGGTCGACGTGTAGCGCGCGGAGAGCGGGAACCAGTGATGCGGCAACCGAAACGATCAGCGCCAGCGCCGCAATGCTGGCCAGCGTCGCGGCATCGGTCGGCCGGACTTCGTAGAGCAGCCGCGCCATTGCGCCGCCGAGTGCCAGCGATGCGATGATGCCGAGGGCGAGCCCGACGGCGACCAGCCAGAGTCCCTCG
>DASTVZ010000034.1:0-85442 GCA_035758845.1 Vicinamibacterales bacterium
GCATTGATACTCCCCGCCCCCGCCTCGATGAGCCCCGCCCCGGAAACTGGTGAACTCGTCACCTGGAGCAGCAGTTTGACGTCGGCAGGGGTAAGCGACGGATTCGCCTCCAGCAGCAGTGCGGTCACTCCAGACACTTCCGCTGCCGCCATGCTGGTGCCGCTGAACTGGATATAGGCGTTCGCGCCCTGGCCGGCGACGATTCGGTCGGGATAGCTCTGGACCAGGAACGATCCCGGCGCAGCCGCCGCGACGATCTTGTTTCCCGGCGCGACGACGTCCGGCTTCAACAGGCCATCAATCGCCGTCGGTCCTCGCGAGCTGTACGTCGCCACGACGTCGTCGGAACGCTGCACGGTCGTGCCGGTGTTGAGCGCGCCGACGGTCAGCGACGACGGACAGCTCCCGGGTGCCATTACCGCGCCGACCATTGGCCGCCCGTCGACGGTTTTGCCCATGTTGCCCGCTGCGGCGACGACGACCAGCCCCGCATCAACTGCCCGCTGGACGGCGTGGCACAGTGGGTCTTCGCGGTAGGATTCGAAAACGGGACGCCCCAGCGAAAGATTGATGACCCGCAGGGCGTGCGACGCCTTGTGCTCGATTGCCCAGTCAATCGCGTTGATGACGTCGCTGGTATCGCCCGATCCGTCGGGCCCAAGCACTTTCAGGCTGACGATGTGAGCGCCGGGGGCCAGTCCGGAGTACTCGCCCGCATCATCGGTGCCCGCGATAATCCCGGCGACGTGCGTCCCATGTCCGAATCGATCGGCCGCCGTTCCTTTCTTTCCGGTGAAGTCGAGAGCGTCGAGAAGATGACGACGGAGCGCGGAGTGCTCGCCGGCGACGCCCGAGTCGATGACGGCGACGCCGACACCCTGGCCACTAAAACCGCGAAGGCCAGCGATCCCGGTCCAGACTTGCGGTGCGCCCGTGGCCTCGGTGGTTGTCGCGGTCATGCGCTGCACGCGCGCGTCACCCGAGAGGTGGGTGACGTCCGGATCGCTGGTCAGCGCGTCCAATTGGCCGGCTGTGACCTCGAGCACGGCGCCGCCTCGAAGCGACTTCGTGACCGTGGCGCCGTACCGCTGCGCCACCGATCGAATGGCGGTTTCGGTTCCCGAGATGATCACGCTCGTGGCGCCCGTACTCCCGGCGGCAAGTCGCGCTTCGAGATCTTGTGAGAGACGCGCGCGATGCGGACCGGCCTCGACGACCGCGGGAGAGAGAGCCAGTGAGAGAATCAGCGCGGGACCAGAGATCCGGCGGGCGAACAGACGCGGTAGTTCGATCATTGGTCAGCTTCTCAGGATGTCGCAGGGTAGTGGCCGCTGCAGAGGCACGCTCCATGCCAGAGCTTCGTGGATACGCAGGTCCGGCAATTTCGTGGGATTCAAGAGATCACAGACGAACTCTGTGATGCAGTGTGGTTGCTCGGCTGCCGTTCGTGACCGACGATTGAAGCGGACTCCCGCTAAAGCCGAAGAGATGGTGAGCCAATCAATTGGCCGGTAGTACCGCTACGCCAATCGGGTATGGCATACCCGCGCTAAATGCCCGTAAATTCACAGTTTTTAAGGGTGGCCAATCCATTGGCCGGTTAGGTCATCTGTGGCCGGAAAGCTTCCGAAATCGTTAGCAGTCATCGCGATCGTCGTCGCCATCGGTCTGGCGACATACTTTGCGCGACGAGCACCGAAGATCGGACCGGCAACGGCACCGTCGTCGGGCACGGCGGCTGCCACCGCTCCAGTCCGAGGCGGCGAACTCTTAGCGTCGCTCCGGGCCGAGCCAGCTACTCACAATCGCTACGTCGACTACAGCGCTCCTGGAGAAGTGCTTGCACTGCTGACGCATGCGACCCTGGTGCGGGTCGATCGCACGACCGATACCCTTGAACCCTGGCTGGCGGAGAGCTGGACCGAGTCGCCGGATCACCTGGCTTATACGCTCAAATTGCGGCAAGGCGTGCTCTTCTCCGACGGGACGCCCTTCACGTCCGCCGACGTTCTGTTCTCGTTTCGCGCCCTCTACGATCCACGAATCAAATCTCCGCTCGCGAATGACACGCTCGTCAACGGGAAGCCGCTGCACATCGAAGCGCCCGATCCGGCGACCGTCATCGTCCGCCTGCCTTCGCTGTTTGCTCCCGGATTGCGCCTGGTCGAGGGAGTGCCAATCCTGCCTCGACATCGGCTCGAGCGCGCGCTCACAGAAGGAAAATTCAATGACGCCTGGTCCGCGACCACACCCGTTACCGAGATTGCGGGTCTCGGTCCATTCGTCCTCGTTGAGCACGCATCGGGCGAGCGGCTGGTTGTGGCCCGAAACCCTCACTACTGGCGGAAGGACGCCGCCGGTGTTGCGCTCCCGTATCTCGACAAATTGACAGTTGTATTTGCGAGTCAGGCGAGCGAGGCGTTGAAACTGCAAGCCGGCGAAATCGATTTGATGACCAATGCGGACATCCGCTCGGACGATTACGCCGCGTTCAAGCGGGCCGCCGATCAGGGACGGGTGCGCTTGATTGATGGAGGACTGGGACTCGATCCAAATCTTCTCTGGTTCAATCTCACCGCCGTGCATGCGAAGGAGCCGGCGAGCCGCTTGTTTCAACAGAAGGCCTTTCGCCAAGCGGTATCGTGCATCGTCGATCGACAGGCGATCGTGAATACCGTCTATCTCGGTGCGGCCGTTCCGATTTACGGACCGGTGACGCCGGCGAATCGGACGTGGTTTGCCGATGTGCGTCCTGCGTGTGAGCACGATCCCATCCGTGCCCGCGAACTGCTTGCTGCTGCCGGCCTCGCTGACCGCAATGGCGACGGAGTCCTCGAGGATGCGAGCGGTAAGACGGCGCGCTTCTCGATTCTCACGCAGGCAGAAAGCATTCGCGCACGAGTAGTGGCGGTGTTGCAGGAGCAGCTGCGTCAGGCCGGAATCGCCGTCGACATCGTGCCGCTCGACCAGGGCGCTCTCTTCGCGCGCTTCGCGAAGGGGGACTTCGACGCGATCTATTACGGCATCCAGTCGAGCGCCATCGATCCCGCATTGAGCCCGGGGTTCTGGCTCAGCTCCGGCGACTACCACTTCTGGAATCGAAATCAAAAGGCACCGGCAACGGAATGGGAGCGTCGCATCGACGACTTGATGCGGCAGCAGGCCGAAACATTCAACGTCGAAGAGCGACGCCGGCTGTTTACCGAAGTTCAACGAATCTTCGTGGAAGAGATGCCCGCCATCTACTTCGTGACACCCAAAGTTACACTCGCTGTCAGCGCTCGCGTTGTCAACCCGCAGCCGGCACCTCAGATTCCACAGTTGCTTTGGAGCGCGGACTCGCTCGCGACTCGACGCTGACGTTTGTAAGGGACAAGGAAAAAGGGAAAAGGGAAAAGGAAAGGTGCGCAGTGGATTCCGGCGCTATTTGTTCCGCCGCGTTGGTTTCGCTCTCCTCCTGATCTTTGCGGTCTCCTCCGCGTCGCTACTGCTTGCACGGCTTGCGCCTTCTGACGATGTGTTCGCGGTGGATCGGGTGATTCTCGCCGCCGAAAGGCACCGCCTTGGTCTGGACAAGCCGCTCCTCGAGCAATACCTGGACTGGCTCGGACGAACCTTGCGATTCGATTTCGGAGAGTCACTCAGGTTTCGGCGCCCGGTCGCTGAGCTGATTCGGGAACGCGCCGGCAGAACCGCGTTACTTGGCTTCTCGGCTCTTGCGCTGGCAACGCTCGTCGGCATCCCGCTTGGCGTCTTTACCGGAAGCCGGCCGTCCGGACTGTTGACTTCTACTGTGCGACTGACATCGATCGTCGTGCTGTCGATGCCATCGCTTGTCACCTCGCTTGTGCTGCTTCTCCTCGCGGCGCGCACGGGCTGGTTTCCGGCCGGCGGATTGCCAACGATTTCTGATGGCACCGGCACTCTCCAATCCATATTCATTGTCGGACGGTATCTGTTCCTGCCGGCACTCGCCCTCGCGCTACCCATGGCTGCAGCACTCGAGCGTTTGCAGTCGCGCGCAATCCGGGACTCACTGACCGAGCCGTGTATCGTGGCCGCGCTCGCGCGCGGCGTCCCGCGCCAGCGCGTCATCTGGCGCCACGCGTTCCGTCTCGGACTGAAGACCGTTCTTGCGATCTACGGAATCATGATCGGCACGGCGCTCGGCGGATCCTTTGTCGTCGAGATCGTGATGGCGTGGAGAGGCCTGGGCGATTTGATGTACCAGGCTCTCCAGTCGCGCGATCTGTACCTCGTCGCCGGCTGCGCGGCGGCAGGGTCGTGCGGGCTTGCCTTCGGCATCCTCTTATCTGATGTCGCTCTGGCAGCGATCGATCCGCGGGTGGAGGACGTGGTGTGATTTCATGGACCGCGCGCGCCGGACTCGTGGGCCTCTCGATCGTGGTGATCGTGACCGCTGCCGCTCATTTCATCGCGCCACACGATCCGGCAAGGCAGTTCCCCGATCTCGCGTTTGCGCCGCCGATGCTCCCGCGGGTCCTGGATAACGCCGGTCACCTGCATCGGCCGTTCATCTATCCCATCCGGCTCGTCGATCGACTCGAGCACCGGTTTGTTGAAGATCGGTCGGCGCGCGTCACACTCGAGTGGCTCACTTCAGGACGACTTGTGACGACCCCCGAGGGCAGCAGTCCGTGGCTCCTCCTTGGTGCTGACGCACTCGGCCGTGATGTTTTCGCGCGGATGTTGCGTGGCGCGCAGATGTCCCTGGGTGTGTCGGTGGTCGCTGCGGCGTTGGCCCTGACCCTGGGCGCGCTGCTCGGGGCCCTCGCCGGATTTGTTGGCGGGAAGTGGGACGCCGCCCTGATGCGCTTGGCTGACTTCGTCGTCGTCCTGCCGATCATTTATGTCGTTATCGTTCTGCGGGCGACCATGCCCCTCGTCCTTTCGTCGTCGCAAGTGTTCTGGACGATGACCGTCGTTCTGGGCGTCGCTGGCTGGCCATTTCCGGCGCGTGGCGTCCGCGCCGTGATCGCGCTCGAGAGAAAGAAGGAGTACGCAGAAGCTGCACAGGCGATGGGAGCGGGGTGGTTGCGAATTCTGCTACGTCATCTGCTTCCTGCGGCCCAAGGGTTCCTGGCGGTGCAGGCTACACTCCTGCTTCCCATGTTCATTCTGGCAGAAGCGACTCTCTCATACGTCGGGTTTGGTTTCGCAGAACCTACTCCGAGCTGGGGGGTTATGCTGCACGAAGCGGCAGAGGCGGGCGTTCTTTCGGAAGCACCCTGGCTGCTTGCTCCAGCCGCCGGAATCGTAATGTCAGTCCTTTGTTTACAGCTGGTTTCAGAGGGTTCGACCCAAGTGAGCGAGCGCGAAGGCGTAACCCATTAAGAAACAGTCATTTACACATTCCATTTTAGAACACACCTGTCTTGGTCCAGCACACCCGGAATAGCAGCTATTTTCATTCGTTTTTTCGGTCAGACACACTTAGCGCGTTTTGATGTCTCAGAACGGAGCATCGTTTCAAGGCTGGAACGATGCTTCAGCGTTGAATCACGCCGCAATAAATACGAATAAAGCAAATTCACACAATAACTTATAGGTACAACTGGAAAGTCATGCTTGGGCTGGCCCTACCCTTGCTCTGCCGTTAGCGCACTCGATTTGTGGCTAGGACTTTTTCGAAAGGTGTGTCAGTGGCTCGATGGTGTTCGGTACTGCGAGGGGGACTGGCAGCGATGCTGGTCGGTACCCTTATGGGAGCGGCAACTCTCTATGCCGACCCCGGCGGGAAACACCCCAAGCTCGACAAAGCACTAAAGGAGCTCGCCTCCAAGGGAAACGGCAGGGGGTTGGTACAGGTCATCGTCCTCCTCAAACCCGGTTGGAGTGCGGACGTCGAGGCTGCGAGGCTCGGCGGCAGGCTCGGTCGGAGCTTGAATTCAATCAATGGCAAGGTCGTTCAGTTGCCGAAAGGTCAACTAAAGAAACTTGCCGACTACCCAGGCGTGGATCGCATCGTCTACGACCGTCCAACCGCGGGAGAAATGAACCGCGTGGCGGTCACAGTCGGTGCCCGCGCCGTGCAACAGACGTACGGTTATCGCGGAGCCGGCATCGGCATTGCGGTCATCGACTCTGGCATCACCTCGTGGCACGACGACCTGACATACCAGGGTTCGTCGTCGCTCGTCAGGACAAAGAACGGACAGCGGAATGCTGTGTTCGTCGACTTCGTCAACGGCCAGACATCGCCGTATGACGACAACGGGCACGGCACGCACGTCGCGGGGATCATTGCCGGTAACGGCTACGATTCGCTCGGCGTTCGGGCTGGAATCGCGCCCGATGCACACCTCGCCAGCCTGAAGGTCCTCGACCAAAACGGCCGCGGTGTCATCAGCAACGTGATTGCGGCGCTCGACTGGTCCGTTGCGAACAAGTCGGCGTACAACATCCGCGTCATCAATCTGTCGGTCGGTGCTGCGGTTACCGAATCGTACAAGACGGACCCATTGACCCTCGCGGCGAAGCGTGCGGTCGAATCGGGAATCGTCGTTGTGACGGCGGCGGGCAACCTGGGCAAGAACAGCCTGGGTCAGACGCAGTACGGCGCGATCGGCGCCCCGGGCAACGCGCCTTGGGTCATCACTGTTGGCGCGTCTAGCCACGAAGGTACGGTCGTGCGCACCGACGACGTGATCGCTCCGTTCAGCTCGCGTGGTCCGTCGGCTTACGACTACGAAGCCAAACCGGACATCGTCGCGCCCGGCGTTGGCACCGTTTCGCTGAGCGATCCGGGCGGCTTGTTGTACTTGACGAAGCCGACGGCTCTGCTCGGCGGACTGTTGGGCGGCGCACTTCCTTACTTCAGCTTGAGCGGCACCAGCATGGCGTCACCGGTTGTGGCCGGCAGCGTCGCACTGATGCTCCAGGCGAATCCGTCGCTGACGCCAAACCTTGTGAAAGGGATCCTCGAATACACCGCGCAGGTGTACCCGGGATACGACTACCTCACGCAAGGAGCGGGCTTCCTGAATACAAAGGGTGCGGTCGATCTCGCGCGCTACTTCAAGACGGCGCAGCCGGGGCAGCCGTATCCGCATCCAGCCGAATGGAGCCAGTCGCTGAACTGGGGCAACCACCGCATTACGAACGGCGTCATCAAACCGAATGCGTCCGCGTGGAAGCTTGGCGTGACGTGGGGCGCCGCCACGACGGTGACGGGCGCGAATATCGTCTGGGGCACGCTCTGTAAGAACTCTTGCAACAACCAGGCGTGGGACAGTGTCGCCGAGGAAGACAACATCGTGTGGGGCACTGCGTCAGCCGAGGAAGACAACATCGTCTGGGGCACGTTCGCCGCACTCGACGAAGACAACATCGTCTGGGGCACGATTGCCGACGACGAAGACAACATTGTGTGGGGCACCGCCTGCGGCGGCGCTGACTGCACCGGCGTTTGGGGCACCGCCGCTGAGGAAGACAACATCGTCTGGGGGACGGCCGCCAGCCTGAATGTGGTCTGGGGCACGAGCGGCGACATGTTGTCTGGTGCGTGGGGCACGGCGGCTGACGAGGACAACGTGACGTGGGGAACCTCGGGCTCCGACGATCCGCTGTTTGACGATCCACTTGCGCCGCCCGTCAATTACGACGAGTCGGTGTACGACAACCTTTTTGGACCAACGACTACTACCGTTCTAGGCGGGATCGGAGGGGTACTCTAATGGAAAAGATGCCATTCCGAGACGCCGAGGGTGCTATGGACGTCAATGCAGTAATCAACGCGGCACGTGCGACGACGGAAACGAACTGGCGACAGGCGCTGCCGGTTCTGACGGGCTCGATGGTGACGCTGCGGGAGCTGCGGCTCTCGGACGCACCGTCGCTCCTGGCGATGCTCGCGACGGAAGAAGTCGCGCGCTTCATCTCGCCGCCGCCGACGACGGTAGAAGGGTTCGAGCGCTTCATCGCGTGGACCCATCGTGAGCGCGCAGCCGGCAACTACGTCTGTTTCGGTGTGGTGCCGCACGGCATGGACACCGCGATCGGCATCTTCCAGGTCCGGCAGCTCGAGCCGGGATTTGGCACCGCCGAATGGGGCTTCGCGATTGGTTCGGCGTTCTGGGGCAGCGGGGCCTTCATCGACGGCGCGAAGATGGTTGTCGACTTCGCGTTCGATACTATCGGGACGCACCGCCTCGAGGCGCGTGCTGCGGTCGCGAACGGTCGCGGCAACGGCGCGCTCCGAAAGGTCGGAGCGCTGCAGGAAGGAGTCCTGCGGAAGTCGTTCCTGCGGAATGGCGAGTATCTCGACCAGACGCTGTGGACGATTCTCGATGAAGACTGGAGACGAAGTAAGTCTGTCTGGGGACCTCGGATTCACTAGGCGCGCACGGCGTGCCTGCGAGGGAGCGGAGCGGGGTCTTCGGGGCCCCGCGAGCGACCGAGCCGGGGTCCGGGGCAGAGCCCCGGGTTTAATAAGACGCGAGTCCGGCTTCGGCCGGCCGCGTCTCCACTAACGGTCCGGAGGGGACCAAACCGGAAGCGGGCACTGTCCGCTTCCGGTTTTTCTTTTGTGCTACGCTCCACTTCGAATGCGTTTCGCCTCTGTGTTTCCGCCAATGCCGACGCCGTTCGACGATAACGGTGAGGTCGATACAACTGCCATCGCCTTCAACGTCGACAAATGGATGAACGCGGGTCTGGGCGGCATCGTCGCGCTCGGAACCAATGGCGAGTCTGGGTTGCTCGATGATGATGAGTCCGATCAGGTGGTCGCCGCGGTTCGAGACAGAGTCCCTCGCGATCGCGTGTTGATTGCAGGCACCGGTCGCGAATCGACCCGCGCGACGATTGCGGCAACGCAACGCGCGGCGTCGCTCGGTGCGGATGCGGCCCTGGTGCGCACGCCGTCATTCTTCAAACCACTGTGTACTCCGGCGCTTCTCATTCGACACTACACGGCCGTTGCCGATGCCTCACCGATTCCAGTGCTGCTCTACAGCTTTCCGGCATCGACGGGCGTGGCATTCTCGCCAGAGAGCGTTGCTCGTCTTGCGGAACACCAGAACATTGTCGGGATGAAGGAGTCGGGCAGTGATGCCGCGCTCTTCGCGCAGTTTGCTGACGTCGTGCCGTCCTCCTTTGCGATGCTCGCCGGCACCGGCACCGTTTTCTATCCGGATCTCTGCCTCGGCGCGGTCGGTGGGATTCTCGCGGTAGCGGCGGTTGCGCCGGAGATCTGCCTGCGGCTGCTGACAGCCGTGCAGAAGGCGCAGCATGCTGAAGCGCGCCAGCTTCAGAAAGAAATGGCTCCGCTCGCTCGACTCGTCACGTCGGGATTCGGCGTGCCTGGATTGAAAGCGGCGCTCGATCTCGCGGGATATAAAGGTGGCGATCCGCGTCCGCCTCTCGCGCCGCCGACGCCAGAGGCGCGAGAACAGATTCGCGCGGAGCTCGCGCGCTTTGTCGCGACGGTATAGCCCCGGGTTGCCCATGCGAAAAATCGCCCGCGCGCTCCTCGCGATCGGCGCGGTTGGCATCGGCGCGGCAGCGTTCATCTACATCACATTGCCGGATGTGCGTTCCCTGCGTTCCTCGAATCCCCCGAGCACAGCCTTCATCGAGCTCCGCGCGCGCGAGGCGCGGGCGCGCGGCGAACAGCCAAAGCGGATCCAGAAGTGGGTGGAGTACGCGCGGGTGTCTTCGAACCTGAAACGCGCGGTGCTCGTGACCGAGGACGGCCGCTTCTGGAGTCATGAAGGGATCGACTTCGACGAGTTGAAGGAATCGATGGAGGTCAACATCGAGCGAATGGAGTTTGCGCGCGGCGGCAGCACCATTACCCAACAACTGGCAAAAAACCTTTACCTCTCACCCTCGAAGAATCCAATCCGCAAAGTGCGGGAGTTCCTCATCGCGCGCCGACTTGAAGCGGAACTCTCGAAGCAGCGGATCCTCGAGTTGTATCTGAATCTGATCGAATGGGGAGACGGCATCTACGGCGCGGAAGCTGCCGCGCGCACGTACTTCCACAAATCGGCGAGCGATCTGTCGGCGTCAGAGTCGGCGCTGCTTGCCGCTGCAATCGCCAACCCGCGCGTGCTCAGTCCCGCGCATCCCAGCGCGCGACTGCTTCGCCGTCAGACGATGGTGATGCGTCGCATGGGCGCCGTGACGCCGCCGCCGGTTGTTGCCGGTCCTGTCGTTCCGCCGCCCGACTCGATGCCGGATCTGCAGCCGCTTCCAGAACTGCCGCTGACCTCCGCTCCTGACGTGCTGCCAGGCCAGCCGACAGCCACTCCGAAAGCGCCAGGGGGGAAACCGCCTGGCGGATCGTAAAAAACCCTGTAAATCCATGCACCTCGGCCATTAAACCCGTTTTGTTCACCTTGACGACGTCTGAGAAACCTTTTATAGTCGGCGCAACGTTTCAGTATCAATAGCTCCCCCTGAAGCGGCAAGGGCGTCGCCGTAGATACCCGCGTCTTCGGCGGACGTGTGTCGATGATCAACTACACCGAGCGCATCGCTTTGCTGATGCACGATATTGTCGTGCGTACGCCGCGCCTCTCCTTCATCGATCTCAGGGAAGTGATCGTGTTCGGCCGATACGGTCGATCCGATGCTGAAGGAGCTTTCGCAACCTGCCACTGCCTGACGCTGCCAGAGAGCGAGCCCGGGTATTACTTCTGGCGCGACCGCACCACGGGACAAATGACGAGGCGTTCTGAATGGTTCGTTACCAAGTCTCCGCAGGTGCGCATCGGCGGACGCCGGGTGAAGTACCTCATCTCGTTCGTGCTGCCGCGATTCTGCGATCAATCGCTCGAGCGTTCACGCAAATCCGATCTGTATTCGAGCGACGCGCCGGGATGGCTTGCGAAACTCGACACGATCGTGCATGAGTTGTATCACATCGATCCCGACGAGTCTGGCATCCGCCGCGTCTCGCGCTCCGACGGAACGGACTCGCCACGTTCGCATGGACCGCACTTCTACGAAGACGTCGCGGAGATGGTCGATCGATACTTGCACTCGGGCGCCGACCCGGAGCTGTACGAGTTCCTCCGCCATGATTTCGCCGCGCTCACGACGCGCTACGGCGGCGTCGTTTCGACGACGTTCAAGAACTTTCCGTCGTTCCCACAACGCTACATGGAGCCGGTCGACATGCCTCCGGCCGATCCCCTGATCAAAGTGGAGCGCCTCAAGCCGCAAACGCAGCCGATCATCTACACGGAAGATGATCTGCACATCCGTCACTTCACTCAATCAGGCGCGCGGCGGCTCACGCGCAAAGGGCAGCATCGGGCGGCGTAATCCCGGATCCCGCACACCGGATTCCGTGCCACTCCCACTCACTGCACGCGTCGAGCACCAATGAACCGCGGACTCCAGTAGCCCGACGCGAGGCGTTCCACTCGCACCTCACCCGTCGAACTTGGCGCGTGGACGAATTCGTCTCCGCCAATCACAATCCCCACGTGAGTCGCGAGTTGTCTGACGCCGTTGTGGATCGTGTCGAAGAAGACGAGATCGCCGGCGCGCAGATCGCGTGGGTCCACTTCGATCCCCGCTTGAAATTGTTCGGACACCGTGCGCGGCACTCGCACCCCGTGCTGATCGAACACATACCAGACGAACCCGCTGCAATCGAACCCGGATGGATCGCGGCCCCCGTTTCGGTACGGGACGCCTCGAAGTGACAAGGCTGCGCCGGAGATTTCGTACCCATCGGCTCGTGTCGGTGGGGGCGGCGCCGGCGATTCCAATGGCTGCTCGGAGGGTGCAGGGGCGGGTGATCCGGCTGGAATGGGAAACGGCTGGGGGACCGCACCAGTGCTGGCGCATGCGGCGCTACCGGCCGCTACGAGAACGATCAAGAAACGGCGCATGGGGATCCCCCGTCCCGGTGTATCGGCTCGACACAATAGACGCGCCCTGACACTTTTTGGCCGGTCTTGGTCCCGTCCGGCGGGGCGCGTTTGTCATTTTGGCGCAGTCTTACTGGCTAAAGCATTGTAAACAATCCTGTTATGCGTCAAAGCGTCTTGACAGATTGGAGTCCATCGGGCAAAATGACCTCAGGTTTATGGAGCAGACGCTCCTCCTCAACGCCACGTACGAGCCGCTGAAGGTCGTCCACTGGCAGAAGGCGATGACGCTCTGGTGCCAGGGGAAGGTCGAAGTCATCTCTGTGTACGACCGCGAAGTGCGGTCGGTTTCCTTCAGCTTTAAACTGCCATCGGTCATTCGCCTGCTGCGCTACATCAAGATCAAGCGCAACATTGATTACGTACCATTTTCGCGAGCGAATATCTACGCTCGGGATGACCATTCGTGCCAGTACTGCGGCGAGGTGTTCCCCACATCGGAGCTTACCTTCGATCATGTGGTGCCGGTCGCCCAGGGCGGCCGAAAAGACTGGGAAAACATCGTGACATGCTGTATCAGCTGCAATCGCAGGAAAGGCGGGCGTACGCCGGCCGAGGCCGGCATGCACCTGATACGCGTGCCAAAACGTCCTGAACGAGCGCCGGCGATCCGAATCACCGTCGGCCTCAAGAATGCCCCGGACAGCTGGCGCGATTACTTCTACTGGAACATGGAACTCGACGAAAGCTGAGTTCCCTGTTCGTTCGCTCGTCCCGCTTCCGACATCGTCCGCTGAACGCCACTCCATGACCTCTGTCAGCTCGTCCCGCATTTCCGCGGTCCATCCACTCTGGGCCGTGGAAGGCGGCCGTCTCACGATCGAAGGCAGCGATCTCCCCATTGAACCGGCACTGCCGCGCGTGACAATCGGGGGACTGCCCGCGCGATTGACTGCTGCCTCATCGACGGAGTTGACCGCGATCGTGCCTTCCGGACTGGAAGGGGGGCACACGGCCATTCGCATCGATGAGTTTGCCGGCGAGACGGCCTACGTTGAAGTCGGCGTGCCGCTCGCGACCGGCCTTCATCAGGTCGACAGTCCAGCGATCGATCGCGAAGGAAACGTTTACGTAACCTTCAGCGGATCTCGAGGGCAGCAAGGGCCCGTGGCAGTTTTCGTTGTGCGTCCCGATGGTTCGCGTGAGCCGTTTGTCGCCGACCTTGCCAATCCAACGTCGCTCGCCTTCAGTCCCGATGGCGTGCTGCACGTGTCCAGCCGATTCGATGGAAGCGTTCACAGCGTCGATGGCGCCGGAAAGGCGACGATGGTGGCGAGCGATCTTGGCGTGGCGTGCGGGATCGCATTCTCAGCCGATGGAACGCTGTTTGTCGGCGATCGCTCCGGATCGATTCTGCGAGTGCAGAACGGCCGCGCGACGATGTTCGCCAGCATCCCGGCGAGCGTTGCGGCTTTTCATCTGGCATTCGGACCTGATGGCTGGCTCTACGTGACGGCGCCGACGCTGGCCGCTCGCGACTCGGTCTATCGGATTTCGCCCGAGGGCGAGGTCCGCGTGTTCTACGACGGCTTTGGCAGACCGCAAGGACTTGCCTTCGACGCACACGGCGATCTCTACGTCGTCGATGCGATGGCGGGAGCGAGCGGGCTCTATCGTCTGAGACTGGACCGTCCCTCTGAGGCGGAGCAGGTCATGTCCGGCGGTTCTTTGATCGGGCTCGCGTTTCATCCAGACGGAGGATTCGTCCTCGCGTCGAGTGACACCGTGTATCGCTTCGCTCGCAGTCCCGTGGCCCGCCGCCACGCTTGATTCTCCGTGCGCTCACGGATACGCTTCCAATCTTTTCCCTGCAACTAAGCCGTTGTCCGGGATCCGTTGTCCGGGATCCGGAGACGGGCCCAGCATGAGGGCACAGACGCACATGGATGAATACGGATCAGCACCGATCGGATCCCGGATCCCGGATCCCGCCCTTCGGCGGGCTCAGCGCGTCCCGAGCTTGTCGAGGGGCGGATCCCGGAAATCATGAGTCAATTGTTCCGACGGAAACCCATTTCCCAGTTGCTGCCTGACGATACCCACGCGTTGAAGCGAGTGCTCGGCGCGGGTGATCTGGTCATGCTGGCCATCGGCGCAGTCATCGGCGCCGGGATTTTCGGCGCGATTGGCACCGCGGCCGCAGGACAAGTCGGACCGAATGGCGCTGTGATCCGTTATGGCGCCGGGCCGGCCCTGGTGCTTTCATTCATCCTGCTCGGCGCCGCCTGCGCACTTGCCGCGCTCTGCTACGCGGAACTCGCCTCAATGATTCCGCAGGCCGGCAGCGCTTACGCCTACTCCTACGCAACGCTCGGCGAACTCGTCGCCTGGATCATTGGATGGGATCTCATCCTGGAATACGCGGTGGGAAACGTGGCCGTCGCGATCTCCTGGGGCGACTACTTCAACACGCTCCTTAAAGGATTCAGCATCGATCTGCCGCCGTGGCTGACGACCGGATATCGAACGGCGCTGCTCAGCGCCGATCCAGCGATTCACGGACTTCTGCAGACGGCGCCGCACGTCGGCGGTATTCCGATCGTCGTTCACGTACCCGCGTTCGCGATCGTCATGATCATCACGGTGTTGCTGCTTCAAGGCGCGAAGGAGAGCGTGAGGGCCAACAACATCATGGTCGTGATCAAACTTCTTGCGCTCGGTTTATTCATCGTTGTCGGCGCCACGCACCTCCACACTCAGAACTATCATCCGTTTGCGCCAAACGGCTTCACCGGAATTCACCAGGGGGCGGCGATCGTCTTTTTCGCCTATATCGGGTTCGATGCGATTTCGACGGCGGCTGAAGAGACGACCAATCCGCAACGCAACCTGCCGATCGGGATTCTTGGCGGTCTGGCGATCTGCACCTTTATCTACGTCGTCGTCGGATTCGTGCTGACCGGCATGGTGCCGTACACCGAGCTGGCAGTTGCCGATCCTCTCGCGCGCGCGCTGCAGCTTGCCGGATTCAACGCGGTTGGATGGATCGTCGCGCTCGGTGCGGCCGTGTCCATGTCGGCGGTCCTGCTGGTGTTCCAATACGGGCAGCCGCGGATCTTCTTCGCGATGGCGCGCGATGGGCTGCTGCCTCAGTGGGCAGCGAAAGTCCATCCGCGGACGAAGATTCCATTCACGACAACGCTGCTGACGGGGATCTTTGTTGCCGCGTGGTCACTCATCGGCGACGCGGGTGAAACCTACGACCTGACGAACATCGGGACACTGTCGGCATTCATTCTCGTCAGCATCGGCGTGCTCGTGCTGCGCTACACAGATCCGGCCCGACCGCGACCGTTCCGGGTGCCGTTTGTGTGGGCGGTGTCGTTACTGTCTAGCGCCGGCTGTCTATTCATCATGATTGGCCTCCCCCGGCAAGCGTGGGAGCGGTTCGCGATTTGGCTGGGGATCGGGTTGATTTTGTATTTTCTATACGGTTATCGGAAGAGCCGGCTCAGAGAACGCGCGTAGAACGTCCGCGTGCTAAACTTACTGTTTGGGCTTCGCCAGAAATTCCGGACAGTGAGTATGGCGCACGACTGGATTGCTGTACGCGGCGCGCGCGTACACAACCTCAAGAATATAGACGTCGACCTCCCGCGCGACCAGCTCGTCGTTATCACCGGGCTCTCAGGATCGGGGAAGTCCTCTCTCGCCTTCGACACGATCTACGCCGAGGGACAACGGCGCTACGTCGAGTCGCTGTCATCGTACGCGCGGCAGTTTCTCGAGCAGATGGAGAAGCCCGACGTCGATTTAATCGAAGGGCTCTCCCCCGCCATCGCCATCGAGCAGAAAACGACCGGATCGAACCCGCGTTCCACCGTTGGGACGGTCACCGAGATTTACGACTATCTCCGGCTTCTCTTCGCGAACATCGGCGTGCCGCATTGCCACTTGTGCGGCCGGGCGATCGCGTCACAGTCGCTCGAACGGATCATCGACATGGTGATGCTGTCGCCCAACGACGAGCGCATCAACGTGCTGGCGCCGATCGTCCGTGGACGAAAGGGTGAGTTCAAGAAGGAGCTTGCGGCTCTCCGCACTCGTGGTTTCACGAAAGTGCGTGTCGACGGTCAGCTACGGTCGCTCGAAGAAGACATCAAGCTCGATCGACGCCGCAATCACACCATTGACGTCGTTGTCGATCGCCTGGTGCTGAAACCAGGCATCGAACGCCGCGTGACCGAATCAGTCGAGATCGCGCTGAATCTCGCCGACGATATCGTCATCATCAACACGCTCGATGGCGGTGATCGCTTGTTCTCGCGACGACTTGCCTGCACGTATTGCGGCGTCAGCATGCCGGAAATGACCCCGCGTGCGTTCTCGTTCAATTCACCTCACGGCGCCTGTCCCGAGTGTCAGGGACTGGGAGCCGTCTACGATTTCGATCCCGCCCGCCTCATCCCCGACGAGTCGCTCTCACTGCATGACGGCGCGATTGCGCCGTGGGCCAAGGGTGATCGAAAGCTGGTCCGCGAAGCACTCGCGTCGTTGAGCCGGACTTTCGGAATCGATCTCGCATTGCCGTTCCGGCGGCTTTCGAAGAAGCTGCGCGACATTCTTTTGTATGGCGCTCCTGGCGCTGCACGACGGGCGGAAACGGACGGGGCGCGAAAGAAAGCGAAAGACCGGGAGACGAAAGATCCGTTCGGGGCCGGATTCGAAGGGCTGGTTCCCAACTTGCGGCGGCGGTACGAGGAAGGCACGTGGCTCGACCAGGAGAACCTGGAGCCGTACCGGGCACTGCGTCCGTGTCCGACATGCGGGGGCGAACGGCTCAAGGCTCAGAGCCGCAGCGTCCGCGTGAAGGGCCGCACGATCTCTGAATATGTGAACCTCCCAGTCTCTGAAGCGGTCCGCGTTTTCGACGAACAGGAACTGACAGACCGCGAGGCGCTGATTGCCACGCGGATTCTTCGTGAGATCCGCGACCGCCTGCACTTCCTGAACGATGTAGGGGTCGGTTATTTGACACTTGGCCGGAGCGCCGCGACGTTGTCCGGCGGTGAGGGGCAACGAATCCGGCTCGCTACCCAGATCGGGTCGAATCTGACGGGCGTTCTGTATGTTCTCGACGAACCGTCGATCGGGTTGCACCAGCGGGACAATCGTGCGCTGCTATCGACGCTCGCTCGACTTCGTGATCTGGGCAACACGGTCGTCGTCGTCGAACACGACGAAGAGACGATTCGCACGGCCGACTACGTCATCGATCTTGGCCTGGGCGCTGGTGAACATGGCGGCAACGTCATCTTCCAGGGCACACCCCGAGAGATGCTGCAAAACGGTCATGGCTCGCTGACCGGCGCATATCTCCGCGGCGAACGCACGATCAAGACCCCTGTCGTACGGCGGCCCACAACCCGCGGGCACATCATGATCAAAGGCGCGCGGGAGAACAATCTGAAGGACATCGATGTCTCCCTGCCCCTGGGCGTGTTGACGACCGTCACCGGCGTGAGCGGCTCGGGCAAGTCGACGTTGATCAACGACATTCTTTACAAGAGTCTGGCGAGAGTGCTCTACCGCGCGGCGGATGAGCCTGGCGCTCACACGTCGATCGAAGGAATCGATCAGCTCGACAAAGTCATTCAGATCGACCAGTCACCAATCGGACGAACGCCGCGTTCTAACCCATCCACCTACACAGGGCTCTTCACATTCATTCGCGAGCTGTTCGCCATGCTGCCTGACGCGAAAGCTCGGGGATTCCGGCCGGGCCGATTCTCGTTCAACGTCAAGGGCGGCCGTTGCGAGGCGTGCCAAGGGGACGGTGTCATCGCGATTGAAATGCACTTCCTGCCGAACGTCTACGTGACGTGCGAGCAGTGCAAAGGACGTCGATACAACCGCGAGACGCTCGAAATCCGATACCGCGGCAAGTCGATTGCCGACGTGCTGGATTTGACCGTCGATCAAGCGCTGCCGCTGCTCGAGAACTTCCCGCCGATTGCGAACAAGCTGCGAACCCTTCAGGACGTCGGACTGGGGTATATCGAGTTAGGACAATCCGCGACGACGTTGAGCGGGGGTGAGGCGCAGAGGGTGAAGCTGGCGAAGGAACTCTCACGTCGCGGCACGGGCCGGACGCTCTACATTCTCGACGAACCCACCACGGGGCTTCATTTCGAAGACACCCACAAGCTGCTCGATGTCCTGAACAAGCTTGTCGATCAGGGCAACACTGTTGTAATCATCGAACACAACCTCGACGTCATCAAATCTGCCGATTATGTAATTGACCTCGGACCGGAGGGGGGCGAGGGGGGCGGGAGAATAGTCGCCCAGGGGACTCCTGAGGAAGTCGCCAGGAGCCGAGAATCCTTTACGGGGCGTTTTCTCGCCGACATCCTTCACGCCCCGCAGAGTGACTCTGGAACCGCTCCAGACGTCGTAGAACGGTCGTTGCGCCGCGCGTGATTGGCGAATGCAGAGCGCGCCCTTTCGCCTTACCCGCCCGACGTACCTCGCTCCGGGAGGTGACTGTGGACGCATCCTTCAGCCGGATCCACTGTGGTAATATAGCCACACTTTCGACTGACAGAGTTGTGGTTGGCAGGCCACAACGTGTCGTTTTGGTGCCGCAGATTTCGTCAGAATTTGCCTTCAAGTGTTTGACAAATAACAACTTAATTAAAATGACCCACGCGAGGGGCCGGGTGGCAGAGGGCTTGCTGAGTTCCGGACGGCTGTCCCAGCGGTCATCTGAGAGGTCATGAGCGCCCAGCGTACCCTTCGTCGACCTGTGTCCTGTACCGGAATCGGTCTTCATTCCGGCAATAAAGTGACCCTCTCGTTGAAGCCCTCCCCGGCGGATTCGGGCATCCGATTCCAGCGGTCGGATCTGGGCGGCCTCGAGATTCCTGCGATCGTGACGCATCTGGGAGGTATTCAGTACCAGACCGGCCTCACGAGGGAAGCGGTGTCGGTCGAGACCGTCGAGCACCTGCTCGCGGCCTTGACGGCACTCGGCATCGACAACGCGATTGTCGAATTGAACAGTCCTGAAGTGCCAATCATGGACGGCAGTGCCGCGCCGTTCGTTTACCTTCTGCACGAAGCAGGCGTGAAACGTCTCCAGGCGCCGCGACGTTATTTGAAGGTGCTCCGGCCGATTGCCCTGACCCAGGGAGACAAGCGGATTGCGCTGTATCCGTCGGATCACTTCAAGGTCACCTACAGCATCAGCTTCGATCATCCGCTTCTGCGTCATCAGTCGCGGACGATGAAGATTACGGAGGAGACCTTCATCGAGGACATCGCGCCGGCGCGCACCTTCGGCTTCTTGAAGGAAGTCGAGATGCTGCGGCAGCGCGGCCTGGCGTTGGGTGGATCGCTCGACAACGCGATCGTGCTCGGCGACACCGGCGTCCTCAACAACGCACTTCGTTTCGAGGACGAGTTCGTTCGCCACAAGATCCTGGATGTGATCGGTGATCTCTCGCTGGTCGGTCACCCGGTCGTCGGCCACCTGGTCGCCCATCGCGGCGGCCACGCGCTGCACACCGCGTTTGCTGCGCGCATCTTGGAGGAGACGGATGCGTGGCGGCTCGTTGACGTGCCGTCCGAAGGCATGGTCGGCGTCCCGGTTACGGCTCCCGCAAGCCGCGCCGCAGAGTTAGCGAATTAGTGCTGTCCTTCCGCCTAAAGGCGGAAGCTACAAGATCCGATTGTGGCTTCCGGCTTTAGCCGGAAGGCAATGCTAGATCACCACCAGCGCCTTCGTCGTCGTCTGCGATCCGCACGCTTCGAACCAGTCAATCCCTTCACTGACCAGATCGAACTTCAGGTTGTATCGCCCCTTTTGCTGCGGTGCGGTGAGCGTCATCGGCACGTTCACGCTCGCCGAAGGGGACAGCGTCTCCGGCAGCCAGGCACGTTCGTAATCGCGATTGACTAGAGAACCGTCGCGCGCGCACAGTTGCGCGCCGACACGTACGAGCCGGCGTCCGTACGTCGCGCCCGCTGGGAATGGCCGGGTCGACAGATTGCGCACGGTCGTGCGGATCGTCAGCGGCCGGCCGGCGCGGGCGATGAGGGGAAGGCCGGGGATCGCGCCCGTGACGTCGATTCGCGCCCGCGGCGTCGCGCCCGGGATGGCGTTTCCAAGATTGTTGTCGTCCCAGACTTCATGCCTGATGGCCGTGTGGGCAGGCGTGCCGGGGAGGAAGCGACGCGAGAAAAGATCTTCGGGATGATCGGTCAGTTCCCAGCACAGTCGGTCGACGCCGATCTCTGACGCCATCTGACGTGCCCGATCCATTTCCTCGTCGCTATCGTTGTGCACGAAGAGGATGTAACGCCAGTTGATGAATGGGATGTCGCGGCCGGCGCCTCGCTTCTCGTCCGCGGCCGTTCGAAGGTTCCTGATCGCTTTCGCGAAGTCTCCGCGCTGCCGGTATTTGGCATAACTCTCTGGTGTCGCGCCGTCGATTGAGAAGGTGACTTCGTCGATCCCCGAGCGGACCAGCCGTCGCACCTGCTCCTCGGTGAAGGCGAGTCCGTTCGTGCTCGTGTAGAGGTAAATGTGCGGGTATCGTGATTTGATGTACTCGCACATCTCGATCGCCCGCTTATGGAGGAACGCTTCGCCGTAGTTGAAGAAATCGATCCTGCCGAGCGAGGGTCCCGCCTCATCAATTACTCGCCTGAACACGTCGAAGTCGAGCATACCGGCTTGTCGGGTGCGCGTAATTCCGGTCTCCGGCGCGCAGCAGGCTTGCGCGCACGAAATGTTGCACGCGGCTGTGCACTCGATATAGAGGCGCGAAGGAAGCGGGGCCACATTCAACTCACGCGTCGGCGGCAGGTCGTCTTTCTTGAGCGGCAGCTTCAGCGGACAGTCGCCGCAGAACTTCGATCCGCCAGCATTGATGTCCTGGCGCAGCGCCGCGACTCGGTCGCCGGTCCAGATCTCCGATACTCCCGACGTCCGAACGTCGCCGAGCACGCGCCTGCCATACGGATCAGCGCAGCCACAGACCATACGGCCGTCACAGAGCATGACCATCGTGCTCCAGGGCCAGCTGCAGGTAAAACGAGTCGCGAGATAGTTGAGGGACACGGGAAAACCGAGGACTACTTCTTCTTATTGAGCTTCCTCATGTACGCACCGAGCCGTTCGTTTTCGTACGACACGGTGTTGAGAAAGAGGCTCTCGCCGAGGTACTGCCGGCGTTCGGCGTCGTTCATCTGCCCGATCAAGTGCTGGATTTCGCGGACCATGTCTTCGAACGTGCGTTCGAGCTCACGCTTGGCCGTGACCTCGACGTACAGCGCTTCGATCACGGACAGCAGATCGCCGTCCAGTACGACCTCGGTGCCGTTCGTCATCTTGATAGTGCGCATCGCTACGCTCCGAAGCTTTTGACGGCGCTGGGTTCATCGGGGTGCACTTCGATGAAATTCTGCGCCCCGGTCATGGTCAGCATCGTTTCGACGCGCTTCTGCACGCCGGCGAGCTTGAGCGTGCCGCCCGCGGCGTTCGCCTGGCGGTAGAGATCCATCAGGCACCCGATCGTGGCGCTGTCGACGTAGCCGACCGAGGACAAGTCAACCACCACCTTCCGCTCGCCGGCGGCGATGAGCTGGGTCACCGCGTTCGAGAACTCCGAAAGCAGCGGATACATCAGGCGCGACTCGCCAATGCGCACGATCGCGACACCGTTGGCGTTTTCAGTTGTGAGATTCATTCAAGTACTCCGCTTATCGAGGGCTTAGGGCTCAGGGCTCAGGGCTCAAGGGGATCCTGAGCCGTGAGCCTCGAGCCGTGAGCTTTCCGACTACCTCCGTCGTGACCGTGGTGACGCCCCGCGCCGGCGACGCACAAGCGGTTGTTTATCCTGCATGCGCTTCAACTGGCGCGCCAGCTCCAGGCGTCCCCGGTTGATGCGCGACTTGACCGTTCCTTCGGGAAGCTGCAGCTGATCGGCGATTTCTTGGTACGACAATTCCTGCAGATCGCGGAGGACGACCGCCGTTCGAAGCGTCGACGGCAGCGTTTCGAGCGCCTGCTTCAATTGGGAGCGCAGATCCCGATGCTCGGCGAGCGCATACGGCGTTCGTTCCCGTGACGCCGGCTGCAAATCGGTGGTATCCACCTCCCGCGCAATCGTCTGCCGTTCCTTTCGCACACTCCGATAATGATCGATGCAGAGGTTGCGACTGATGCTGATGATCCACGTCTGAAAATTCGCCCGCCGATCGAACGTGTTGAGCGCCTTGAAGATCTTGAGAAAGATATCCTGCGTCAGATCTTCCGCCTCGTCATGCTTGCCGACGAACTTGTACGCGACGTTGAACACCTTCCGCCAGTTCTGGCGAACAATCGTGTCCCAGGCCACCTGATCGCCGCTCAAGCACTGCTCGATAAGGCTGTCGGGCGTTGCCGACTGCGCGGCGGGGGAGTCAACAGACATGCGACGGCTAGTGAATCATATCAAACTGGTCACTCGTGGCACCCAGGCACTCATTCAAATACAATTAGCGATCTTGGAAGGATTTCATCGCCTTAACAATGCGCTTCACTGCGAAGACGTGTCCCTGGCGGAGCTCGCAGATGCCGAAGGTACCCCGCTGTACGTTTACAGCGCGGCTACGATCGCTGCGCGCTATCGCGCCATTGACGAAGCGTTCCGAGGGTATCCCCACTCGATCCACTATGCGCTGAAGGCGAACTCGACATTGGGCATCGCCCGCCTTCTTCGAAGCCTCGGCGCTGCCGCCGATGCGAACTCAGGCGGCGAAATCGACGTCGCGCTTCGCGCCGGCTTCATCCCCGAACAGATTGTTTTCACCGGTGTCGGCAAGACACCAGCCGAGCTGGCGCAGGCGATCGATCTCGGCGTCAGCACGATCAACGCCGAATCGGAAGGGGAGCTGGATCGGATCGATTGTCTCGCGCGCGAACGCGGCACGCGCGTGCGTGTGGCCCTGCGAGTCAATCCTGACATCGATGCACGCAGCCATCCGCACATCTCAACCGGTTTGAAGGTGAACAAGTTCGGCGTTCCCGCTGATGCGGTGCGCGACATTTGCCGTCGATTCGCGGCCCGCGACGGGCTCGAGTTTGCCGGTCTCCACACTCACGTCGGATCGCAAATCACCGACCTCGATCCCCTCACGCGCGCCGCCACGACAATCGTCGCACTCGCGAAAGAATTGAGAGACGACGGAATCACGATCGATCATCTCGACCTCGGTGGGGGCCTGGGCGTATCGTACGACGGCGCCGAGGTGCCGTCCGCGCAGGACTACGCTACTGCGCTGCTGCCAATTGTTCGTGATTCAGGTCTCGCGCTGATCCTCGAACCCGGGCGCCACATTGTCGGACCTGCAGGGGCTCTCCTGTCGCGTGTCGTAGACATCAAGGATCGCCCCGACGGCAAGGCGTTTGTCATCATCGATGCTGGCATGACGGAGCTGATGCGTCCCATGCTGTACGGGGCGTTTCACCGCATCGAGCCGGTGCTCTGTGCGCTCTCTTCTGATGAAATCGTCGCCGACATCGTCGGACCTCTCTGTGAGAGCAGCGACACGCTCGGAAAAGATCGCCGCCTGAAACGTCCCCAGCCGGGCGATTTGTTCGCGGTGCTCGATGCGGGCGCCTACGGCGCTGTGATGGCTTCCAACTACAACCGCCGAACGATGCCCGCGGAGGTCCTCGTGAACGGCGCGCACTGGTCGGTGATCCGGAGGCGCCAAACGATCGACGATCTCCTGGCGCTGGAGATCTGAGGGGTGTCGGGCGGTCTCCTGATTGCCTTTGAAGGTCTCGATCAGAGCGGAAAGCAGACGCAGGCCGAACGCGTCCAGGAGTTTGTGCTGAAACGCGGCGGCGATTGCCGACTGGTCTCCTTTCCCGACTACACCACTGCAATCGGCGGCGAAATCTCGAAAGCTCTTCACGGCGACCGCGACTACGGTCCCGACGTGATGCAATTGATGTACGTTGCCAATCGTTATGAACGCCGCGCGGAGATGGCGAGCTGGCT
Organism: Vicinamibacterales bacterium; assembly: GCA_035758845.1. Taxonomy (GTDB): domain Bacteria; phylum Acidobacteriota; class Vicinamibacteria; order Vicinamibacterales; family 2-12-FULL-66-21; genus JALZOC01. Next base: position 23,906 of record DASTVZ010000034.1, read on the forward strand.
CGAACAAGGTACGGTCCTCGTCTCCGATCGCTATCGCGCGTCGAGCGTGGCGTACGGTGAGGCGCAGGGGCTCGATCCCGTCTGGCTGCGTGACATGCAGCGCTATCTTCCGAATACCGACTTGACGATCCTGCTTGATATCGCTCCCGAAACGGCGGTGCAGCGGAAAGCGAAGGGGCGAGACCGCTACGAGCGGGACCTCGCGCTCCTGTCCCGCGTTCGCGAAAGCTATCGTCGTCAAGCGGCGCAGGAGGGGTGGCTCACGTTGAATGGAGAGCGTCCTCGCGACGATGTATCAGCCGACGTTCTCAACGCGGTCGAGAAACTACTCGCGCGGCAGTAAGCGCGCGCACTTCACGCGCTCCGGCATCCAATAACACTTGCGCGCACGCCTCGAGCGTCGCACCGGTCGTGCTCACGTCATCGACCAACACAATGACTCGCCCTTCCACCTCAACGCCCCGACGAAGGGTGAATGCATCTCTGACGTTGGCGTGTCGCGCTTCGGCAGGCAGGTCGGTTTGAGACTTCGTCGCGCGCGTGCGCTTCAGGGCTGGAATGGCCGGAATTGACAGATACCTGGCGATCTCGGCCGCCTGGTTGAATCCGCGCGTTCGTTTCCTCGATCGATGAAGCGGAACTGGCACTGCCACATCCGCGTCCCGCAGCACACTCGCGCCCGAGACGATCATCAGCCGAGCAAGCGGCCGAGCGAGCGATCGATGGCCGTCGTATTTCAGGGCGTGAATGACCGCTCGCAGTGGGCCGTCGTATTCACCGATGGCGCGTGCACGCGAAACCAGATGCTGACGATGGTGACATCGTGGACACGTGTTGAACTCGACGCTCATGGTTCGCCACGATTGCTGCGGATCACCGCAGACGTCGCACAGAGGAGGCGTGAACGGTTTGATCTGCCGCCAGCACGATTGACAGACAGGTCCGCGGGTTGGTTGGTCGAGCGGATGATCGCACGCAGCGCAGACTGGCGCGAGAAGTATGGAGAGGAAAGAATCGATGATCTTCCGCCTAAAGGCGGAAGCCACAATGGTTGGCATTTGGTTCCCGCGGCTTCCGCCCTTAGGCGGAAGTCCTAAGGTCCGTCTTCTGAGATTTCGATCCTTTCCGCGTCCCCCCAGAGCCGTTCCAGCGAGTAGAACGCACGCGTCTGAGGCGTGAAGACGTGGACGATGAATGTGAAGTAGTCCATCAGCACCCACTCGCCGCGGTCGTATCCCTCCGTATGCGAAGGGCGGACTTTTGCCACCCGAAGCGCCTCCTCGACCGCGTCCGCAATTGCCTTGACCTGCCTGGTACTCTGTCCCGAACAGAGCACGAAGAAATCCGTAAAGGCCGGCGTGTTGCGCAGGTCAAGCAGAACGATGTCGGATGCCTTCTTGTCGAGAGCCGCGCGAATGGCTCGGCCAACATCTCCCGTGATCCGCTTCTTGCCGCCGACAGGGACTCGTCGCTTTTCAGTTTTCGTCATGCAATTGATTCGCCGTCTTCGTTTGTCCGTCTTATGTTCTTGGTTTTAGGTTCTCTGTTTCTGGTTCTCGGTTCAAAACCAAGATGCCAACGTCACACCTGCACCGAAAACCCCAAACGAAAACCCCAAACGAGAAACCCAAAACCAGAGACCCCAAACCAAAAACTGACCATCTGTCAAACGTAGAGACCATGCTGCGCGATGTGCCGTTCCACGGTTGCGGGAACGAGGCCGGCAATGGACTGATGTGCCATCAAGCGCTGTCGAATGTCAGACGACGACACGTCGGGTGTTGTTGCATTCGCTAAAAATATTGAGCGGCTTGTGGCTGCTGGCTCCTGGCTGTCGGCTATTGGCTTGCTCACATTCACTTCAATCATTCGCCCAGCCAGCGCGGGTAATCGATCCCGCAACGCGTCGACGGCAAAGCCAGGGCGCGACACCACGATGAAATTCGCCAGATCGAGCACGTCGGGATATCTGTGCCACGTCTCAATTTCTGCAAAGGCGTCGGCGCCGGTAATGAAAAAAATCTGCGACGCAGCGAGACCGGTCGCGTGCAGGAAACGCGTAAGCGTGTCGGCGGTGAAAGACGGCCCAGGTGTCGACAGTTCGATGTCGCTCGTCCGAAGGCCATCGATTCCGTTAACGGCGAGCGCGGTCATCGCGAACCGATGGTGGCTCGATGCGACCGGCTGTTGAGCTCGATGCGGCGGCACGTTCGAGGGCAGCACATGAACGCAAGCGAGCTGTACAGCTCGACGCGCGGCACTGGCGGTCTCAAGGTGTCCGATATGAATGGGATCGAATGTCCCACCGAGCAGGCCGATGCGCCGTTCCGCACTCATTCCGTTACCGAGTCGATATGCGCGCGTGCGGCGGTGCGCTCCCGCGCCGCCGCGAGTTCGCGCCACACCGCCTCGAGCAGCGCATCCACGCCGTCACCGGTCGCGGCGGAGACCGCAAACAACGGAACGCCGAGCTTGTCGAGATGCGCCTGAAGTCGCCGGAGTCGATCGCGGTCATCGAGCGCGTCGATCTTGTTGGCCGCGGCGACCACCGGTTTTTGCGAGAGACGTTCGCCTGAACTGTCGCGACCCGGAAAAAGCTCCAACTCGCGCGTGATGACGTCGAAGTCCTCCACCGGCTCCCGTCCGCTTGCCGACGAGACGTCCACCATGTGCACGAGCACTTTCGTTCGTTCCAGGTGACTCAGGAAGCGGTGTCCGAGGCCATGACCGGCATGCGCACCTTCGATCAGTCCCGGCACGTCGGCGACGACGAACGAGCGATCACCGGAGAGGCCGACCACACCGAGATTGGGAACCAGCGTCGTGAACGGATAGTCGGCAATCTTGGGTCGCGCAGCGGAGATGCGCGAAATCATCGTCGACTTGCCGGCGTTTGGAAAGCCCACGAGGCCGACGTCGGCGAGCAGCTTCAGCTGTAGCCGCAGATCCTTTTCTTCACCAGGCAGCCCTGGCTGCGTCTTGCGCGGCGCGCGATTGGTCGAAGTCGCAAACGACGCATTGCCGTGTCCGCCGAGTCCGCCCTTTGCAATCAGAACACGCTGGTCGTCCTCGGTGAGATCCGCGACGAGTACATGTCCGCCGTCCACCCTGCGTTCGTAGACGGACGTGCCGGTCGGCACGAGAAGCTCGATGTCCTCGCCGTTCTTACCGGTGCGGTTCGAGCCCTCACCATGGCCACCGCGGCCCGCCGTGAAGACTTTCTGGAAACGATAGTTGAGAAGCGTGTTCAGGTTAGCGTCGGCGACGAGGAAGACCGACCCGCCGGGACCACCGTCGCCGCCGCTCGGCCCGCCGCGCGGCACGAACTTTTCGCGGCGAAAGGCCATGGCGCCCCGGCCACCGTGACCGGCCGTGACGTGGATATCGACTTCGTCTACGAACACGCCAAGGGAAATCTTACCCCTCGAGCGGGAGTACGCTGATCACCCGACCGCGGGCGCCGTGATCCTCGAACTTGACCTTACCGTCGATCTTCGCAAAGAGCGTATCGTCTTTGCCGAGACCGACGTTCAGGCCGGGTCTGAATCGTCGCCCGCGCTGCCGCACGAGAATCGATCCGCCGGTGACGATGTTGCCGTCGTGCCGCTTCACGCCAAGCCGCTGCGAATTGCTGTCGCGGCCGTTGCGTGAACTGCCCTGACCTTTTTTGTGAGCCATGATGAAATTGCTGAATGCTGAATTGTGATTGCTGATTGATCTGCTATTCAGATCACGATGTCGGTGACGCGCACCCGCGTGTACGTGCTGCGGTGGCCGCGCGTCTTGCGGAACCCCTTACGGCGCTTCTTCCGGAACACCCGGATCTTGGGGCCACGCGCTTCTCCGTCGACGACACCGACGACTTTTGCGTTGGCCACGAATGGCGCGCCCGCGAGCACCTCGCCGCCGTCCTTTTCCAGGAACAGCACCTGCTCAAACGTGATTTCCTTGCCGACCTCGGCGTCAACACGGTCGATCGTGACCACGGACCCCGGATTGACCTTCACCTGGCGGCCGCCGGCCTGAATGATTGCGAACACGATTTCCACCCTTCGCCGGCCCTAGGAAAGGGCCTTTGTCGTTCTGAACAAAGGAATTAGGGTACCACAGATGGGGCTCATGGCTCAAGCCTGACGGCGCAGGCCGAGTGTCCCTCATCCGGACTTAAGCCATGAGGCGTAAGCCTTGAGCCCTGGGTTTAGCGCAGCAGGACGCGGGTGCCGCGGATCTTCTGGGTGCTCAGGGTGCCGAGGAACATCGGGATCACCTTGTCCATGAGCTCGAAATAGGAGGACAACGCTGGAGTGTTTTGCTGTGCGTTGTACAGAATCTCTTCGCGCGTGGACTCGGTGTGCAGGGTCGCGCCCGTGCGCCCATCAATGAAGATGAACTTTGGAGCGATCGCGAATCCCTTCCGCTCCATGTAGAGGCGTTGCGGAACAACGGTGCGGCGTCCGAGGTTGTCGTACTGCTCGACGTTGCGAGTGACGAATCCGGCGGTCTGAAGCGGAGTAAACAGGATCGTTCCCGTCACGATTAACGGGTTCTCGTATTCCTCTCCAATCTTTTTCCAGAACGCGACATCGGAAAAGATCGACTGGTACCTTTCCAGATCCTTCGCGTTGCGAATCTTTTCAGGTGCAGGCCCGGCTGCGGGCGCGGGCTGTTGAGCAGGCGGCGCGCCAGGTCCGGGGGGCGCCGCGGTCTGAACGTCCGCGGCGACTTTCGGCAACCCACCGTCTGTTTCGCCGATGACGGCTGGTGTGGCCACAGCCTTCGCCTTATCTGCCGCGAGTTCCGCGAGCGGAAGGACGTCTGCTTCGATCACGCGGAGTCCAGACTTCGTGCGCAGCTGGCTGCGGAGCAGCCGCACCGTCTCGAGGTTCGCATCCACGTCATCGGTTCCGCCGCTGATGAATCCGGCAACGAGCACACGGCGAAATGCCGTGACGTCCATCTTCGGGGAGAGAGGCGTCTCGATGGGCACCTCGAAGAAATTGGTGCACGCGCTCGTAAACGTGAGCAGGACGAGACTAGCGATCGTTGCGACGCTTCGCGCGGTCATTGATTTCTTTGAACAGATCGTAGTTCTGACGAATCAGGACGTTCTTCGGATCGAGCGCGACAGCCTTCTCGTACGCCTTCCGTGCCTCTTCGAATCGTCCTTCGTGCTCGTATCCGATCCCGAGATTGTTCCAGGCTGCTGCATAGGTGGGATCGATCTCGACGGCTTTTTCCCAGCGATACGTTGCTTCCTTCCAGAGACCGTTCTGCGCAACCTTGATGCCGAAGTCTACCTGTGCCTTCGCATTCGAACGCGCATCCGCGAAGGCCGGCGGTGCAGCCCAGACCAGAAGTGCAGCAACAGCGGCGGCTCGAGCAAGAAGCAGAGCTCGCGTTTTCATGGGTGTTCCGACCACTATAGTCACCCGCTTCAAGCACCGCAAGCTGTTTCGACGGTCGCAGCACGCGGCGGCATCCGTTCAGCCGGAGCAATGGCCGTACCATGAATTTTGCCGCAGGAATCGTCCGCGGATCATTGAAACGTTGGCCTTTTCCGTAAGCCGTTGACGCGCCTCGTAACCGCCACACATTGCAGCGGAGACACCGCTCACCTATAATGTGGACAAAGGGGTCGGGCCGTACGGCTGCGATGCAGTCGTAGCTGGCGCCGACCCTTTTGCTTTGACCTGGATTTATCGATTCTTCCGGGGGAAGACTGGTCAGGGCGGCGGCGCAGAAGGAGAATCCTGGTGGACCTCCGGACCGCGATCGCCGTTTCGATGTTACCTGTCTCCCGTCTTCGCGCCTGCGCGGTGTTCCGGGAGCTGCGCCAGCAGGACCCTCACACAACCGTGGCGCACGTACTCGATGCGTTGCGCGTACCGGTCAACGAGCGGAGCGGCCTCGAGCGTGAGGCGTGGTCACGCACCGACGTGGCGCTCGTCGCGGGTGCCACGAGTGGAATGGAGGTCGTCGCGTGGTTTGATGCGCGGTTTCCGGCGCTCCTGAACTGTGTCGAGGATCCGCCGCCGGTTCTCTGGGTGCGTGGCGCGGTCCGGGTGCTCGCCGAACCCGCCGTGGCGGTCGTCGGTTCACGCGCAGCAACCACCTACGCGCTGGATGTTGGCGCGAGACTCGGTGGCGAGTTGGCAGAGCGAGGCGTCGTAGTCACGAGCGGTCTGGCGCGAGGGGTCGATTCAGCGGCCCATCGTGGATGCCTCGACCAGGGCGGTCGGACCGTCGCCGTCCTCGGTTCAGGAGTTGATCGGATCTATCCCCCTGAACATGCAGATTTGGCAGAACTAATTGCAGCGAATGGGGTTATCGTCAGCGAACTGGGTCCAGGCGGGATGCCGATCCCGGAAAACTTTCCGCTGCGAAACCGGATCATCAGTGGGATCTCTCTTGCCGTTGTCGTCGTCGAAGCGTCGGAGAAGAGTGGATCCCTGATAACGGCCCGATGTGCTTTGGAGCAGGGTCGCGATGTCCTGGCGGTTCCTGGCAGCGTTCTTACCGGCCGTAACCGTGGCTCCCACAGTCTCTTAAAGGACGGGGCAAAGGTCGTCGAGACAGCGGACGATATTCTTGACGAGCTCGGATGGCCGGGGGCGCTGGCGCCGGCCAATACCGCTAAGCACTTGAGCGCCGACCCCTTACTGGCGGCGATGGAGCCCGGAGAGGTTTACAGGCTCGAGGAGCTGGTAGAAAAGACGGCGACTCTGGCCTCGAAGCTGCTGCCGCGGTTGATGGAACTTGAACTGCAGGGGCAGGTGGCGGCCGTCGGCGGCGGACGATTTACCCGCTCGTCGACGCGGCGATGATAAGGTTTGAACAGGTATGGCAAAGGCACTGGTCGTGGTGGAATCGCCGGCGAAGGCGAAAACCATCAACAAATATTTAGGACGGAACTACAAGGTCATCGCATCGATGGGCCACGTCCGCGATCTGCCCAAGAGCAAGCTGGGTGTCGATATTCGCGAGGACTTCGAGCCATCGTACGAGGTCATTGCAAGCCGGAAGAAAGTTCTGAAAGACCTGAAGGACGCCGCCAAGGAGTCCGAGGACATCTACATCGCGACCGACCCTGACCGCGAAGGAGAGGCGATCGGCTGGCACCTGGCCGAGGAGCTTGGTGCGACGAATCGCAAGAAGATTCGCCGGTTGATGTTCAACGAGATCACGAAAAGAGGGATTCTCTCAGCGCTCGAGCACCCGACGTCGATCAACAAGCAGATGGTCGATGCGCAACAGGCCCGCCGGGTTGTCGATCGTCTTGTCGGCTACAAGATCAGCCCGATCCTTTGGGACAAGGTGCGTCGCGGGTTGAGCGCCGGACGCGTCCAGTCGGTCGCCTTGAAGCTGGTCTGCGATCGCGAGCGCGAAATCGACGCGTTCGTGCCGGAAGAGTACTGGAACATCACCGCGCGCCTGGCCGCCGCAATTCCGCCGGAGTTCGACGCGCGGCTGCAGAAGCGCGATGGCGCCGCGATCAAAGTCGGAAACCAGGCGGAAGCGGACGCCGTCCTCGCGGACCTGAAGCAGGCCGACTGGATTGTGGCCTCGGTCACAACCAGGGAACGGAAGAAGAATGCCGTTCCCCCTTTCATCACCAGCAAACTTCAGCAGGCGGCGAGATTTCCGGTCAAGAAGACGATGATGCTCGCGCAGCAGCTGTACGAAGGCATCGATCTGCCGGGCGAAGGATCGGTCGGTCTCATTACTTATATGCGAACCGACTCGACGCGCGTGTCGGAGCAAGCGATCACCGAAGTGCGCGAGCACATCGGGATCAAATACGGACCCGACTTCGTTCCCGAGAAGCCCAATTTCTACAAAACGAAGGCTGACGCGCAGGACGCCCACGAAGCCATTCGCCCGACCTCGATGCAGTACGACCCGGAAACGGTGCGTCCGCATCTCACGCCCGATCAGTTGTATCTCTACCGGCTGATCTGGAATCGCTTCGTCGCTTCACAGATGCCGCCGGCCACATTCGACGAGACGACCGTCGATATCGATGCCGCACAATATGTTTTTCGTGTGAAGGGCTCCGTTCCAAAGTTTGCCGGCTGGATGGCGGTCTACAACCAGGAAACCGTCGAAGCCAAGACGGAAGGGCCCGGGCCCGATGCCGTCACGCCCGAGGACGAAGACGGAAGCGGGATCCTTCCACCGATGCAGGAGGGGGACAGGCTCGAGTTGCGCGAATTGAAACCCGAGCAGAAGTTCACGCAGCCGCCTCCGCGCTACAGCGAGGCGACACTCGTGAAAGCGCTCGAGGAGAACGGGATCGGCCGCCCCAGCACGTATGCGTCGATCATCAGCGTCATTCAGGCGCGCGATTACGTGAACAAGATCGAGGGGCGCTTCAAGCCGACGATGCTGGGACGGATGCTCGTGGATCGACTCTTGAGCCCGGCGTTCGACGACATTCTCGACGTCGAGTACACAAGGAACCTCGAGGAGGATCTCGACAAGATCGAGGAAGGCACGTCGAACTACAAGAAGACGCTGGGCAGCTTCTACAAGAAGTTCGAGAAAGACTTGAAGCGCGCGTCGAAGGAGATGATCAACCTCAAGGAAGGGGTTGAACCGGATCCGCCGGTCACGTGCGACAAGTGCGGGAAACCAATGGTCATCAAAGCGGGAAAGTTCGGTTTGTTTCTCGCCTGTAGCGGTTATCCCGAGTGCGAGAACACGCGCGAGCTGGAGACGCCCGAGCCGGGCGCCGAAGGGGAAGGTCTCGACGAGATCTGCGAGAACTGCGGCCGGCCGATGGCGATGAAGCGTGGCCGGTTCGGTCAGTTCCTCGCGTGCACCGGTTATCCGGAATGCAAGACGACGAGAAAGATCATTACGACGAAGCAGGGCATGACCGCCGCAAGGCCGGATCAGATTCTCGAGGAGAAGTGCCCGAAGTGCGAATCGAACCTGGTCCTGAAGCACGGACGTTTCGGCGAGTTCACGGCGTGCAGCAATTATCCGGCGTGCAAGTACGTCAAGCAGAAGTCAACCGGTCTCGTCTGTCCGAAGGACGGCGGCGACGTCGTGGAGCGCAAGTCGAAACGCGGGAAAGCGTTTTACGGCTGCGCCAACTATCCGGATTGCGACTTCGTCCTGTGGAACAAGCCTATTCTCGAACCGTGCCCGCAGTGCGGCGAGAAGTTTCTGATTGAGAAGATCACCAAGCGTCACGGGCGTCAGCTCCTCTGCCACAAGGAAGATTGTGACTATGTGCGGAGTGAGGAGCTGACGACGGTATAAAAGGCAAAAGGAAAAAGGCAAAAGGCTTCACCTGCCCCTTTTCCCTTTTCCCTTTTGCCTTTTGCCTTTTTCATGATCCACATCATCGGCGGCGGTCTCGCCGGAAGCGAAGCGGCTTGGCAAGCCGCCGAACGGGGCGTTCCCGTCGCTCTCCACGAAATGCGGCCGGTACGCCCCACCGCGGTCCACAAGACCGATCAACTCGCCGAACTCGTCTGCAGCAACTCGTTTCGCGGCGATAAGCTCGATAACGCCGTTGGCCTCCTCAAGGAGGAAATGCGGCGATTAGGTTCGGTGGTGATGCGCGCGGCGGATGCGGCACGCGTCCCCGCCGGTGCGGCACTTGCCGTCGATCGCGAACAGTTCTCACGACGCGTGACGGACGCCATCTCATCGCACCCGCGCATCACCGTCGTGCGCGAGGAAATCCCGCGCGTTCCGCAATCGTTCGACGGTCCTGTGATCATTGCCACCGGCCCCCTCACGTCGGATTCGCTGTCGGCCGATATTGCATCAATGGTGGGCAGCGATCATCTCTACTTCTATGACGCGATAAGCCCTATCGTCCTGGCGGAGACGATCGACAGGTCGAAAGTCTTCCGAGCGTCGCGATGGGGGCGGAGCTTAAGACGGGACGCGGGTGCCTCGAGTGCCAAGGGTGCCGGGAGCGCCACGGGTGCATTGGGTGCCGAGAGTGCCGTGGGTGCGACGTGCGCCGTGGACGACGGGGAAGGCGATTATCTGAATTGCCCGTTTACCAAAGACGAATACGAACGCTTTTACGGGGCGCTCATGTCGGCCGAGCGCGCCCCTCTTCACGAATTCGATCAGGCAAAGTTCTTCGAAGGCTGCTTGCCGATCGAGGTGATGGCCTCGCGCGGTGTCGACACCTTGAGGTTCGGGCCGATGAAGCCGGTGGGCCTTGTCGATCCACGCAGCGGACGCGAGCCATATGCGGCCGTGCAATTGCGCCAGGACACCCTTGCCGGCGATCACTTCAGCCTCGTGGGATTTCAAACCCAGATGAAGTGGGGCGAGCAGGGGCGCGTGCTGAAGATGATTCCCGGCCTCGAACACGCGGAGTTTGTTCGCTTCGGCATGATCCATCGCAACACCTACATCAATGGTCCGACGGTCCTCCGCGAGACCTGGCAGACCAGGACGCGCGACGATCTCTTCTTTGCCGGACAGATCTCGGGTGTTGAAGGATACGTGGAGTCAGCGGCGTCCGGCTTGATCGCCGGACGGAACGCGGCGGCGCTCGTGCACGGCGAACCCGTTTCAACGCCGCCGCGAACGACGGCTATCGGCGCGCTGGCGTATTACGTCTCCCACGCGGAGCCGCGCAACTATCAACCGACGAACATTACGTTCGGGATCATCGCGCCGCTTCAGCCGACCGCGGGCCGAAAAGTGCCACGCAAGAAGGCGGAGCGCAACGTCGCGTTGTCCGAGCGCGCTCTCGCGGATCTGGAGAGGTGGATGCAGGCAGCGCAATTCACCAATTCACCAATTCACGAATTCACCCCTGAATGAAACATCAGCTGGCCGACTTTCTCGATCACCTTCGTCTCAACGAGAACGCGTCGGCGCATACGGTGCGCGCGTACGAAAGCGATCTATCCCAGTTCATCACCTTCGTTGCCGCGCATCTCCATCGTCGCCGTCCCGATCTGGTGGCGTCGGACTTCAACCACTTGAACATCCGCGCATTTCTCGGCGACCTTCACAAGCGAGGCAACACCAGGGCATCCGCGGCACGAAAGCTCGCAGCAATCCGCACGTTCGGCAAGTATTTGCGACGCGAAGGTGCGATTGAGGGGGATCCGGCCGCGCTCGTCGGCACGCCCAAGCGCGAAGAACGCCTTCCGGCACATCTTGCCGAGGCAGAAATGTCGCGCCTGCTCGACATGCCGGACACTTCGTCTCCACTGGGGCGCCGCGACCGCGCCATCCTCGAATTGTTCTACGCGTCCGGGCTGCGCCTCAGCGAGCTTGTGGGCGTCGGCCTCGAGGACGTCAACCTGAGCGGCCGCGTTGTGCGTGTGCTCGGAAAGGGGGGAAAAGAACGGATCGTGCCGTTCAATCGATCGACGGAAGCGGCGATCAGGGCGTGGCTCAGGGACAGAGAAGACATTGCTGCCGCTGCCGGCTCCTGGCTGCTGGCTGCTGGTCCGCCTTCCCGCAAGCGCTCCCGCGACACAGGCACAACGGTGACGCGGGCGCGACGCACATCGGAACCGCTGTTCCTCAATTACCAGGGCGGCCGACTATCAACACGTAGCGTCGATCGACTCGTAAGGAAGTACGTCGCCGCGTGCAGCACGCGGTTCGGGATTAGTCCACACGCGCTGCGGCATTCGTTCGCGACACATCTGCTCGAACGGGGCGCGGATCTTCGGGTGATTCAGGAATTACTGGGTCATGCGCGCCTGAGCACCACGCAGCGCTACACCCACGTGAACGCCGCGCAGTTGCTCGACGCCTATCGAAAGGCTCATCCAAAAGCGTGAGGCCGCCCGAGGCGGCCTCAAGTCAGCAATCAGCAATCAGCAATTTCGGAACTCAGCTGGCTACCGCACTCTCCAACGGCGCCTGCGTCAACGGCCGGCGGCCGCCTCGCGAGTAGTCGATGCCGAGCGTCTTGATCTTGTAGTTCATGACGCGCGGGCTGATCGCCAGCAGTTCCGCGGCATCCTTCTGGACCCAGTTCGACATCTTGAGCGCTTCGATGATCGCCTGCCGCTCGATTTCTTCAAGCGCAATCCCTGTCGGCGGAATCTTCACGACTGGACTTGGATCGCCCGAGGGCTGTCCCGTCGTCAGTTCACCGAGCGAGAGATCCGACGCTGAAAGTTGTGGACCTTCCGTCAACAGGACCGCGCGCTCGATCGCGTTCTCGAGCTCGCGGATGTTCCCCGGCCAGTTGTAACGCATCAGTAGCTTCTGGGCGTCGGTGCCGAGGCCGTCGACGCGCTTCTTCAGTTCTCCGGCGAAGCGGCGAAGGAAGAACGTCGCCAGCTGCTGGATGTCTTCTTTCCGCTCCCGCAGTGCCGGCATCTCGATCGACACGACGTTGAGCCGGTAATACAGGTCTTCACGGAACAGTCCATTCGTGACCATTTGCGGCAGGTTGCGATTTGTCGCCGCGATCAATCGAACGTCGACGCGGAGGGTTCGCGTGCCGCCGAGGCGTTCGAACTCGTGTTCCTGCAGAACGCGCAGGATCTTGGCCTGCGTGTTGGCGCTCATGTCGCCGATTTCGTCGAGGAACAGCGTGCCGCCGTCCGCCTGCTCGAAGCGGCCGACGCGCTGCTTGTCTGCGCCCGTGAAGGCTCCCTTCTCGTGCCCGAAGAGTTCCGACTCGAGCAGGTTCTCCTGGAGCGCCGCGCAGTTCACCTTGACGAAATTGCGCGCCGAGCGCAGCGAGTTGTGGTGAATCGCGCCGGCGATGAGCTCTTTGCCGGTGCCCGTTTCGCCGCGAATCAGCACGGTCGTATTGCTCTTCGCAACTTTCTTCACGATCGAGAGCACGTTCTGCAGCGCCCCGCTGGCGCCCACGATTCGATCGAAGTCGTAGATATCCTGCTGGGTGTGACGGAGGTACTCGATCTCGTGCCGGAGCCGGCGGTGCTCGATCGCTTTCGCGATCTTCAGCTCCATCTCTTCGATCTCGAACGGCTTCTGCACGTAGTCGAAGGCGCCAATCTTCATCGCTTCGACCGCGGTGTGGATCGAGCCAAATGCCGTCATCAGGATGACCGCCGTGTTCGGCTGAAGCGACTTGGCCGTGCGCAGCACGTCCATCCCGTCACTGCCGCCCATCTTGAGGTCGCTCAGGACGACGTCGTATTGCCCTTCATGGAGCTTCTCGATGGCGACGTTTCCGTTCGGCGCCTCGTCGACCTCGTGATGCGCGTCCGACAACGCCCGCACGATGCCGCGCCGAAGCGAGTCGTGATCGTCGGCTACCAGAATGCGACCCATACAGATGCTCCTAGTCGATCTCTCTCGTTTGTGCTTCCGCCTGAAGGCGGAAGCCACGTCCTATCGAAACAGCTCGTGGCTGCCACTGACCGGCAGCGTGACCCTGAAGCGCGTGCCCCCCTGGGCAGGGGCGCTTACGTCGATGCGACCATCGTGCGCATCGACGATTTTCCGGACGATGGCCAGACCCAGTCCGGAGCCTTGTGGTTTGGTCGTGAAGAACGGGCTGAAGATGCGGTCCATCAGATCGGCCGGCACTCCTGGCCCGTTATCGGCGACTTCTACCTGAATCATCGGCACGGCATGCGTTTCGGTGCCCGCGGTCGGTTCTTCCTCTGCCGGCAACTGCTGTGCGGCAAGACGGACGAGCCCTCTGCCGGTCATCGCTTCGAACGCATTCGTGAACAAGTTGGTGAACAGCTGACGCAGCTGGTGCGGATCGCCTTGAATCGGTGCGAGGTCTTCCGGCACGACCACCTCGACGCGGACTTCGCCACGCGGGACGTGGCTCTCGGCCATCGAGATGGCGTCGCGGACGACATCGCTCAACGAGATGCGCTCGACCTGCAGCCGAATCGGCCGGACGAAGTCGAGGACCTCGAGGACGATGGCGTTGGCCATCTTTGCCTCTTTGATGATGTCGCGAAGAATCGATTGCGCGTCTTCGGATTCCGCAAGCTGACGCTTGAGGATTCCGGCCATCACTTCAATGCCGGCGAGCGGGTTCTTGACCTCGTGCGCAATTGCCGCTGCCATTTCCCCGAGCGCAGCCAGGCGATCGCGAAGTCGCTCCCGTTCCTCGAGTTGTTCGACGCGCGTCAGGTCTTTGAAGAACAGCGTCGCGCCGGTGATCTCCCCCTCGTGGTTTCTGACCTGCGACAGCGTGTAGCCGATCACCTTGCCCGTGCTTTTCAATCGCAGCTCGGCGCGGTTCGGCAGATGCGAGAGATCGAATGCCCCGGCGACGATGCGGCAGACGTCGGGACGCTCTTTGAGCACCTGGGCGTACGGCAGACCGATATCCGTTTCCTGCGGCGTCAGCCCGAGAATCCGGTAAGCGACATCGTTCATGACGGCGATGCGGCCGTCGCGGGTCACCGCCAGGACGCCGTTCCGCAGGTTCCAGACGAGGTCGCGGTAGAAGCCGTCCGGGACCCCTGCCACGGCTTCGCTCGTCCGGGCGCTCTTTGGCCGCGTCTTGCCCCGTGAGCTCACGACGACGTGAGGCGCACGTCGAGCCGCAGCCTGGGGTTTTCGGATCGGCATAGTGGATGTCGCCGGCTCGTACGGGCCTGGCTCGGACCTCAATATTGTAATCGCGCGATCTTCGTCAGCCAATGTCTTGTGCATCTGTAGCTTAGAGGAGGTCTGTCGCGCGTCGGGGCCGAATGGACAGGGATTCCCCAAGGCGGAGGCACACCTCGACCGCATCGGGGGCAAACGGTGTGCCCCGACGTACCTATCCAAACGGGGCTGAAACGTTGGGAAAACCTTGAGGGCTGTGCGGGTTGTGCGGCTGAGGTGATTACAAGTCTTACACCCGATTACAAATCTGTACGTTGGAGTTCCTCCCACTGATGCATGAGATCTCCCACTTCCCACATGAGCGCCTGATGCTTGTCGATGATGGGTTTAGCCTCGTCGCGGTTGTCGTAGAAACCTGGGGCAGCCATCGTGGCCTCGAGGTCGCGGATCGCCTGTTCGCGGTCAGCTATGCGGGTTTCGAGGTCGTCGATCCGCTTCCGGCGCGCGTCGAGCACCTTCTTCGCCTTCCGCGCCTCGGATTCGAGCTTTTTCCGCTCTTCGTAGGACACGACCGCCGCGGACTGGATTGGCGTCTCGCCGGGTTTGGGGCCCTGGCGGCTGCCATCGCGGCGGACCAAGCGAGGAGCGTCCTTCGAGGGGGCGACGGGTTCTGGCGCTGGCGGCGGGGTCTGAAGACCCCGCCCTACACTGTCTGCGAGTGGAGCCACGGTCTTCTCAGGACTCTTGGCACTCATGGCACCCTTAGCACTCATGGCACTCGTGGCACCCATGGCACTCTTGGCACCCATGGCGCTCGTGGCCGTGACACCCACGGCACCCCGATTCTTCTGACTCCACAAGAACTCTTCGTAGTTGCCCGGGTAGAGAAGTGCGTCGCCGCCGCCGATGCTGATCACCTTGGTTGCCAGCTTGTCGACGAAATACCGATCGTGCGAGACGAAGATGAGCGTGCCGCCGAAATCCTCGAGCGCTTCGAGCAGCACGTCTTTGGAATCGAGATCGAGATGGTTCGTTGGCTCGTCGAGGAGCAGGGTATTCGCCGGACGCAGCAGCATCCGCGCAACTGCCAGCCGCGTGCGTTCTCCGCCCGACAGCACCCGCACCGACTTGTCGACGTCGTCACCTGAAAACAGAAACCCGCCGAGGATGTTTCGAATGTGCGGAACCATGTGCATCGGCGCGTCCCCGGCGAGCGTCTGGTACACGGTCAGCGTCGGGTCAAGACGTGTGGCTTCGTCCTGCGCGAAGTACTGGGTGATGACCTGATGTCCTTCGGTGCGCGCTCCCGAATCCGGGTCTTCGACGCCCGCCAGCATGCGCATCATCGTCGACTTGCCGGCGCCGTTTGGACCAATGAGGGCAATGCGATCGCCGCGCTCGATGTGAACGTTGACGCTATCGAACACGACGCGACCGTCATACGCCTTACGCACGCCGCGAAGGTCGAGCACCGTGCGCCCGCTCTTCGCGCACGCTGGAAACGTGAAGTGCACGCGTTTCCGTTCGGCCGGGATCTCGATCGGGACGATCTTCTCCATCATTTTGATCCGGCTCTGGACCTGCGCTGCCTTGGTGGCCTGGTACCGGAACCGGTTGATGAATGCCTGCATCCGTTCGATCTCGTCGTCTTGGTCCTTCTTCTGCTGACGAAGCCGCTCCATGCGGGCCTCGCGCTCCACCAGGTAGCCGCTGTAGTTGCCGGTGTAGTCAGTCAGCTTCCGCAGTCCGATCTCGGTAATCCGGGTGACCACGGCGTCGAGGAAGAAGCGATCGTGCGAGACGAGAATCACGGCATGCGGATATTCGGCGAGGTACTCCTCGAGCCAGTTGCGCGCCTCGAGATCGAGATGGTTCGTGGGCTCGTCCAGCAGGAGCAGCCCGGGTCGTGTGAGCAGCAGCTTCGCGAGCGCGATGCGCATTTGCCAGCCGCCGGAAAACGTCTCGCTGGGTTTGTCGAAATCCTCCGGTGAAAAACCAAGGCCCCGCAGCACCGTCGAGATCTTCAGATCGATGCTGTAACCCTCGAGTCGCCTGAAATTCTCCTGCAGCTCGCTGTACTGCGTCAGCATCACTGCGTGTTCGTCTTCGTCGGCGGAATCGTCGCCGAGCCTCTCTTCCAGCGACTGAATCTCGGCGCGCATGTCGAGAAGCGGTTTGAACGCGAGGCCTGCTTCGTCGAGCAGCGTGCGACCGCTGTGCGTCAGGCCGTCCTGAGGGAGGTATCCGACAACCAGGCCCGAGGGTTTCACCACAGTGCCCGAGTCGGGGTCCTCCATGCCGGCGAGCATTTTGAGCAGCGTGGTCTTGCCGGCGCCGTTCGGCCCCGAAAGTCCGACGCGCTCGCGATCGTCGATCTGCCAGCTGACGTTATCGAGAAGTACGCGATCGCCGAAGCTTTTGCTCAGAGCCGCTAATTGGATCATTCGGGAGGGTTACACGGCGCCCGACAGGCACGCGCAGAAGCTAAATTTTAGCACACCCATAACATCGCCCACCTACGCAAACTGTGATCGCGCACCCGCTCCGATCCTCGGGTCCCGCGCGCCACAGCAGCTCCTTGTGCCGTGCAAAAGCATGTGGTGTCAGCAAGAGTCGCAACCGGCGCGGTCGTTCAAGGCCTAGCAGACAACGCGGTCTCAATCTACGATCTTCCTCCCCAGCAATATGCGTTTCGTGTTCTCTGTCTTGGTCGTCGCCGGGCTGCTGACTGTTGCGGTGCACGCATCGGCCGCCGAAACTGCCTGTAGCAGTGTGACCGTCATCGCGACGTTCAGCAGCCGCACGACATTGCAGGTCTCGTCGGACTTGCTTCAATTCGATGTCGTCAACGCTGATGCACCAGCGAGTGCATCCGTTGATTTCGTTGCCGCCGCGCGGACGCACGCAGGCGGCCCCGTCGTCCTCTCGATCGAGCCTGTTCGCCCAATGGGTTCAGGGGGCGCTGCTGCTTCTTTGAGCTTCAGTGGAGATGGCGCGGGCACCAAATCCGGAGCTTTGTCGGTCGACACGCCGACGGTCGCGGGACAATGGATCGGCAGCGGCGTACGGCGCGGGCGTCTCGTATTTGCGCTCCGATCAACCACGCCAGGGAATCACGTCGTCCCGATTCGGTTCGTGCTGAGCGCGCCTTGAATGCAGGCACTATTTCTCCCTCGTCACCCACACCTTCTCGTGACGCTGCTCCTCGAGAGACGCGGCGATCTTCTGCGCTTCCTCTCGTGTGTCGTACGGACCAACGCGCACTCTGTAAGGGCCGTCTGGATCGCTTGAAGGGGGATTCACCAAGTACGCCGGCATCCCGCTGTTCTTCAGTCGCTGCACTGCATCCTTCGCGGGCAGCGGATCATTCAACGCCGCGATCTGGATCGTGAAATTCCCGGCGATGCGTGACCTGTTTCGAGCGGCCGGCGTGCTGGACACTTGGGGAGCCGGCGCGATCGCACCAGCGTTCTTCGATGGTTGCGGCGTTGTCGTTCGCGCGCCTCGTCCCGCGACGACCCGCGGCGCAGTGGCCGTGTTCGCCGCACCGCCACGAGGAGGAAACACTCTCCGAATCTCTGGGCGCTTCTCCACTGAGATTACAAAGGTCACGTCGGCGGCGAGCGCATCGCGCGACAGAGTCGCCGGCACCTCGGCGTCACCGGCAACCACGGCGCCATCAGGGAGCGACTCGATCAGCAGCTTGACCATGTGCGGCCCGCTTCGGACTGCGTCGAAACGATAACGTCCCCTCCGGACCTGTTCAGAACGCACTCCGCCGTCCAAAACGATCACCGCATCTTCGACCGTTTCTTCATTGATGTCTGCTTTGCCGTTGCCATTCCCGTCGCGGACGACCCGGCCCTGAATAACGCCGAGCGGTATCAACCCAAATGTCACCCGCTTGGCGTCTCCTCGCGATAACTCGATCTGAACCTGAGAGACCGATGGTGGATCGAAGTCAACCGGCAGCGCGCTCGTATCCAATCCGACGGCCCGTACTCCTGCCGGCACGTTCATGAATGCGAACTGTCCGTCTCTTCCGGACGTGGTATGACCGCGTCCGAGGCGCAGCGGGATTCCCTCGAGGGTGTTCTCACCCGCATCCTGGATACCATCAGCGTTCCAGTCGGCAAATACGAGGCCGCTGATGGTTCCCGTGCCTCGCCCAAATTCGGCGGTCGACGCAATCGTCGCGGAGGGCAGGAAGACCGAACCCGTGGGCAGCGTGTGTGTGACACGAAACATCGATCGTGTCATCCATGGCGTGCCAGCGCTCGCCGGGGATACCGCGCGATCCATGTTGACGTTGAAGGCGAGCGACGTCCCGCGCGTCACCTGCCCGTTGACGCCGAGGATGAACGATTCGCGCGGCACGTAAGCACGGGTGAGAAGGTCCATGTTGCGTGCCGCATTTCCTTCCGCGCGCATCAAGAGATCGCGATGTCCGATCCGAAACTGAGTGCCACCGCCCGCCTGCCAATAGGTGCTACCCCCGCCGTCTACCGCAGCGGTGCGCGTCACTACCGCGATCCCGAAGAGTTGTGATCCGCCTGGCAGGTTGGCAAAAAGCTGAGCCGCCGTATCGCGTTGATCGTACGAGCCGCTCCGGTTCATGTGCTCGACGTTGTCGCGTCCGGAGTAGCGCAGGAACACGTTTGTTCGTGCGATCGCCGCCTGCCACTCCGCAGCCCACCTGCCGGTGTCGCTGTCGGACGGTAAACCGGGTCCTACAGGACGAGACTCGCGATCGCCCTGCTCTCCACGGAATGCCATCGTCGACCGTGATGTCAGCTGCACCCGGACTCCACCGAACCCCCGATCGCCGGCGGTCTCTGGTGTCGGTCGCGCCTACCTTGCCGATGCCTCTGGATCGAGATTGGTTCGAAATCGTTCCAATCCCCCGGAGACGCGAGTACGCGAGAAAAGGTCGTATTCACCGGCGGCGAAAACCTGTTCGCGATCTGCGAGCGGATTGTTCAACGCCGGAAAATCGCCTGGCGAGAACCGGGAGGCATTCAGCTGCACCCGGCCGTGGGAGTGAAGCCAGTTCAGGCCACCCATGTATGACCCGTCGCGTTCGTGTGATGACGTCCCAGTTCGCCGATACGACACGATGCTTCCGTCGGCGACAAACTGTAAGGATGGGATCAAGAGCACCCGCGTGGCGCCTCCTACCTGATCGCTCGCATCGATCGTGTAGCTGAACTCGTCCAGTGACGTTGTGCGGATCCGGGAACCGTGTCCACTGATTTCGAAGCGCGAGCCAAGCCGCCGGGTGATGTGGCCGATCGCGACCGTTTGCCCGAGTCCTTTGGGATCATTACCGAAGATGTTCCGCCACGCCGTTGTTCGTCCGGCGGCGACGGCGAGCGTCGTTCGATCGGTGCGCCCTCGAATCGCGGCCCCGTTGAACGTCAACGCGGGGGAGTACAGATTTGAGAATCCTAGCCCCGATGGGAGGAGAGAAGTAGGCGTCGCCGGCTTCGATTGCCCAGGCGACACCGTGGAATTTGGCGTCGCGTAGAGCCCCGTAAATCCGACCGGTGTGCAGAGTGTCGCCGCGACGTGCTCCACGGATCTCGATTTGAAACACACCGAAGCGGGATCCCGGCTGAAGCCACGAGACGCCGAGGTCAGGCTCGAATTGATTTTGGCCCGCGAATCGTGATGGATCGCCGCGGAGTGTTTGCACCGCGCTCGAGATCTGAACCGATCCTTGCTGCGCCAGCGCGGGCCCGGCGTGAAGAACCAGGCCGACCACACATCCAACGATCGGACCGAGCCGGCCCACGGGCCACATCGACTATCGGAGCACCTTAAGCGTTGTCTCGCCCACGAGCACCGCGGGAAGGCCGACATCCACGCGGACTTCCACCTTGTAATCGCCGGGTTCGATTGCCGACGGCTTGTCGGGATCAATCACCGTGATCGCGACTTCGCGCTCGCTCTCTGGAAGAAGAGGGACGTCGGGAACCGGCAATTCTTTGACGTGACGACCGCTCGCGTCGAGCAGGATCAGATTGCCGCGTGTGCGCACATATCGCCGGCTCGAGTTTTTCACCGTCGCGACGACCTGTGTCTGCTTTCCGAGAGTTCTGACGGTGAGATCGGTCAATTCCGCCGACATGGTGGGCTGACCGACACTCACATAGATCAACGTGGCGATTCGACTCTTGAACATGACCTGGCGTCCTCGTGCCACAGGGTTGGCCGTGGCGGAACCAAACTCGAACAACACCCCCGTCCGATAGCCGCCGGGTTGGACCGCGGCCGGCAGCGAGAGACTGAAACGGACCGTTGCTTCCTTCCCTGGATCGATGACTTATTCCGGCGGAGCCACCCGAATCCACGACGTCGCCGAGTAGGGCCCCCCTTCGGCGACTCCTTCGAACTGTGGTGCGCCGTCTCGCGAGAGATCCCAGTCGGTGGCGATTGCGCGCACCCGCACCGGCTCGCTGCCAGCGTTGGCGACGGTGATGGCCTGCGTCGTGCTGCTTCCCGGGCCGGCCGTCAGCTCGACGCGAAGTGGAGACACTTCGACCGACATCTGCGCCGATGCTGATGGCGCATGCAGCAACAGAGCACCCAGCGCGACGACGACTAGGGCGCGCTGAGCGTAAAGAGGATCGTTTGCGTGTAGGTACCCGTGCTGTAGGTCCATGAGTTCGCCAATCGAAATGTGATCGACCCGATGCTGTGCGGATTGATGTTTGCCTGTCCCGGAGGCCACCCGCTGCGCGACCGTCTTGCTCAGCGTTCCATTCTGAAAAGGGGGAGCTGGTGTGGCGACCCACGTGACATTTGAAATGTCAACGGCCGACGGCCCGGACAGAAGGTCGCCGGCTGCGAGCACGGTCAGCGACCACGGCGCGTTTCCGTTCCCCCGGACGCGATAGGTGAGTTGCATGGGAGGCGCAGACACGAGCGGCACTGTATCCGGGTCGCTCGAGGGAAATGTGATCACCGCGGGCGACAACGCGATCGAGAGTTCGAGTTTCTGCGCCATGCTGCTTGCTGGCACCAGGAAGAGCATGGCGAGCAAGAGGATGAGGATCCTCATGCCGCCGACAAGGTGTAAGTCATCGTCAACGTGTAAGTCCCTGTCGCATACGACCAGAGGTTCTTGAAAAAGAACGTCTGCGTTCCGGATCGCGCGCCCGACCCGGTCCATGCGGCAACGATCTGCGCGCTCGCGGCGCTCAATGTGCCGTTGTTGAATCCGGCGCCGCTCGCCACCCACGTGATGGTCGACGCCGGGATCGTGTTGACACCTGAGCGCAGGTGATCGTCCGCCTGCACGGTCAACGTGATGCTGCCGTTTGGAGACGTGCGAGCCTTGGCAGTCAGGGTGATCGGGCCCTGCGCCGCCTGAATGCTGGGGACTGTGTCCGGGTCGGCGTCGGGGAACGTGAGCGCCGCCGAGGAGAGCGACAACCGCGCCTGACCGTTAATCGACGCGTTCAGGGTGGCGTTTTGGGTCTGCCCCGCGAACGGCGCGCGGCCGGTCACCAACGCCAGAACGAAAAGAGCTGCGGTAATGGTTCGTCGACGCATCAGAAATGCGGGTCGAGCCGCCCCTCGCGGACTCGGACCCGCATTTCTTATCGGTTAGGGAGCCGTTAACGTGTAATTCAGCGTGACGGTGTAGGTGCCGGTGTTATACGACCACAGGTTCGGCAGCGACAACGTGTGCGAGCCGCTCGGGTTGCCGGAGCCACTCCACTGACCCAGTG
Organism: Vicinamibacterales bacterium; assembly: GCA_035758845.1. Classification (GTDB taxonomy): domain Bacteria; phylum Acidobacteriota; class Vicinamibacteria; order Vicinamibacterales; family 2-12-FULL-66-21; genus JALZOC01. The sequence goes on from DASTVZ010000034.1 coordinate 46,141, forward strand.
TCTGCGCCGCGGTGCTGTTGTTCGCGCCGGATGCGGTGAACCCGGCGCCGGTTGCGGCCCATGTCAAGGTGGTGACCGGGATCGTACTGGATCCTGAGTCCAGGTCGCCAGATGCCAGCACCGTCAGGACAACGTTGCCGGCCGCGGTCGTCCGCGCTTTCACGTCGACACTCACCGGCGCCGAGGTGTAAAGCGGCGTGACGTCCGGGTCCGCGTCAGCGAACGTAATGGCCGCGAGGCCCAACGTCAACTTTGCCTTAGCGTTCACATTTGCGGTCACCGCGATTGACGCGGTGGCCGTCTGCTGCGCGAAGGCCGTGGAGGACCAGCAAAAGAACGGCGGTTGCGACTGCTCCGCTCCAGACTGCCTTTTTCATGACTCGTAACTCCCCCGAGTGATCAATGCAACAGCCGTTGACGTTCGCTGAGGAACTCTATATGACAATAACGACATTTAAGGTAAGCCAAACCTTACCCGTTCGTCAAGGGTTTCGGCCATTTGGGACGAAAAAGTTCGCGGGAATTCCTTGGAAGAATCTGTCAGACCGTGCAAAAACGTGCAGTTTTGTGTGGGTCTATTCGCCCAGCGCCTTGGCGGCGACTGCCAGGACCCGCGGCACGCGAAATGGTTTGGTGAGATAGCCAGAGACTCCGAGGTTGACCGCCTCGATCGCGCTCGCCTCGGTGGAAAAGCCGGTGATGATGATGACGGGAATATCCGCCTTGAGCCGGCGCGCTTCGCGGATGACCGCGAGGCCATCGACGCCGGGCATCTTGAGATCGGTAATCAGAAGATCGTAGGGAATCATTCGAAGCCGCTCGAGAGCAGTGCGGCCGTCCGGCGCGAGGTCGACATCGTATTCCGCCAGCGCCAGCGTCTTCGACAGCAGATCTCGGATGGTTGCCTCGTCGTCGACGACCAGAACTCGCGGCCGTCCGGCTACCGGTGCCGTGGGTCGCGTGGTCGCCGGCGACGTTCCACGCGTGGCCCGAGGTCGCTGACTTTCCAGCCACGCGTCGATATCGCGCTTTCGGAAGCGCCACTGCCGCCCCACTCGGACGGCAGGGATCTTTCCCGCCTTGATCAGACGGTAGACCGTCCGCAGATTCACGTGGAGGTAGTCGAGTACCTCTTCGGTCGTCAGGAATCCTTCATCCATGGCGGTCAGCGTACTTTACCAGACTCCTTGTCCCTTTTCCCTTGTCCCTTTTCTCTTACTCAATCGCAGGAAACTCGATCGTGAACCGAGCGCCGCCCTCGGGGAGATTGGTCGCGTGAATTGTTCCACCGTGCTCCTGGATGATTCCGTAGGTGATCGCCAGCCCGAGGCCCGTGCCCTCACCGACTTCCTTGGTGGTAAAGAAGGGATCGAAGATGCGTGGAAGGACCTCAGGTGGAATCCCTGGTCCGGTGTCTTCGACTGTCAGCCGCACCGTCTTCCCTTCGTTTACCGGTGCGATCCGGAACTGAATCCGTCCGGGCTTGCCGGTTCCGGCGATTGCATGTTCCGCGTTAATCAGAATATTCAGAAGCGCCTGCTGCAGAAGGAGCGCGTCCCCCGAAATCCGCGGCGTCTCTTCCTGTTGTCGGGTCACCTCGATGAGATTTCGCCGGAGCGAGGCAGCGCGACTCGCGAGCGCGCGCGCCAGCACGCGATCGAGTCGCAGCCGGTGGCGCGACATCCGCTGCGATCCCGTGAAGATCAACAGATTGCGAACAATCTTTGCCGCGCGATCCCCTTCCTGGTAAATGCGGCGAAGCGTCGGCCTCACGGGCTTTGCGGCGTCCGATGTTTCGATCAATAACTCGAGGTGCCCGAGGACACCCTGGAGCGGATTGTTCATCTCGTGGGCGATTCCCGCGACGAACTGACCGAGCGACGCCAGCTTCTCTGATTGCGCGAGCCGTCCGCGGAGAGCTTCGCGCTCGGTTTCGAGCTGCACCTGCGCGGTGATGTCGCGCGCGACCAGCACCCGGCCGGTTGGATTTCCCTCGTGATTGATGAGCGGCGTGACCGTCGCTGCGAAGATTCCGCCGAGTCGGTCGTCGGTGATTTGTCGCGTGCGCACCGATTCAGTCGATTTCGCGTCCCCCGAACGTGCGGCCGGCTCCGAAGCCGCAACCCATTGCGCAATTTCGGGGTTGACGAGCTCCGAAAGCGGCCGATCGATGACCGCCCGCCGCGAACTTCCGACCCTCGTTGCGAACGCATCGTTCATCTGGACGACCCGCGTACTGTTGTCGGTGACGACGACGAGGTCGATGAGCGAGTTGAAGGTGTCCTCGAGAAGCCGGCGCTGCTGGATCACTTCCTCGAGCAACTGCACGTTTTCGAGCGCGAACGAGAACTGTCGGCCAAAGTCGTAAATGGCATCGACGAACTGTTCGTCGTCCAGCTCGCGCGGTTTCCCTTCGACCACCACCGTCCCGAGCGCGCGACGCCAGCCCCGGAGCGGTGCGACGAGGATGCGGCCGTCGGCCGGTATCGGGGTCAGGAACTGAGGACTCTCGAGTCGCAACCCCCGTGCGGGAATCGTGTCCGAGTCGGTCAAGACGCGGGTGGCGGCCGCGGCGTATTCATGGTCGGAGGACCCGGACAGCGCAAGCTCGCGCGCGCGTCGATAGTGAATCCACACCGACAGGCGCCGCGTGCCGAAGAGATCGTTGACCTCCGTGCACAGGGATTCGAGCGCGCCACCAACACTGAGGCTGGCCGAGATGCCGCGCGAAAACCCGAGCAGCAGCTCCTGGATGCGGCGGTGCAGCGAGAGAGCAGGCTCGAGCGCCATGAAATGGAGGGGTCGGCCGCATTCTAAGCTAGATCCGGGGGGCTGCGCCCTCGCGGACCCCCTACGCCGTTCCGCCTCCACGCGGAGCGCTACGGCGAGACCTCGCCGGAGCTGGGCGCAGGCGAGCGCTCGCGGCGCCCCCGATGCCCCGCTCCGCTCCGGCGGCCGCGCCTGACGCTTGAGCGCAAAAGGTAAAATGGACGTCCGACTGCGCCCGGCCTTCTAGCGTCTAAATCTTCGAACGGCGGGCGACAACAGCGTTCCGACCGGTCTTCGAGGGCATGCCGTCCACAGATGAAGAGCTGGTCGCCCGCTCAATGGGGGGCGATCTCGATAGCTTCAACCAGCTCGTCCTGCGCTGGGAACGGCCGATTTATGCCTTGGCTTACCGGGTCATCGGCCGGGAAGAGGATGCAAGGGACGTTGCCCAGGAAACGTTCCTGCGGGCCTTCCGGGCGCTCAAAGGTTTCAAAGGACAGGCGAAGTTTTCGTCATGGCTCTACCGGATCACGTTGAATCTCTGCCGCGACTGGATACGTCGCGAGCGGCGCACTCCGCTGGTTCAGGCTCCCGAAGGCGTCGATGTCATCGAACTGGCCGGCGAGGAAACACCATCAGAAACAGTCGAGGAGCTGGTTTCGCGCCACGAGTTAGGACGTGCTGTGGCTAAGGCAATGTCCCAGTTGCCGGAGGAACAGCGGACGGCAATCATCCTCAAGGAGTACCACGGGCTGACGTTCCAGGAGATTGCCGATCTTCTCGATTGCCCGTTGAGTACTGTAAAAACCCGTCTGTACCAGGGGCTGACTGTGCTACGAAAGCAGCTCCGCGAAGCAGGCGTGGAGAGCACGTTTGGTAAATGACCGGGTGCACCCCGGCGGGGCGAATAGATATGTGCGATAGCAAGGAATTGCTCGTTTCGTTTCTCTATGACGAGATCGATCCGGTTGCGAAGAGAGACTTTCAGAAGCATCTGTCGACGTGCGTCGAATGCCGCGACGAGCTCGCAGAACTTGGCGCCACGCGCGCACAGATTGCGACGTGGACGCCGCCGGATGCCGACCTGGGGTTTCGCATAATCCGCGAGGCGGAATCCCCGAAGCGTCGATGGTTCCAATGGTCACCGGCGTGGGGGTTCGCGGCGGCCGCCGTTGTGCTCCTGTCGATCAGTGCCGCAATCGCCAATCTGCATATCAGTTACGGCAGCGAGGGGCTGACCGTGCGTACTGGATGGAATCACGCCACTGAGACCCAGCCGGGTGTCACGGCGGTGGATTGGAAGGCGAAGGCGCAGGAACTCGATCGCCGGGTTCTCGATCTCGAGCAGGCACAGTCGCAGCAGTCCGTTGTTCGGACCGCATCCGCATCCGATCTCAGCGAGCAGCGCGTGCGGGAGATCGTCGGTCAGAGCGAGACGCGCCAGCAACGCCTGGTGTCGGCTCGCCTCGCCGAGATGATGCGCGAGTACGATGCGCAGCGCCGGCTCGATCTCGTCTCGATCGGTCAGGGGATGACCCGTCTGCAGAACTCCAGCGGCGCGGACCTGAAGCAAACCAAGGATCTGCTCCAGAGGTACTTGGTTCGGACGGCATTGGAAGAGAAGGAAGAGAAGTAGTCGCCAGGTGAGGTGGGCCGTGAAGCGAGCGATCGCGATTGCGATGTTGACGATAGCGGTAATGACAATTCCAGCCCTGTTGGCGGCGCAGACGCCGGTTCAGCCAGGGCCCGAGCAGATGCGTCGCCACGAACAGATCAACCTGTTCGAAGGCACGCTCGAGAAAGCCGTGACGAACGCCGCGCGTCACGTCGCCAAGGACGTTCAGTCGCGTACCAGCAACGCGAATTTCTTCACCGGGGATGCACGCGCCAAGGGATTCATTCTCGATGGCTATGGCGTGTTCGTCTACGTCGAGATCCCGGCGCTCGATCTCTCGCTCACCCTGATGAACTACCAGCTCGAACAAAACTTGGACCGCCTCGAGCGCGATGCACAGCGCAAGGCGGAAGCGGATACCGCGAAGGGCGAAGCGAGTCCGGTGAGTAATCGACCACCCGAGGTGAAGCCCGAATCACCACCAGTGATTCCGAAGACCAATCGCGAACTGCTGCAGTCGGTGATGGACACGGGGCAGAACTATCGTAACGAGGTCAAGCTCGCGCTTACTGATGCCATGCTCGACTTCACCAAGAATCTCGAACTCAAGCCGGACGAGTGGCTGTCAGTGGCCGCGCGTGGGAGTGACGGGGCGCTGACGCCGGGCGAAATCCTTCAGTTGACGACCGTCGTCCTTCGCATCAAGGGCAGCGATCTCTCGGACTATCTCGCGGGGCGGCTCACGCGGGAGGAAGCTCGGGCGAAGGTCGAGGTTCGCCAGTTCTAGGCCACGGAACAACATGGATGAACCCGGGCCACGGAAAACACGGATGAACCCGGGCCACGGAAAAAACACGGATGAACACGGGCCACGGAAAAACACGGATGAACACGGAAGGCACCGGTCGTTGACGTGTTAGTGCATGGGCTTCCGTTTCCGTGTGGTTCCGTGGTTGATCCGTTCCGTGTTGTTCCGTGTGCCTCCGTGGTTTGATCCTTTCCGTGTTGTTCCGTGTGCTTCCGTGGTTGATCCTTTCCGTGTTGTTCCGTGTGCTTCCGTGGCTGATCCGTTCCGTGTTGTTCTGCGTGCTTCCGTGGCTTAGAATCGCCCGATGATTCGCCGGACGACGGTCGTCGCGTTTGTGGTGCTCGCCTCAGTGGCATCCGCTTGCGGTCCGCAGGTCGATCTGAAGCAGGCCATTCAAGTGACGGATGTGTCATCAGGCTGGTTCGACGCCGGCATTCAGAACGGCAAGAACAAGCTGGTCCCGACTGTCACATTCAAGCTCAAGAAGAATCCCGAAGTTAGACTCTCATCTATTTCGCTCAACCTGACATTCAAATTCGTCGGCTCGGAAGATCACGCCGACGACGTGTACCTGCAAAGTGTGCCGTTCGACGGAAACGAGACCCGGCCGATCGTCGTCCGAACCCAGTGGGGTTACACGGGCGATCCTCCGCAGACCCGCGCGGAAATGCTGAAGCACAGCCAGTTCCGCGACATGGAAGCACAGATTTTCGCCAAGCAGAGTTCATCACAGTGGGTTGAGCTGCAGCGCGCGCCGATTGCGCGGCAGCTGCTGACGCAGTAGCCCACGTGTCGCGCAACTTTCAGGTTCCCACTACCGCGGCGACCCCTTCATCGCTCGATCGACGACTCGGTCCGATCGATGCCGCGGCGATCGTCGTCTCGAACGTCATCGGCGGCGGCATTTTTTTTGTGCCGATCATCGTGGCGCAGATGGTCCCGACCGCAGGAGCCATTCTCTGGGTGTGGCTCGTCGGCGGCGCACTCGCGTTCGCCGGCGCGATGGCGTATGCCGAACTGTCGGCGCTGCGGCCGCGTGCCGGCGGCGAATATGTTTACCTCCGCGAAGCGTTCGGGCCGCTCGCCGCGTTCCTGACCGGATGGACGTCATTCGTAGCCGGTTTCTCCGGGGCGATAGCCGCCAGTGCATTGGCCGTTGCCGACTACATTGGCCGCTTCGTTCCGCCGGCAGCGGATGCGACACCGATCTTCACGGTGCCGTTGCCATTCGTTCCGCTCATCGTCTCGCGCAAAGCGCTGGTCGCGCTGGTGCCGATTGCGGTGCTGTCGTTCATCCACATTCGCGGCCTGGGGCCCGGACGTATCGTGCAGAATGCGCTGGCTGGTTTGAAAGCGGGCGCGCTCGCGCTGATCATCGCACTCGGATTCATGATGGCGTCCGGCAGCTCCGGCCCCAATACGGCCGCAACGGGGATCCCAGTCTCCGGCATGCTGCTCGCGCTGGTCCCGATCATGTTTACGTACTCGGGATGGAATGCGGCCGTCTACGTCGCGGAAGAAGTGCGTAACCCCGGGCGCAACGTTCCACTCGCGCTCGGTCTCGGTACGGCGACGGTGATCGTGATCTACATGGCACTGAACGCGCTGTATCTGCACGTCCTTGGTGCCGCGCAGCTTGCTGCCTTGCCCGGGCGATTGCTGGACGTCGTCGGCGAGCGACTGTTCGGAGTGGCGGCGGCGAATGCGATCGCCGTGTTCACAATCGTCAGCCTGAGCGCGAGTATCAGCGCCATGACGCTTGCCGGTCCGAGGGTGTATTACGCGATGGCGCAAGACGGATTGTTCCTCGAAGCCGCGTCGCGCGTGCATCCGCGGTTTCATACACCGGCAGTTGCGATCGTGGCGCAATCGCTGTGGACGGTCGTGCTCGTCTTGTGCGGCACATTGTCGCAATTGGTCAGTTACACCGGTTTTGCGGTGATCCTGTTTGCGGGGATCTCGGTCGCATCGCTGTTCGTTCTACGCAGGCGCAATCCTCACGCGCCTCGTCCCTTCCTCGCTTGGGGGTACCCGTGGGCGCCGGCAATCTTCGTACTCGCGTGTAGTGCGATGGTGGTCAACGAAATGATCCGCAATGGGGCGACCGCGATTGCGGGGGTCGCTGTGATCGCCGCCGGCATTCCCGTGTACTTTCTTTTCCAGGCGCGAAATCGAGTTGACTAGGGCATCCTGAATCACTCATCAGGAATCATTGAATCGCCGAATTATTGCGGCGTCGCACATCAACAAGTTCGCGACGCGGCGATTTCGCGATTCAGTGATTTGATGAGTGAATCGGGATTCACAATTTGCCGGGTCGCTCAACCAACAACCCGTAGAGCGTGACGAGCGCGAGCGCGCCGTCTGAAGCAGCGAAAAGAAGAAACGATGCCGGCGAGCCGCGAACAAAGTAATCGACGACGAAGGCGACCGCGCCCGCGCCTTTCAGGAACGGGCCCATCACCCAAAGATATCCGCGATACCGCACCGGATCCTTGCAGGGCAGGTAGTAGCCGATTCCGACCGCGAGGAGAAAGAGCGCGTTGAGATCTGAGAAAATCCGCGGACTTGCCGGAGGAACACCGAACGCCGAGGCGAGCCAGTCCGGCAGACAAAGTAAAAGGGCCCCTACGATTCCATCGTAGAGGCCCGAGATCGCTGCAATACGGGAGAGCACAAAGCTACTTGCGCTTCATGTCTCCCTTGTAGGTAATCGTGTCGCCGGGTGTGACGACGACGTCAAACTCGGTCGACTCGTACCCGTCGGCCTTCAGCTCTACGCGGTGCGGGCCGGCATCCACATTCAGCTTCTGGAAAACTCCGTCGAAGCTGTCGACCACGCCGACATAGTACCCATCGATATAGACCTGCGCGTCGGCCGGTTTGATCTTCAGGCGAAGCGATCCCGCGCCCTGATAGCGCTGGACGTAACTGCCTCCGCCCGACGAGCCGCCACTACCGCCGTAGTAACTGGGATCCGCGATCCCGCCGAACAAATAGGGGTCGTAAGAAAAGTAACCGAGTCCGTACCCGTATCCCCACGGATTCCAGTAACCGTATCCACGGTAGTACGGGCTGTAGTAGTACGAGTAGAACGGATCGTAGACGAACCCGTAGCCATACCCAGGATAGTAGGGATAGTACGGGTAGGACGGATAGTAGCCGCCACCCGAGTACGGCGGCGATGTGCGCTCAGTCGCGGTTCCCGTCTGGTTGCGATCGCCGCGTGGACGGCTGTTCGCCGGGACCGCACGAGTGTGCCCCTGCGACGGCTGGTTGTCCGAACCTGAACTCGCATGGGTCGCGCTCGTGTTGCCCGACGCCCCGCCGCCGGACTCGCCGCGAGGAACCGCGCGGCCGCTCGATTCGGCGCCGCTGGGTCTGGAGCGCTGATCGCGCGCTTCCAATCGATCCGCGCGATCGGGTCTGACGGGCGCACGTGGGGCGAATACTCTGGACGAACCTGGATCCATCCAGGAGGACGGAGCAGTCGCTGGATTCGATGCTGAACCGTTGTTCGCCGCGCCCGGGGAAGATGAGTTTGCGCCTGACGGCGAGGCTGTCGATTCACCGCCGCGCGCGACGGCCGAACCGACGGTTTCGCCGTTCGAGGGACGCGATGCCGGCTCGCTCTCGCGGGGACGACCGCGTTCATCCTGCGCCCACGCCGACGACAGGCTCAGCGTCATTGCTGCGGCCGCGAGCCCGACTGAAAATTCTTGGAACTTCATACAAGCTCCTCGTAGAGACCTAGCCTGCAAGAGAGCAACGGTCCTGCCAGACGTCCACCCACACCTTTTGCTAGGCTTTCTCTATCTTACTCCGTTCGTTCGCCACAGATCTGTCACATTTCGCGAGCAGTATGGTTCGGAATGGGTGACACACCAAAGACCGAACAAAACGGCGCCCCGCGTCGCTGGCAGCCATCGCTCATGTGTCACGCGAAGGCTGTCTCGCCGAAGCGGCGAAAGCCGCGGAGGCGGATGATAGACTCCAAGGATGCTCCATGCGACAACGGTCCTGGCCGTGCGGCAGGGCGGTCAGACCGTGATGGCGAGCGATGGGCAAGTGACCTTTGGCGATACGGTCGTCAAGCAGTCGGCGCGGAAGATTCGCAAGCTGTATAACGACAAGATTCTGGCCGGCTTCGCCGGCTCGGCGGCAGATTCGTTTGCCCTGTTTTCGCGCTTCGAGGCCAAGCTCGAACAGTATCGCGGGAACCTGGAGCGCTCGGCGGTTGAACTGGCGAAGGACTGGCGAACCGACCGGTTCCTCCGTCGTCTTGAAGCCATGTTAATCGTCATGGATGCGCGAATGACGTTCCTGCTCTCCGGCAACGGCGATCTCATCGAACCCGACGACGGGATCATTGCCATCGGATCGGGGGGAGCCTATGCGCTCGCTGCCGCCAAGGCGCTCGCGCGCCATACGACGCTCGACGCGCGGACGATTGCCGCACAAGCGATGGACATCGCCGCTGCCATCTGCATCTATACGAACGCGACGATCACCATCGAGGAACTGTAGATCGTCCAGCGCCGACATCACGTAAGTACGCTCAATGCCAATTTATCTTCCAGAAACCACCGCATCGACGAGTGCCTCACTTACGCCGCGCGAGATCGTCGCTGAACTCGACAAGCACGTCATCGGTCAAGCCCAGGCGAAACGCGCGGTGGCGATTGCGCTCCGGAACCGGACGCGGCGTCAGAAACTTCCTCCGGAGATCGCCGAGGAAATTGCGCCGAAGAACATTTTGATGATCGGTCCGACCGGCGTCGGCAAGACCGAGATCGCACGCCGTCTCGCCCGGCTCGCGCAGTCGCCGTTCATCAAGGTCGAGGCGTCGAAGTACACCGAGGTGGGATACGTCGGTCGCGACGTCGAGTCCATGGTCCGCGATCTCGTCGAGCTCGCCGTCGACATGGTGAAAGAAGAGCGGCTGGTCGAGGTGCGTGAGAAGGCGCGCGAGGCCGCGGAGGAGCGCGTGCTCGACCTGCTGCTGCCGCCACTGCCGCCGGCGCCTGACTACGACGATCAGGCCGCGTCGATTCGCGAGCAGGCGCAGCGCACGCGCGAAAAGCTGCGTGACCAACTGCGCGACGGACGGCTCGATCACAAGCAGGTGGAGATCGACGTCAAAGAGAAGAGTTTTCCATCATTCGAGATCATTGCCGGGTCGTCGGTCGAGGAAGTCGACATCAACGTCAAGGACATGCTGCCCGGCCTCTTCCAGGGAAAGACGCGCAAGCGGCGCCTCCGTGTTCCGGCGGCGATTGAAGCACTGGCGCAGGAAGAGGAGCAGAAGCTCATCGACATGGAAAGCGTCGCGCGCGCCGCGGTCGATCGTGTCCAGCAGGCGGGCATCATCTTCATTGACGAAATCGACAAAGTCGCCGGCCGTGAAGGCGGCCAGGGGCCCGATGTGAGCCGCGAAGGTGTCCAGCGCGACATTCTGCCAATCGTTGAAGGAACGACCATCAACACGAAGTACGGGATGGTCAAGACCGATCACATTCTGTTCATTGCCGCCGGCGCGTTCCATGTATCAAAGCCGTCCGATCTGATTCCGGAGCTTCAAGGACGGTTTCCGATTCGGGTCGAGCTCGAGGCCCTCGGCCGCGAGGATTTCGTTCGCATCCTGACCGAGCCGAAGAACGCGTTGATCAAGCAATACATGGCGCTTCTCTCCACCGAGGGGCTCACCATCCGATTCACGGATGGCGCCGTGGGGCGCATCGCGGATTTCGCGACGCTCGTCAACGAGCGCACTGAAAACATCGGCGCCCGCCGCCTGCACACGGTGATGGAGAAACTGCTCGACCAGGTGTCGTTCGAAGCTCCCGATCTCACCGACAAGGAGATCACGATCGATGACGGGTATGTCGATCGCATGCTCGCCGACATCGTCGGCAACAACGACCTGTCGCGCTACATTCTCTGATGCTCGTGTCGCGACCTTTTGTCGTCATCGCCGTAGCGGCACTCGCGGTTGCCTGCGGCCGTAAAGGGCCTCCGCTTCCACCACTTCACCTCGTTCCGACCGCGCCGGCCAATCTCTCGGTGGCGCGCGTCGGCTCGGAGGCGCAGCTTCGATTCGATGTGCCGTCGACAAATCAAAACGGTCCGGGGACCGTCGCCATCGATCGGATCGAAGTCTTTGCCGCTACGGTCGCCGCCGGCGCGATTCGTCCGTCGAATCGGGAACTGCTTACAACCAAATATCGAATCGCGACGATCTCGATCAAACCGCCGCCGGTCGAAGGTGAGACGCCGCCAGCCGAGTCGACGCCCGACACACGTCCGTCTCCGGGTGACCGCACGACGTTCGTGGAAACGCTGACGGAGAAAGCGCTGGAACCGGTTTTTACGACGCCGGCTCCGAAGACGCCGGCTGCTTCAGGGGCGACCGCGGCGGCCGCAACGCCGTCGGCGGCAGCCACGCCAAATGCCGCGGGACAGCCAGCTCCGATTCCGCCGGTGCCAGAATTGCCGCCGCCGCCGATTCAGCCTGTCCCCGCGCTTCCGGATGCGTCCGGCGCGATTGCGCCCGTACCATCGCTTCCCGAGCCCGCACGGTCCGCGCTTTCAGTGCTGCCCGGCACGGCAACTGAAGCTCCTGTCGCACCGCTGACCGGCACAGCCGCTTTGCCCGCTCGGATCTACACCATCCGCGGTATCACCAAGAGCGGCCGGCCCGGTCCTCCATCGACGCGCGTTGAGCTGCCACTAATCGATCCACCCGCAGAACCGCCGCCGCCCCAGGCGACGGCAACCGAAAAGTCAATCGTGCTGACGTGGCCGGCCCAACCGTCTTCAGGTGGTCCGATTGCCTACAATATTTATCGGGCCGGCTCGACGGATCCGATCAACGGCGCGCCGGTGGCGGAAGCGAAGTATGAGCGAGCGGGCGTGACGTTCGGCACCGAGGAATGTTTTACGGTGCGAGCTGTCCAGAGGATCGGCGCAATCAGCATCGAGAGCAACGCCTCATCGCAGGGCTGCTTGACGCCGCGCGACACCTTCGCACCCGCGGCGCCCAAAGGACTCTCGATCGTCGCCGGCACCGGGACGATGAATCTTGGATGGGACGCCAACGCGGAGCCGGATCTGGCGGGCTATCTCATCTTGCGCGGGGAAGCGCCGGGTGACACACTGCAGCCGCTGACTCCGGCGCCGATCACGGCGACGAGCTACGAAGACAAGACCGTCAAGGCTGGCGTACGCTATGTGTATGCGATCGTTGCGGTCGACAAGGCCTCGCCGCCCAATCGCAGCGCGCCTTCAGCGCGGGTCGAAGAAACAGCGCGATAGGGCCGCGGATGAACTCGGATTGACACGGATTCGATACGGATCCCGGATCCCGCACAACGGGCCCGGAAGAACCTGAAAGGCACGTTATGAAAATCTTTATTGACACCGGAAACCTCAAAGAAGTCGAAGCGCTCGTGCCGCTCGGTATCATCGACGGCATTACGACGAATCCGTCGTTGCTCGCAAAAGAGAGCGGCGACTACAAAGAGATCCTCAAAAAGATCTGCCAGCTCGTGAAGGGACCGACGAGCGCGGAAGTAACCGCCACCGACTTCGACGGCATGATGCGACAGGGTCGCGAGCTTGCCGCGATTGACGAACATATCGTCGTGAAAGTGCCGTTCACGAAAGACGGCGTGAGAGCCTGCAAGGCGCTGTCGTCGGAAGGGAAGAAGGTCAACGTCACGCTCGTGTTCTCGCCGACGCAGGCGCTGCTCGCGGCCAAGGTTGGCGCCACGTTCGTGAGTCCGTTCGTCGGACGTCTGGACGACATCGCCACCTCCGGCATGGGCCTGATTCGCGAGATCGTCGACATCTACGAGAACTATCAGTTCTCGACCGAAATCCTCGTCGCCTCGGTGCGGAATTCGATCCACATCGTCGAGGCGGGGAGGATGGGGGCCGATATCTGCACGTGCCCGGCGGCCGTGATCGAAGGGATGTTCCGCCATCCGCTAACCGACATTGGTCTCGAGAAGTTCCTGAAGGACTGGGAGAAGGCTCAGGCAGTGAAGGTATAGGTGGACACGCTCAAATACCTCGAAGAGTTGGAGCTCCGCGCGGAGCAGGGGGGCGGCGACGATCGGCTGCGGAAGCAGCACGAAGCGGGGAAGCTGACGGCGCGCGAACGGATCGAATTCCTGTTCGATCCGGCGACGTTCCAGGAAGTCGACAAGCTGGTCACGCATCGCTGCCGCGACTTCGAGATGGAGGAGCAGATTGTTCCCGGCGATGGAGTCGTCGCTGGCGTCGGACGCGTCGACGGCCGGCCGGTTTACGCGTTCGCTCAGGACTTCACCGTGTTCGGCGGTTCGCTGTCGGAAACCAACGCCGCCAAGATCGTGAAGATCATGGATCTCGCGATCAAAATGGGGGCGCCGGTCGTCGGATTGAACGACTCCGGCGGTGCGCGAATCCAGGAAGGCGTGCTGTCGCTCGGCGGCTACGCCGACATCTTTCTTCGCAACACGCTCGCCTCGGGCGTTATCCCGCAGATCTCGGCAATCATGGGCCCGTGCGCCGGCGGCGCCGTATATTCGCCAGCGATCACCGATTTCAACATCATGGTCGAGGGTACGAGCTACATGTTCGTGACCGGACCTGATGTGATTAAGACCGTCACCCACGAAGAGGTCACAAAGGAAGAACTCGGCGGGGCGATGACGCACAACGCGACGAGCGGCGTCGCCCATTTCGCGGTTGCAGACGATCGCGAGTGCCTTCGCCTGATTCGCGAGCTGCTCGGATATCTGCCCGGCAATAACGTCGACGATCCTCCGCGGCGAGAGAGCTCGGACCCCTTCGATCGCGAAGACGAGGCACTCGATCGTCTCGTGCCCGAGTCACCGAACCAGCCCTACGACATGCACGATCTCCTGCACTCGGTGTTCGACGACGGCGCGTTTCTCGAGGTGCACCGCCACTTCGCGCGCAACCTGATCGTCGGATTCGCGCGGCTCGGTGGCCGTCCTGTCGGCATCGTCGCGAATCAGCCGGCGCATCTGGCCGGCACGCTCGATATCGACGCATCGGTGAAGGGGGCGCGGTTCGTCCGCTTTTGCGATGCCTTCAACATCCCGCTGGTGACATTCGAAGACGTTCCCGGATTTCTGCCCGGGACGCGCCAGGAATACGGCGGGATCATCCGTCACGGCGCCAAGCTGTTGTTTGCCTTCGCGGAAGCGACCGTCCCCAAGATGACCGTGATCGCGCGCAAAGCGTACGGCGGCGCATATTGCGTCATGGCCAGCAAGCACATTCGCACCGACGTAAACTTGGCGTGGCCGACGGCGGAGATTGCCGTCATGGGGCCGGAAGGAGCGGTCAACATTCTTTACAAGCGTGAGATCGATGCTGCCGCCGACAAGGACGTGGCGCGGGCGCGCCGCGTCACGGAATTCAAAGAGAAGTTCGCCAACCCGTACATCGCCGCAGCTCGAGGGTTTATCGACGAAGTCATCCGGCCGCGGCAAACACGCGCCAAGCTGATCGCCGCGCTTGCAGTTCTCGACACCAAACGCGACAAGAATCCTCCGAAGAAGCACGGGAATATCCCCCTCTGACGCATCCGGGATCCGGTTTCCGGTGTCCAGGATCCGACGTCGGCACGCGAATATTCCTCGTTGATCTGTGCCTGCCGGGATTCGGGATCCGGTTTCCGGAATCCGAGGTTCCCACACTGCCGCTAACTGGGGCTGATCCCGGATCCCGCACAACGGATCCCGGAGACCGGATCCGGATCGCAGTGTTACAATTGTGTCAGATGCCCGAGCCGATAGCAGTTCGGCCAGCCCCTGCCTGACGCGTTTCATGAAAATTCTCATTGCCAACCGCGGCGAGATCGCCGTCCGGATCATCCGGGCGTGTCGCGAGATGGGGCTGCGGACGGTAGCCGTGTACTCCGATTGCGATCGCACAGCGCGCCACGTCCGCGAAGCCGATCAGGCAGTGCACATCGGGCCAAGTGAAGCAGCCCAGAGTTATCTACGAATCGACGCTATCGTCGAGGCGGCGCAAACGACGGGCGCCGATGCGATTCATCCGGGATACGGGTTTCTCGCCGAGAACGCCGCCTTTGCGCGTGCGTGTCAGGACGCCCACCTTATCTTTATCGGGCCATCCGCCGACGCGATCGCTCTGATGGGCAGCAAGACCGCAGCGCGGGAAGTTGCGGTCCGTGCCGGCGTAGCTGTTGTCCCGGGGACCGAAAAGCCGCTCGACGAAGACGTTGGAGATGACGAGATCGCGCGCATCGCGACGAGCGTCGGGTTTCCGCTCCTGGTGAAAGCGGTCGCGGGCGGTGGCGGCAAAGGGATGCGAACCGTCGCCGACGCGGCGGCACTCGCGTCAGCCGTTCGCACGGCGCGCTCCGAGGCGCGGTCTGCTTTTGGCGACGCGGCGATCTATCTCGAGCGTCGGCTCGTCAGGCCCCGTCACATTGAGATCCAGCTGCTTGGCGATCACCACGGAACAGTTGTTCCGTTCGTCGAGCGCGAGTGCTCGATCCAGCGACGACACCAAAAGGTCGTCGAGGAATCCCCTTCGATCGCCGTGTCGTCGGAGCTGCGTCGCCGGATCGCGGCTGCCGCCGCGGCAGTTGCGCGCGCGGTGAATTATTCGAATGCCGGCACGATTGAATTCCTGGTCGACGAAAGCGGCTCGTTTTATTTCCTCGAAATGAACACCCGCCTACAGGTCGAGCATCCTGTCACCGAAATGGTGACGAGGATGGATCTCGTTCAGTGGCAAATCCGCATCGCGAGGGGAGAACCGCTCGACATCGATCCGGCCGACGCGCTCTCTGCCAACGGCCATGCGATCGAATGCCGCATCTACGCCGAGGATCCGGATCTTGGTTTCATGCCGTCGCCGGGACTGATTCGAGGCCTGCGTCCGGCCTCGGGTCCCGGCGTTCGGGACGATGGCGGGGTGAGTGTCGGATATAGCGTGCCTGTGTTCTATGACTCGATGATCGCGAAACTGGTGACGTGGGGAGGATCTCGCCGCCAGGCCATCGATCGCATGTCGCGGGCGCTTCGCGAATACCAGGTGCTCGGGATCAAGACGACGATTCCGTTCTTCCTCTGGTTGATGCAACAGCCTGAATATATGGCCGGACAGTACGACACGACGTACCTCGATCGATTGCTGGTTGACAGAAAAGGAGACTCGTTCAACGAACTGACGGCGTCAGACGAGGAAGTTGCTTCGATTGCGACGGCCCTCGATGCGTACCTCCGCGCCAGCGTACACGCAGGGACACCCGGGGCAGAGTCGACGACCCATTGGAAACGGGCGGCGCGTCTCGAGGCCCTGCGCGGATGACATTCGCCGTCGAGATCAACGGCCGCAGCCGCACGATATCGATCGAACGTGCAACAGCGGACCGATATCGGGTGATCGTCGACGGCCACGTGCAGCTCATCGATGCCAAACGTGTCGGTAGTTTCGGATTGTCGCTTCTCTTTGCTGGCGCCGACCGGTCAAGCCGGGAGGTTCAGGTCGCGCCGGCCGGGCCCCCCGGCGAGATGCTTGTCGGGATTGACGGCAAGTCGGTCACTGTCGTGCTCAACGGCCGCCGCACCGGACGTGGCGCCGCCGAGGGGAGTGCGCACGCACGCGGTGAGCAGACGGTCGTTGCGCCAATGCCGGGCCGAGTCGTGCGGTTGCTTGTCACCGGCGGTGACGAGGTGATCGCGCGGCAGCCGATCGTCGTGGTTGAAGCGATGAAAATGGAAAACGAGCTGCGCTCGCCGAAGGCTGGCCGCGTTAAGGAAATCGTCGTGAAGGCTGGAGAGTCGGTCGAGGCGGGACGGGTACTGGCAGTCATTGAGTGATTCAAAAGTGTTGATTGTCGATTTCTGATTGCTGATTGATCTGACGTGCACGAACTGCAACACCCGGACGAACCATCGGAGAAGGCTCCGGAGCCGATAGAGCCGCCACGCGCGTCGCGCCCGCGATGGCGTCGTGCGTCGCTCGCGTTGCTGGCGCTCGTCGTCGCTATTATCTCCGGCGCACTCGTCACCTTCTTTACGGTGGATCTCGGTCCATCACTTCGACAGCACGCGGAACGAGAAGGCTCGAAGTTCATCCAACGGCCGATGCACATCGGCCGTCTCTCCGCCAAGATCACGCCAGGCGTCTTCGTCGTCGAGGATCTCGTCATCGAAGGTCTGCAGCCGACGGATCGCCCGTTCCTGAAGGCGAAAAAGATCGAAGTGGTGCTGCCGTGGTGGACGATATTCCGCCGCGAGTTGATCGTTGAATCGGTCGAGATGACCGACTGGGACATGCTCGTCGAGACCTGGCCGTCGAGTCCGGCGTTTCCGCGCGGACGCCATAATTTCCCAAAGTTCACCCGCGAATCGAAATCGACCGGCGCCAAGCGCTTTACCACGACGCTGCGCAGCGTGCTGGCGTCGAGGGGAACCTTCGCGTATGAGGATCACGGGACGCCGTGGGGTATCCGGTCTACAGGGTTGCGCGTGTTGGTGACCCGCGGCATCGCCGATCGTGTCTATCGAGGGGCGGCATCGTTCGCCGATTCCATCATCACGATTCAGAAATACGAGCCCTTCCACGCGAACATGCGCTCGCGCTTCACGATGGAAGGACCTCAACTCCGATTCAGCGGGATCGATCTGGTAAGTGACGGCGCGCGATCGCAGCTCACCGGCTCGATCGACTTTGCCCGCTGGCCGGAGCAGACGTACCAGATTCGATCGACGATCGATTTCCCGACGCAAAAGAACATCTACTTTCATCAATATGCATTCACGGCGTTCGGTCAGGGAAAGTTTCAAGGGACCTTTCATCTGTTCAGCGGCGGACGGGAACTGAAAGGGACGTTCGACAGTCCCATGGCCGGCGTGAATGCCTGGAGATTCCCCGATCTTCACGGCTCGGTGCTCTGGGTGCCCGATCGACTCGAGGTCACGAAGGCGACGAGCGGGCTCTACGGTGGTTCGGCGCGATTCGATTACAAGCTCGCGCCGCTCAATCAGCGAAACCTACCGGCACGCGCCACCTGGGAGGTGGCGTACCGCGATGTCGATCTGCCGCAATTGACCGACTTTCTCGAAGTTCAAGGCATTCGTCTTGGAGGAAGGCTGACCGGCCGCAGTCACCTCGAATGGGAACTCGGCAGGTGGCGCGACAAACGCGGCGACGGTGATTTCTCGGTCGAACCACCTGCCGGTGTCACGGTGATGACCAGGGCATTGAATGCCGACGCCGTGGCGCAGGAAGCGGCGCTTCCGCGGGAGGTCGGTCCGTTCAATCCGCATGCGTCGCTGGGCTACTTACCGGTCGGTGGCCACGTCGCCTACGCTCTGGATCCTGAGTGGATCGCCCTGGATGCGAGTTCGATCGCAACCCCGAAGACCTACGTGGAATTCGAAGGCCGCACCGCGTACGGCGAGGGCTCGCGCATCCCGTTTCACGTCACCAGCCTCGACTGGCTGGAAAGCGATCGCGTGCTTGCCGGCATCATGACGGCGTTTGGTGCGCCAACCGGGGCAGTGCCGGTGGGTGGCTCCGGCCAGTTCGACGGCGTGATGCTCATGAGTTTCCGGAAGCCGCGTATCGAAGGTGTGTTCAGCGGCGAGAACATGCACGCATGGGACACGGTGTGGGGACGAGGTACGGCGAAGGTCGTGATCGAGAACAGTTACGTGACGATCACCGACAGCGTCATTTCGGATGGCGCATCAGAGATCAAGGCAGATGGTGTGTTTTCCCTCGGCTATCCGCGTCGCGACAATGGGGAAGAAATCAACGCGCGTGTGTTCATCACCAAGCGGCGCCTGGCTGACCTCCGGCACGCCTTCGAGCTCGATGAATACCCGGTCGAGGGATTGGTGTCAGGTGAGTATCACTTGTACGGCAAGTACGAAACGCCGTTCGGGTTCGGCCGGCTGGTCATCGACAAGGGGACCGCGTACGGCGAGACATTCGATACCGCCAACGCTTCGCTTCGGTTCGAAGGATCCGGTGTGAGGCTTGATGCGATCGACATCCGCAAGAGCACCGGCAGCGTAACTGGCGCCGCGTGGGTTGGATGGGATGGAAACTACTCGTTCAACGCCGACGGGACTCGCATTCCCGTCGAGTCGCTTGCGACCGTGGCGTTTCCGCGCGCCCCGCTCTCGGGCCTGATGCAGTTCACCGCGACAGGCACCGGCACGTTCGACGTTCCTCGCTACGACGTTCGCCTGCGGGTCGACGATCTCTTTGCCGCCGATGAAGGAATCGGTCAGCTCACCGGTCGTCTTTCGATGCGAGGAGAATTGCTGACGGCGGAACTCGAGGCGGCATCACCGCGACTGGTGATGTCGGGTTCCGGGCGTATTGCGCTGACCGAGCAGATGGATGCGGAGCTGACGCTCCGCTTTTCGAACACCTCGCTCGATCCGTACTTGCGGTTCTTCGAACCGCGGCTGTCGCCGTTCACCAACGCGATCGCCGGAGGCACGATCCGAGTCGTCGGCGAGCTCGCTGACGTCGATCATCTCGTCGTCGATGGCCGGGTCGAGCAGCTCGACCTCAAACTGTTCGACTATCGCGTCAGTAACCTGGATCCCGGCAGTCAGTCGTACCGGCCAATCGAGTTGACGCTGAATCACCATGTGCTCGACATCACCCAGCTTCGGCTGTTTGGAGAAGGAACGCGTCTCGAACTGAGCGGCAACGTCAACCTTCACGAATCGACCATTTCAGTGTCGGCGTCCGGCGATGCGAATCTCGGCATCCTTCAGGGGTTCTATCGCGACCTGCGAAGCTCCGGCGCCGCGATCTTGAAGGCCACCGTCAATGGTCCGCTGTCACAGCCAGTGTTCTCAGGGAGCGCCGCGATTTCCAACGGGCGCGTCCGTCAGCTCTCGCTGCCGCATTCGCTCGAGTCAATCAACGGTCAAGTTTCGTTCGATGCGGCGGGCGTGAGGATCGACAACGTCCGGGCGCGGCTGGCAGGAGGCGACGTCACGTTCGGCGGTCGGGTCGCGCTGAACGGATTCGCGCCAGGGGAATTGAATCTGACCGCGACTGGTCAGCAGATGCGGATACGGTACCCCGAAGGATTCGTCTCGAACATCGACGCCGACCTGGCGCTTATCGGGTCGCCATCGTCACCACTTCTGCGCGGAACCGTCATGGTCCGCGACGCGCTGTATTCGAAGCGATTCGAACCAAACGCGGATTTGTTCAGTCTGACGACTGGAGGTGGCGCGGCGCTGCCCGGCGCGGCTTCGACGACGACGGTGCCGGTTCGCTTCGACGTGCAGATCGATGCCCCATCGTCGCTGCGGGTGGAGAACAACCTCGCGCGAATGGTTGCCAGCGCAGACCTGCAGCTGCGCGGGACTTACGATCGCCCGCTGCTCTTTGGCAGCGCGCAAATCGATCGCGGCGATGTCATCTTCGAAGGCAACCGGTATCTGGTAACCCGCGGCACGATCGGATTCGCAAATCCGGCGCGCATCGAGCCGTACTTCGACATCGAGGCGGAGACACGCGTCCGCGTCGCAGGGCAGACGGTTGCCTATCGCGTCACCCTTGGATTCACCGGCACGCCAGCGCGGATGTCGATGAACCTCAACTCGGATCCGCCGCTGTCATCGGTTGGCATTCTGCTCCTGTTGCTGGGCCAGACCTCTGCGCAGGATTTGCAGAACGCGGAGTTGCGGATGCTGAACCCGACGGCCGCGTCACGATCCGAGGAAGATCTCCTGAAAGCGGCGACGGCGCGATTCCTCGCCGGCAGCATCTCGGCCCCGGTCAACCGAGCGGTCGAGCAGACCCTCGGCGTCGATTTACAGATCACGCCGTCAATTGGAAGTTCCGACACCGACCCGTTGATGCCGTCCGCGCGAATGATTCTGGGCAAGCGGTTGTCGAGTCGCGCGTATGTCACCTACGCACGACCGCTCGGCACCACGCCGAGCGCGACCCAGATTCTCGTGCTCGAATACGACCAGAACGATCGCCTCGGTTGGGTTCTGACGCAGAACGGCGATCGCACTTTCTCCATCGATTTTCGCGTCCAGCACCGGCGGTGATGAGAACGTGGAGCCGCATCCTCGCGGCCGCCGCAGCGGTCGTGGCGTGTGTTGTGCCGACAATCGCTGCGCAAACGCCGGCCGCCGCATTCATCGGGCAGCGTGTGGTCGACGTCCAGATCGTCGCTGAAGGACGCCCTGTCGACGACCCGATGATCATGGGTCTGGTCGAGACCGACGTCGGTGACCCGCTGTCGATGGCGAAGGTGCGCGAATCGATTACGCACATCTTTGGTCTCGGCCGCTATCAGGACGTTCAGGTGGACGCGACGCCAGCGGCGGGCGGGGTGGCGCTTCGCTACAATCTGGTCCCTCTGCATAACGTTCAGCGAGTGGATTTCCGTGGCACGCCGTCGCTCGGCTTGTCCGAGGACGTGTTACGTGACGCGGTATCCGGGCGATTCGGTGCCTCACCGCCTCCGGGACGGGCGCAGGAGATCGCGAGGTTTCTCGAGCAGCTCTATCACGATCGCGGATTTCTGACGGCGGTGGTCGTCGCGAATGCGTCCGAGCGGCACGATCCTGACCGCACGCTGCTTCAGTTCAATGTGACGCCCGGCAGCCGCGCGACCATCGGGTCGGTCGAGATCGAGGGTTCGCCCGCTGAAGGGCGGGACGCATTCCTCAAACGCATTCACGCATCGCCTGGCGCAGGATACGAGCCGCTGCAGATTACCGACGAACTTTCGAAGTACGTGCAACGACTCCGCCGAAAGTCACGCTATCTCGCTGCGGGATCGTACAGCGCGCGGCCATCCGCCGACCTCCGCACGGTCGCTCTCACTGTCTCGCTTGTGATTGGTCCCACCGTCACGATCGCGTTCGAAGGCGATCCAATCCCCAGGGAGAAGCAATCCGAGCTTGTCCCGATTGCCCGCGAAGCATCAGTCGATGAAGACCTGATCGAAGATGCGATTCAGCGAATCCGCACGTTTCTCAATCAGCAGGGGCACTGGAAGGCAGACGCGACTGCATCCAGGCAGGAAGGAGACGGGGCGCTTCGCGTCGTCTTCACGGCGCATCGCGGACCGCAGTATCGCGTCACCGACCGGGGCGTCGAGATGCGCGGCAACCGGGCCATCCCAACCGAGCAGTTCCGCTCGGCGCTGGTCAAACTTCAGGCGAACGAGATCTTCATCGAGTCGAACTTGTCTGCTGCCGTAAGCGCTATCGCCGGACAGTATCAGCGTCTCGGGTATGCCCAGGCGAAGGTTTCGGCTGCCGTCGACGAATCGACCGACGGCGGTTCTTCCTCGGCGCTCGCCCGCGTCCAGCCGGTGATCACGATTGTCGAAGGGCCACTGACTCTGGTCGGTGAGATCAGCTTCGAGGGAAACACGCGCATTCCCACCGATCAATTGCGCGCCTCGGTCGCCTCAACCCGAGATGCCCCGTATTTCGAGCCGCGCGTGGTCGCCGACCGCGAGGCCGTGCTGCTCGAATACCTCAATCGCGGATTTGCCTCGGCGAACGTCATCGTCACGCCGGTCCCGAACGCCGAGGGGACACGCGCCGATCTTCGCTTCCACATCACGGAAGGACAGCAGACATTCGTCGACCACATCCTGATCATCGGCAACACGCGCACCGACGAGCGCGTCATCAAACAGGAGCTGCTGCTTCAGGAAGGAAAGCCACTCGGCCTCGAAGACTTGATCGAGAGTCAGCGGCGGCTTGGAGCGCTTGGATTGTTCCGGCGTATTCGCGTCGAGGAACTGTCGCATGGCAGCGCCGCGACCGACGTCCTGGTCACCGTCGAGGAGGCGGCGGCCACCACCTTCAGTTACGGCGGTGGGATGGAAGCGACCAAGGCGCTGATCGAAGGCGCGGGAGGCCAGGCAGAAGAGCGCATCGAGTTCGCGCCGCGTGGATTCTTCGACGTCGGCCGCCGCAATCTCGGCGGAAAGAATCGATCGGTGGACCTGTTTACACGCGTGAGTTTGCGCCCGAGCGATCCGGAACCCGGCACGACCAATAGCAAAGCGTTCGGTTTTCTCGAGTATCGCGTCGTCGGCACATTCACCCAGCCGCGTGCAATCCGGGGGAACGCCGACCTGTCGTTGACCCTCGCCGCGGAGCAGGGACGCCGCTCGTCGTTTAATTTTGCGCGCAAGGGTGTCAACGCGGAAGTCGCGCGGCGACTGAGTCCGGGTCTTCGCGCATATGCCCGCTACTCGTTCGGAACGACGCGCACGTTCGACGAGCGTCTGAGTCTCGAGGATCAGGCGCGCATCGACCGCCTCTTTCCGCAGGTGCGTCTCTCCGGTTTCTCGGGAGGGATCTCGAGAGATACGCGCGACGACGTCCTGGATCCCGAGCGCGGCACGTTCGTCAGCGGGGAGGGGACGCTCGCCGCTCGCGCGCTCGGTGGACAGGTCGGCTTCCTCAAGTCCTACGTGCAAGGCTTGTGGTTCCGTCGTCTGCCCGCGCGTAAGCGCATCGTGTTCGCGTCAAGGGTGGCGCTCGGCCTTGCCGATGGTTTTCCCCGCGAGGTAACCGGAACAGCCATTGAAGGGCAGCCGGTCAGTGTCACGGTCGAAGATCTTCCGGCCAGCGAGCGCTTCTTTGCTGGCGGCGACACGACGATCCGCGGTTTTGCGCTCGATACCGTCGGCGCACCGAATACGATCAGCCCCTCAGGATTTCCGCGCGGCGGCAACGGATTGTTGTTGCTGAACGGTGAACTCCGCCTGCCGGTGTGGGGAGACGTAGGGGCGGCGCTCTTCGTGGACGGCGGGAATGTGTTCGATCGCGTGACTGAGATGGATCTCGCTGAATTGCGCGGCAGCGTCGGCTTTGGACTTCGTTATAAGTCCCCGATTGGTCCTATTCGCTTCGACGTTGGATTCAAACTGGATCGGCGCGAAATCGGCGGCACCCTCGAGGGCCGCCGAGCGTTTCACTTCAGCATCGGACAAGCGTTCTAAAAGGCAAAAGGCAAAAGGCAAAAGGCAAAAGGGATGGTCGCTGCAGTTTTATTCGCCGTAACTGTGGGCTTGACCGCCAGCGGTGCCGAGATCATCGATCGGATCCTCGCCGTCGTTGACGGCGCCATCATCATGCAGTCGGATGTGACGATGGCGGTGCGACTTGGGCTCGTGGCGTCGGCATCCGCACCCGATCCAATCACCGTGCCGCTCGAGGCGCTGATTGAGCGTCGACTGATCCTCGAAGAAGTCGACCGCTATGCGCCGCCGGACCCGCCGGATGCACAGGTCGACCGCCAGCTCGACGACATCCGCGCGCGCGTCGGCGCGCGTTTCGAGACGATCCTCGCCGAGAGTGGAATATCCGTCGATCAGCTGCGGCGCCACGTTCGCGACGATCTGCGGATAGAGGCCTACCTCCAACAGCGATTCGGGACGATGCAGCCATCGGCCATTCGAGACTGGATTGCTGGATTACGCCGACGCGCCAACGTCAATGTTCTCCCGCGCGCGCAGTGAACCTTGCGCCCTGTCACTCCTTGGCTGTCATGCAGGCCCACACGTCAAGATACTCGGTGCTTTCGGATCGCTGATACGAATCACAGAACGCTCGCCGGAAGTCGCTCCCGAAGAGCGCTCGCCCCTGGCTCATCGGATAGCGGTTGACAGCGCTGAATGGCTCGCGGTGCTTCGGGATCAGCCAGTAGTTCACGGTGCAGGACCGCAGCGCATTCAGCGTCGCCTGCGGAAGGTCAACTCCTGCGAGTTGATGTTCTTGAATAGCCTCGCGCAATGAGCCATGAGACTGCATACAACCCGGCGAACCGAACGACGGGACGGCCGAACCTGGCCAAGGTGAAGAGCTGCAACCAGTCTGGAATGCCGCGTGAGCTCAGCGACTGTCAGGGCACGACTTTGAAGATGCGCAATTCCGGCCCGGGAACGCTGCGTGACGGCGCGATCGTCTGCAGCTCACGGCTTTGCGTGAAGATGCGCATGTATTCGTTGTAGTCGTTCACATTTTGTTGTGGCGCCGACAGAGCGGCGCCATACGACTCGGAGTTGGCGACCAGATACTCGACTCCATCCTTGCGCCACTCCTCATACGTTTTTCGGCGCAGGTGCGGAACATAGGTGGCGCGATACTGCACCGGCAGCAACATCGAGCGGCGCTCGAGAACCACTGACGCGCCGGCGGGGATATTCTGCAGAATCCACGCGTAGGCCTGGTCGACGGTGCTGGAACGCGCCATCTCTCGATCGCTTCCGACCGACATGAGTGCCGGCGGCAGCAGTGCGGCAATCGTCAGTCCGGCAATCAACGCGGTGCGTGGCGCCCGCGGGATTTCATAGCGGCGCAGCAGGCTGACGCCCGAGACGACGCCGATCGCGGCAAGCAGGCAAACAGCAGGCGTCATTGGCAGCAGATACCGCGCGAACACGATTTTCTGGGTCGTCAGCATCGTGTAGTAGACAACCGGAAAGACGACCGCCAGCATCCAGCGCACCCGACCCGGCCCGCGAACCAGACGGACGAAGCCGAGTCCCATGCCGCCGAAGGCGAGCAACATCGCCGGCCATCCGAACGCGTGCCGCACCAGATACTTGAAGTAAAGCGTCCACAGGGACTCGCCGATGGTCGCACTACGGTACTGGTGCGTCAGCCGCGCGAAGCTGTCGAGAAAGGCAGGCAGGTCGAGAAGCGTGTACGGCGCCAGCAGCAGAAAGGCCCCGGCGCTTGCCGCGACCGTCGCGCCGATCGTCTTGAGCCGTCCCGGAGCCAGAGGATACGTCATCCAGCAGGCGATGACCGGCATCAGCAGCGCGATGCCACCGTTGTACTTGGTCGCCGCCGCAAGTCCTGACGCCGCGCCAGCAGCGGCGAAGCGGCCAAGCGTGCCCCGCTCGTGCGCAATCAGCGACAACAGAAACGTCAAGGCAACGAAGAATGTGAGCGGCGTGTCGGTGAGCACGAAATGCGAGTACCGGACGTGAAGTGGCAGGACCGCCATCAGCCCGGCGGCGAGCAGCGCGTGACGAGCGCCCCAGCGCATGCCAATCTGGTAGACGACAAGCGCGGTGGCCGCGCCGATGAGAGCGATGACGATTCGCCCCCAGAGATAAAAGGATGACACCGACGCCTGCGCGAGCGAATACCATTCGCCGCCGATCGCCCCGGCGATGAACCGGGCGATCGAAACGATCAACTGAAGATACAGAGAGAAGCCGGGATAGTCGAAGAAATGCGGATGCAGCGATCCTGACCGCATCATGTTGAATGCGCGCTCGACGATCTCTGGCTCGTCGACCTGGATCGCATAAGGGATACCGTGTCGAATGCCCCAGAGCCGGAGCACGACCGCGCTCAACAATACGGCCGCGACTGCGATCCGCGATGTTCGCAGATCGCTCGCTTCACGCCATTCGCGTTCGACCAACAGTCTGATTCCTCACCTGAAATGCGGATTGCAGCGACCTAACTCTACTACAGCGTTACCCGAGTAACTCGTCGTAGAGGCGCAGCACAGCGGCTCCCGCCGCGGACCACGAGAACTCCTCCTCGACGATCTGGCGGGAGGCATTGCCCATCTCCGCAAATCGATCGCGCTGTCCGAGCGCACCACTGACCGCAGCGGCAAGAGCAGATGCGTTGCCGGGCGGCACCAGCCACCCGTTCAGTCCCGGGCGAACCTTGTCGGGCAGCCCACCGGCTGTCGTTGCCACAACCGGCCGCCTGTGCGCCATCGCTTCGAGCGTGACGAGCGAGCTTCCTTCGTAAAGCGAAGGATGCACGAACAGATCGGCGGCCTCGTACCATGCGTGGAGATCCTGTTCGCTGACGCGGCCGGCGAGATGGGTGTATCGGGAGATGCCCGCTCTCCCGATCGCGGCCTGGATGGTGCGGTGATACGGGCCCTCTCCGAGGATCACCCATCGCCACTTGCCCTCGGCGATTGTTGGCGCGTGGTCGCCGAGCGCACCAAGCGCGGCCGCCAGCACGTGAAATCCCTTGTTCTGCTCGAGCCGTCCGACGCTGAGCAGGATGACCTCGTCTCCTTTGATGCTGGCTTCATGCCGGACGCGCCTTCCGGCGGCGTCCGAGGCGAGGCGATCGAGAGCCGGCAGATCGAGCGCATTGGGAATCACGCGAACGCGCGACGGTTCAACCGAAAGATGCGTGATCACCGCGGGTTCGAGGACACGATCGGTCGCGATCACGCGGTCCGCGGCGTGGGCGCACGTGCGCACGGCACGGCGGAGTGGGAGATATGCGGCCCGTTTGACGCGCGCTCGCGACGGATCCGTGGCGCCGAATTCTTCGAGCCCCTGCGGATTGAGGACAAGTGGAGCGGCAGCTGTGCCGCGACGCCGAGCGTAGCCCAGCACGCTCGCGCCGAAACCGTGCACGATGTCGATGTGTTGATCGCGGACGAGGGTCCATGCGAGGCGCCCGGCTCGTTCACCAAACAGCGGATACGCGGTACTGCGATCGATCACCGTCGTTCCGCGTCGCCCGGCGAACGGAAACGTGCGGTAGGGAACGACCCTCGTCGTAATCGCTGGTTCGTCCAGCCCGGGATTGCCGCGCGCCGGTGTACGGGTAATCAGCGTGACGCGAACCCCCACGCTGGCCAGATAGTGGATGAGATCGTAGACGCTGCGCTCCAAGCCGCCGAGCCCGTGGAGCGGGAATACCGATCGCGCAACGACCGCGACGTGCCGGGCCCTTGTCATGCCTGACGCCGAAGCACATCGTGGTACAGCTGCTCGACTCGAGGCAGCACCACGCTGGTATCGAAGTGTGTTTCGGCATGCGCGCGCGCCGCGGCGCCCAGTTGGCGTCGCAGGCCGGCATCATCACGCAGCCGCCGGATGTCGTCGGCCAGTTCCTCGAAATTGCTGGACAGCAGACCGGTGCGCTCATCGAGAATGATGTCGACGGTGCCGCCCGTATTCATGGCGGCAATCGGCACGCCGAGCGCGCTCCCTTCGATCAGAACGCGGCTCAACGACTCGGGACCACGCGACGGGAACAGCAGCATGGACGCGTGGGCCAGCCAGGTTGTCGCTGCCGGTTGATCCACCCATCCGAGGCAACGAATGTCGCGCGCGGACCGCGCGGCCTCGGCGGCGATCGCAGCCCGCTCAGGACCATCCCCCGCGATGATCACCGGCCAGTCGAGTCCACTGCGTTCGACGACCTGCACGAGGTTCGTCGTCCCCTTATTCGGCGCAAGCTTGCCAAGGTACAACGCATAGCGGCCATCAATCGGCGGTCTGCTTGCCGCCGCACGGTCGCGCAGTGCCGCGACGTCGACGGCGTTGGGAATGATCTCGACGCGAGCGGCGGCGATTTCCGACGACCGCGACCGCAGATCTGCGGCGATGGTCGAACTCACGGCGATGATCGCATCGGCGTCGGCAAGCCCGCGCTGCTTTCGGATCAAGTTCGCCCGCATATACGGGATCATCGGCAGCGACAGCGGCCAGAGCGCCCGCGCGTGTGGCCGCACGCAGCGAGTCATCATTGCCGCCGAGCAACCCGGGCAGAGCGCCAGGCCGTCAGCCGTGTGAATCAGGTCGGACCAGTAGCACACCGGCCAGTAATCACGAACCGTACACACTGAGGGGATTGACGATTGCCGCGCCGCCCTGACGGCAGGTACCGCTGTCATCACGTGTTGACCGTGGATGATATCGATCCGCTCACCCGCAATGAGCCCGGTTAGATAGTTCGCGAGATCCGCGAAGAGTTTTTCGTTCTTGAAGTAGTTCCGCACGTACGGAATCGGTGGCGCGTCCGCGCCGAACTCGAGGACACGAAATTCGTCGACCAGCTTCTGGTGCGTGCCGCGCATGCCAGGGCGCGGCTGTACGACGAGGACGACGTGACCACGCGATCGAAGGCCTCGCGCCAGCTCGTATGTGCTCCATCCGCTTCCGCCGCACAGCGGAGGAAACGAATCGGTGGCGAGCAGAATCCTCATTCAACGCGCATCCGTTCGGCTGACGCGGCCCTTGTCCGCGCGCGCCTGCAACGCGTTGGCGATCGCCTGTTCGAGGGCACGGCAATGCGCGGCCCAGCTGTAATCGCGGACGGCGCGTTCGCGCGCGGCACGCCCCAATCGCCTGCGCAGGTTCACATCGGTCAGCGCCTCGAAGGCATGAGGCAGACCGGTACGGATGGCCGCATCGTACAAGAGCCCTTCGCCGTTGTGGCCGACCAGGGTGGCGATGCGATCGATTGCAGGCGCGACCACCGGGAGACCCGACGCCATGTACTCGAAGATCTTCAGCGGTGACCAGTAGAAGCCCAGC
Source organism: Vicinamibacterales bacterium (assembly GCA_035758845.1). Taxonomy (GTDB): domain Bacteria; phylum Acidobacteriota; class Vicinamibacteria; order Vicinamibacterales; family 2-12-FULL-66-21; genus JALZOC01. The sequence continues at coordinate 75,670 of DASTVZ010000034.1, forward strand.
GAAAGGGCCGGATGCGTTTCCGGGTCGAACGGTGCGACCCCGAAATCGCAGGCAGCCAGGCAGGCGGGTATTCGATCGTGCGGCAGCGCCCCCGTGAAGACGACGCCGTCCAATCCGTGAGCGGCGTCCCGGACACGGCTCAGCTCCGGACCGTCACCGATGAGAACCGCGCCGATATCGGCACGGCCTCGTGCCCGCAGTTCGCGTAACGCGGTGATCATGTGAATCGTTCCGTGCCAGTTCCGGAACGCACCGGAAAAGACGGCGACCGTGTCGGCAGGGCGGTCGAACGGAACCGCACCCTCGATTCCTGGACGGAAGCGATCCGTGTCGGCGCCCCATTCCAGTTGCAGGATCTTCGACGGCGGCGTGTCGGCCGGCAGGATCGCCGTGCTCGGCGTCACGATCAGATCCGCGAGGGCGCACAAGTACTCACGCCACCGGCGCATCGGTTCGAAAAGGAGCGCGCGATCCAACAACTGCTTGCCAGAACCCGGATAATCAACGACCGGCGCATTCACCTCGAGTACTGCGAGTGCCCCCACATCCGCAGCGGCGCGAACCCCTTCGCCGCCAAAGTTGTAGTAGCGCTCGATGATGACGTCCGGCTTGATGTCACGCGCGAGCGATCGGACGGCTCCCGTATTCGCCCATCGCAGTTCCTTCCTTCCTGCCGGCGGCGGCAGCGCGATCCAGCGAACGTGTCCGTCGGGAACAGGGCCGGTCGGCGTCATCAGGACGTGCACTTCGTGCCCGAGTCGTGCCAGCCCTTCCGCAACCGCAACGACATGAATGGATCCGCCGGTAGTACCGGGGACGCGCTGGTCTGACGCCGCGTAGAGAATTTTCATGGGCGAGCTTCCGTTCGGCTCGGTCACTCTTTGACCAGCAGCGCGAAGAATGGACCCGATCGGATCCGCCCAAACAGAAGAAGGTCGAGCTTCATGAAAAACGACAACATCCGCAGCGTAGCGTACGTCGCCGGACTTCTGGCGATGTGCGCTTTCGCCGCGGTTCGCGCTTCGCGGATGGCCTGTGCATCAGCCTGGTCGGCATCAACGGTCGCCCGCAGTCGGGTTGCCGCGCGTTTCGCCATCGCGCGTTCCGCCATACGCATCATGATGTTTTCGACGAAGCCGCCGACGATCGGCGTGTAATAACGAATGCGACGGATGTGAAAGCCGGCAGCGTTGACGACCTGCTCGAGCTCAGGAATGTCGCGCAATGGGTTCAGGTGATCGGACTTGCGCAGGCGTTCCTGGCGGGCGTCGATCAATCCCCATTTTTCCAACCGTCGTCCGAGCGCATTGATCCAGCGAAGTCCGGCGGCAACGGGCGCGTTCTTGCGCACGTGGGTATACACGAACAGTTCCCCTCCGGGCGCAAGGATTCGCGACGCTTCGGCGAGCATTTCGCGCAGTGCCTGGGGAGAAAGGTGTTCGAGCACGTCAAGGGAGAACGCCTTCGTGAACGTGGCGTCGGCGAACGGCAGCCGCCGCAGATCACCGATGAGAAGGTCGATGCTCTGCCTCGCGTCGGAAGAAAAGAACGGACTGATATCGATACCGATGGTCCTCGATCCCCAGTCGCGATTCCAGAGCAGCGCGCGACCGCTCCCACATCCGAGATCGACGACGAGGTCGTGCGGTTCCGGCGCGAGAAACGCGCGCAGCATGTCATTGCGAATCTTCGAGCCGAGCAGAGGCGGCGAGACACGTTCGTGCCGCGCGTCGGCGTGAAGGGTTTCGTCGAGATATTTCGTCTGTTCCGAATACGCGACTCTCGGTCGCAAGTCGAGATAATCCGGCGACGAGCCGTGGTACGGACGCCCGCATCCGCGACAGACGAGCGAGTCGGCTGTGCCGGCGAGCACTCCGTGACAATCCGGGCAGCGAACGAGCGAAAGCAGCGCGTCAGAGATCATCAGCCGGCCACGATCGTCTCGGTAAACAGGGTTTCGAGCCGCTCGGCGCGCCGCTGCCATGAGTAGTTCGGCACCTCGTCGAGGGCGGCGCGAGCGAGTCGCGCCGCCAATGCCGGCTCCTTCAGGAGCCGATCGATCGCGGACGCCAGCGCGATTGGATCGCCCGGCGCGACGAGCAGCGCGTTCACACCGTCGCGGAGGATTTCGCGAATGGAGGGCAGATCACTGGAGACGATCGGCCGCCCGGCGGCCATATATTCGAAGAGTTTCAATGGCGACGTATACCGTGTCGAAATTGCAGATGCGGGATTTGGAAGTACCAGGACATCTGCTCGTCCCAGTAGTTCTGGAACCCGCGCCGGTTCCACGAGGCCGGTAAACGTGACGCGCTCTGCGATCCCCAGGCGCGCAGCCACGGCTTTCGTTCGCGCGAGGTCGGGTTCGGCTGAGTGCCCGCCGATAATCAGTCCCCGCACCTCGGGCAGACCTGCGATCGCCTCGAGCAGCACGTCCACACCCTTCCAGCTGTAAAGGTGTCCGGCGTAAGCGACGACGCCGGGCCGCTCGTCTACCGCATTACCTGGCGCGCGGTGTTCAGGCCGCGCGATCCTCACGCCGTCCGGGACGACCGCGGTTCGAGGCCTGGATCCGAATCGCCCCTTCAATTCGTCGAGCAGCGCTGCAGTTATCGTGACATAGCCGTCAGCGCGCTGCCATACCCGCGCTTCGCGACTGGCAAGTCGCCGCAGTTTGTGCGGTGACGGAGTAGAGGCCGTTGCAACAAGCGCGGGCAACGCGGCCGCGACGTCCGGGGCATAGCCGTGCGATTCATACACCAGCGGAGGGCGGAATGAGCGCGGCAACCGCAGAAGCGCGGATGCGACGCCGAGATCTCGCGTCAGCAACACGTCGGCTCGTGTCGTTCCAGTGGCGCGTCCGATCGCGAACGCGATGTATCCCAATCGCTTCGCAGCGGCGGGGCCGCTGACCGGGGCGCGTTCCACGGATAAAGCTTTGTCTGGCGAGAGCCCGTAATAGGTGAACGGATCGCGCGCCGGCGTGTGTGTGTCGGGCCTGACAATCAGATCCACCGAGTGGCCCCGCTTCACCAGCGCATAACACGTCTCCATCGTCTGGATACCATTGGCTCGTTCCAACGGAAACCGCACGTCGGCGAAATAAGTGATGCGCACAGTGAATCGTGACGGCGTCGGATCCGTTAGTCCGTGGTGGCCGGTTTGTAAAACGACGAACGATTCGTGAAGTACCGATAGAGCAGCTTCGGCGCGGTTCGCGGAAGCGTCACGAATGCGTCGTATGCGTTTCGCCGAAGCTCGAGCTTCTGCCGATCCATCATCGAGGTGCCGAACTCCAGCGTCAGGGCGAGGTTCCACCACACGCACAACACGATCGCAATGTTGGTGGCAATTCGAGCCGCACGGGAATCCACCCAGGATCGAAACGCTGCGAGGCCGATCACCAGGAACATCGTGACCGCAACGAAACGTCGTTGTCCGAACGCTCCGGCGACGGTCCATGATTCCACGGCGCCGCTGATGTAGACCTGCGTCGCGACCATCAGCAGCATGCATCCGCCAATTTGCCGGATGTCCGGGCTTGCCGCGTCGTCGCCAACGATGGCGCGAGGCGCCGCGACCAGCAGCATCAATCCCGCCAGCCCGAGCAACGCCAGCGGCGTCCAGACGAGGAACCCGTGCTCCGGGTCGAGCAATACCTGGAGCGCATGCGGGGAATACCAGAACATCTTGCGCGTGACCAGTGGTGACGGCCGCGGAAATCCGTTGAGTGCCTGATAGGCGATGAGCTGCGGTAGGTAGCCGATGAGAAATGCAAGGCACCCGGCAAAGACGACAAGGATGGGTCTCGCGTCACTTACTGCTCGTGGGGCCCCACACCCACTCGCGCTCGCTCGGCGACTTCGCGCCTCGCTCGGGCCGCGGGCGCTTTGCCTTTTGCCTTTTACCTTGATCCGCGCGAGGCCGAAGTCGACAGCCGGGCCGAGCGCGCAGATGAGATCTTGTTCGCGAACCATCGCCATCAACGCGGCGGCAAGGCCGAGCAACACGATACCGTTCACGCTCCAGGTCTGTCTCACCTTCAGCCACACGGTCACGAAAAGCGCGACCGCGAACGCGGAACACGCGTGCGAAAACGGCGGCGCGACGTACATGTAGAAGAGCATCGGCGTTCCCACCCAGACTGCGAGTCCCGAGCTGAGCGCGTACTTCCGAACCAGCTGCCGCGTCGCCGCGACGGCCATGACGATTGCAGCGAAGCCGTAAAACGCCGATCCATACGCAACGGCCGAGACGTAAGGCCGCGAGTATCCGTCGGCTTCGACCGCGCGCCCCATGGCCCGCATCGCGCGAGTGGCGACATCGGCGACGCCATAAAACGGCGCCCACAGAATGGCGCAGCCGATGGTTCCGTAGTTGATGCGGCGGCCGGTCGCGGTCTGCAGTTCGAGAAACGTCTGATGGAAATCCGGTGTCTGTGCGATCCGATGATCGTAGAAGTATCGGTATTCGTTTTCGAATGAGACGTCGTGGTCGAACCACAACGATCGAAGGTACGAGAAGTACTCGACCTCGTCGGACGAATACAGACGCGCGGTGACGGCTGGGAGCGAGGCGATGAATAGGGCGACTAGGAGAAGGAGTTCGCGCTTTCCGTGTTTTTCCGTGTTCACCGCGGCTTACCTCGCCGCAAACGCCAGGTATTTCAGGAGCTGTGCGAGGTTGAAGGTCGCGTGGCTGACGATCGGCGCAACGATGCTTCGTCGCGAGATGTAGAGAAGTCCCCAGACAAAACCCAGGAGTCCGATCGCGATCGCCGCGTCGTAGCCCTGATCGATGTGTCCCGCGCCGAAAAACACGCTGTAGAGGGCCACGCCCCAGAGTGGGCCGCCGAGATATTGATCGAACCGATGCGCAATGAACCCGCGTTGCACTTCCTCGCGCACGCCACCCGCGATCATGACCACGATACCGAAGATCATGACATCGGTGCGGGTTCGCAGCATGTCCTCGAAGGGATTCGTGGCGACGTTGTGCAGCTGCGGTGCGTACCGCAGCACGAGAACGAGCACGAGCATGACCAGCATGAACACCGCGGGAAGCATTGCCAGCCCGATGAGCGCTTCGCGAAGCAGCCGCACCCTGCCAAGCAGTACCTCACGGGCCGATTCATGATGCGCGCGGAGGAATGTCAGCACTAGCCCGATCACGAGAACGGCATCGAGAAGCGAGAGCGTGAACACAAAAGGCGGCGAGAGACGCCCATCTGGGCCGTACAATGGCATGCCGAATCCACGCATGACGAGGATCAGCAGCACCTGAGTTGGCAATCCAGAACAGATAAGAACTTCGACGAGCGCGCCAACGCGCTCGAGCGGGAGTACCGGCCGTCGTTCAGGAATGCAGGAAGGCTCGGGGATGGGGGTGGACTGTAACAAGGAAAAAGGCAAAAGGTAAAAGGCAAAAGGTAAAACAAGACGCATTCTACCTTTTACCTTCTACCCTTCGACCTTTTTACCTTTATTTCAGCGGGACGCGAACGGTCAGAGGCGCCGTGAGCTTCACTGAGACAGGCGTCCCGGAAGCGAGACGGACTTCGTCTCCGCGCGTCGCGAGCACGGCCCCGGTTCCAGCGGCTCCGCCGATCGCCGCGCCTTTCGCGGCGCCGCTGCCGCCACCGACGATGGCGCCGATCGCTGCGCCGGCGCCGGCGCCGACACCAATCTTCGTCGCGTCTTTCTTCTTCGTCGCTGGCGCGAGACGGCTGATTGTTTCAGTGCTGATTGGTTGACGGCCACCGTCACCCGGAAGGTCTATCGTGTTGAAGCGGAACGCAATCGAGGCGCGCCCCTTGACCTTGGCGGATCGTTCGGCACTCGTCACGTGGCCGATGAGCGTCGTCCCTGCGGGCAGCGCCTGATGACCTTCGGCGGCCACTGACCTCTTCAGCGTCGCGCGCACGGGATCTTCAACGTTGCTTGTGTCGGAGGCTACTGAGTTTGCCAACGTTGCCGACAACGTCGTGCCTGCTGGTATCGTCACCTCGGTGAATTCCGGCAGCTTTGGCGCGGCTGTAGCGGCATCTTCCTTCGGCGTTGGCGCCGGTGGCGCCGTCGGAGCAACGGGCGCGGCGGGGGCCTTTCCTTCGGCACCAGCGGCGGCTTTTGCTTCCGCATCTCGTCGTGCGTCAGCGGCGGGGTCGCCACTTGCGACGAGACCGCTGGCGTAGGTCATCGAAGCGATTTGCGATCTCGGCACTTCGGTTTTTGTCCCGTCGGGTGCCTCGACGACAACCCGTTCATCCTTGACCTCGACGAGCTTGCCGGCGATCTTGACGCCGTCCTTTTTCTCGACTTTGACTTCTGTGCCGACGGCTGGCGTTGCCTGCGTCCGTTCGCAGGCCGACACCACCAGCGCCAGTCCGAGCACAAGTGCAAGCTTTTTCATGACTTGGCCATCCTTCCCAACCCGCTGAGGTGTGCAAGCGATGTACCCTATAGGACAGGGTCTGACCGCAGGTACCTAGGGGTCAGACCCGGGTCGCTCCGTTACACACATGTGCACATGGTTCCCGGGCCCCGAGGGTCAGGCGCTGTTTGAACCCGCGCAGATTTTTCTCTGGACTATGTAATTGATACTCTGAAAGTGTAAGAATGACGTGCTGAACGAACTACAAAGAAGTGAAGAAATGAACGAGATGGAACCGGAGACGACCGTCGGCGAGCGTGTGCTTATTGTCGAAGACGATCCGGCGACCCGCAGCGGCTTGGCGGAGCTGGTCCAGGCCTGGGGCTTTCAGACCGCGGAAGCGGCTGAAGGCGAAGAAGCGATGCGGAAGGTCACCACCTTCCGCCCCGCAATCATCGTTTCCGACCTGGTCATGCCACGGATGGGCGGCTTCGATCTGTTGCGCGCCCTCAAGGACCAACTGAGCGACATCACGTTCATCCTGCTGACCGCGCAGGGAACGGTAGATAGCGCGGTTGAGGCGATCAAGGAAGGCGCGTACGACTACTTGAGCAAGCCCGTTGATCCGCAACGGCTGCAGATCCTTCTTCAGAAGGCAGTGGAGCGGCAGGACACCCTGCGCGAGGTCCGCGCGCTTCGGCGTCAACTTCGAGAGCAGGGAAGTTTCGGGCGCATCATCGGCAACAGTCCCGGCATTCGTACCGTCTACCGGATCATTGAACAGTCAGCGCCAACGGGTGCATCGGTCCTAATCTCCGGGGAATCGGGGACCGGGAAGGAGCTTGTCGCCCAGACGATCCACGAACTCAGTCCGCGCGCGTCCTTTCCGTTTGTCGCGATTAACTGCTCGGCTATTCCCGAGACGCTTCTTGAAAGCGAGATCTTCGGCCACGAGAAGGGGGCGTTCACTGGCGCGAGCGATCGCCGCACCGGCGTGTTCGAGCTGGCGCATCGAGGGACCTTGTTCCTCGACGAGATTGCCGAAATGATGCCGGCGACGCAGGTGAAACTCCTGCGCGTCCTGCAGGAGCGCGTGTTCCGCCGGCTCGGCGGCCGCCAGGAGATCTCCGTCGACGTGCGCGTGATTGCCGCGACGAACGTCAATCCTCAGGATGCGGTCAACAACGGTAAGCTGCGCGAAGATTTGTTCTACCGCCTGAACGTGTTTGCGATCGACCTGCCTCCGCTGCGCGAGCGCAAGGAGGATATTCCGTTACTGGTTCAGACTTTCCTGACTGAATTCAATCGCACCAATGGGAAAGGCATTCGCGCCGTCGACCAGGAAACCATGTATTTGCTCGAGCGATATCCGTGGCCGGGCAACATCCGTGAATTGCGCAACGTCATCGAGCGGGCGACGATTCTGGCCGAGAGCGAATTCATCGAGCCGCGCCATCTGCCACCAACGCTGATTTCGCGCGGAGAGGCGTCGCTGCCCACGTTGACGATTTCCCCAGGGACGACGGTAGATGAGGCCGAGCGACGGCTGATCCTGCTCACCCTCGATCACACGCGCAACAACAAGACACGCGCGGCGGAGATTCTCGGCATCAGCTTGAAGACGCTGCACAACAAGCTGAATCGGATGAAGGACGAAGAAGGCATGCGAAGTCAGGAGGCGGGGCACAGAAGGTAAGGATGCAGACGATCAGCCGCGAGGCGGGGAAGGGCACTCGTGGGCATTAAGGCCAAGCAGGTTGCCGGTGTCACGACGTTGGTCGTCGTGGTCGTGGTCGCGCTCAGCGCGTACCACGTGACGACGCTCGTCCGCCTCAATTTCGAGGAGACGGCGGGTCGCGGTCAGATGCTGGCGCAGGCCATCTTTCAACGCGCGAAAGAGGTGGTAGCGCAGGGGGTCACCGACCCCTATGAGGCGCTTCGCACTGACGGCGGAATTCGCTCGATCATCGAGTCGAGCACTCCCAACTGGCCAAGTGTGACCTACGTCGCCATCGTCAACAACGACGGCATCGCGGTCGTGCATAGTACCGCCTCTCTCGAAGGGCTGCCGCTCGAAAAGCAGGAAGACTTTGCTCCTCTCGCCATCGGTGGGTCCTGGAAGCAGCTGGTCGCCGCCTACGGGGACAAGATTCTGGAGATCTCGCAGCGGATGGAGATCTCGCAGCCGATGCGCGACGATCAAGTCATGAACTTCGGCGAGATCCGCGTCGGTGTTACGACCACTCTGGTTCGAAGCGACATCAAGAAGGCGCTGGGCACGACGGCGTGGGCGATCCTGGTCGCGCTCGTCGTCGCTTCCCTGGTTGCGATGCTGCTCTCGCAATGGATGCTTCGTCCGATCCACGTCATTCAAAGCGGCCTCTCGCGCCTTGGACGCGGTGAGCTGGATGTCAAACTGGATCTCGAAGAACAGGAATTCCGCGATCTTGGAAGCTCGTTCGATGCCATCAGCGCGCAGCTTTCGGCGCTTGGCCGTGGTGCCAAACCCGATCACGCTGGCGGCGAACTCCGTGCCGGATCGGCGACCGATCTCGAGTCGGTCATGGACAATCTCGAGGATGCGGTGGCATTGTTCTCACCGCGTGGCGAGCTGATTTTCGCCAACAAGTCGATGGATGCGCTGCAACTTCGGACGCTCGAAGCGCTTCCACCCGACAATGCGGTGCGGCAAATGATCGAACGGACACTCGCCGGTCGGAAGTCGCAGGGCCCAGTCTCCATTTCCGGCCTCGATCCGGCGGACACGACCGAACGTCTGCTCATGACGCACGTAATCGAAGACACGGGCGGCCGATTTCTTGGCGCGATGCTGGTGGCCCGAAACATCGGGTACTTGAGCCAGGTGCAGTCGACGCTCAACTATTCACGAAAGCTCGCCGCTCTTGGACGGCTGATGGCGGGGGTCGCGCACGAGGTCAAGAATCCGCTGAACGCGATGACGATCCACCTCGAGCTGTTGAAGCAGAAGATCGCCCGCCAGCCCGCCATTGCGGGTGCCGGACCGGATCCTGGGCATCGGCTGACGGATTCCGGCTTCGGCCCGCCAGACGTCACGAAACATGTGGACATCATCGGCAAAGAGATCCGGCGGCTCGATGAGGTCCTCAACGGCTTCCTGAAGTTCGCGCGCCCTGATGAACTGAAACTCCAGCCGGTTCGTTTGTCGTCGCTGATCTCTGACATTCAGACCTCGGTCGCGCCCGAAGCGACGCGACGTCACGTCACGATGAAGGTTGAATGCCCCGAAAGCTTGCCCGAGATCAATGCGGATCCGGGCATGTTGTCGCAGGCGCTGCTGAACCTTGCGTTGAACGCCTGCCAGGCAATGCCCGATGGCGGCACGCTGAGAATCAGTTGCCGGACCGCTCCCCGGCGGCGGCTCG
>DASTVZ010000063.1:0-6518 GCA_035758845.1 Vicinamibacterales bacterium
TTCGCAAGCGGCGTCGTAGTTATCGCGGCTGGTACATTCTGCATCGCACTGGCGTTACAGGCGCACCAGTATTCTCGCCCAAGTGCAATTCCGACTCCGTACATTTTATACCTTCGGACGTTTCTCGGCTTTTCAGATCGCGCGGTGACAGCTGCACTCTTCACAATCGTTGGTGGGCGGAACCCGATCGCAGTCCTCACCGCTCCACGTTCGGATGCCGCCTCGTGGGACCCGGTTCTGATCGCGTTCCGTGGAAATCCTATCGTGCGGCTATCAGCGAAGAGCCCGGTCTTCCTGACGGCAGCAGATCACGAATGGGAACGTTCTGTCAGGAACCTGATTTATGGGGCCTCGCATGTTGTCGTCGACATCTCCAACATGTCATCAGGGGTTCGAGCTGAACTCGAGATGGTCGGCCGTGAGGGTATTTCAAACAAAGTGATCTGGTTGAGTGAAGCGGCGCAATCTGACCGGTTGCAGCAGATTCGCGCACTTGTGGGAACCGCGCACATGCCTCCGGATCGCGTGATCTTCTACGAGCGGAGCTGGACCGCCGCTTTACCCAACCTGCTAATCGGTTTCTGCTTGAGCGAGCTCTTCGTGTTCACGTGGTTGTTGCTGTCTGGCGGCAGTGTGAGAAGCGTGGTGACGCTCAGGGACCTCGGGTTCGTCATTGGATATCTCACTGGCCAGAGCCTTCCAGGCTTGTTGCTTTTCGCTGTAGTGTTTGCTCGCCCGGCCGTCGATCGACACGCTCAGAGGAAGCTCCGGACGTTACTCGCCAGTTCTTAGTGACGCTTGTTCATGCGTAGACAATTGCCACGTGCACGTCGTGTTCGACCTGTGCGTTCTGGAGAGTCCGTACGTGTTGAGGCTGTTGAACGCGTTGACGATGCTACTCAATGGTCTGGAAGTTGAAATGGTGACCGAATAGGTCCGTGGGCAATGACGTCCGTGCTGATTTTCCTGCTGGCTACGTACTACGGTTTCAGTTGGTGGAAGAGCCAGCGTGCGGACGCGATGTTGGTCAGATGGCTCAACGATTGCAGCGGGCCGCCAAATCCGAATTCGCGAATTGGATCTATCGTCAACTGTCCTGAGTATTCGGACACTGCTGGATCACAATTGCCCGTTCATTTCCTTCGGCTCTTAAGAACCTCTTCCTTCAGAGATTCAAAAAAGCGGTTCCATGCCTTCTCGTCGGGTGCAGTCTCGCGTTTCTTTTCAGGGGCCATCTCTCCGTAAGTCAGATCGCAGTCGTCCGGCTTGAAGATGGGATCCCAGCGGAACCCCCGCTGGCCACGTGCATGGTCCGTGATTTCGCCCCTGGTGATGCCTGAATAGACGCGAATGCGCATGCCATCACAGTATCCGACGATAGATTGCGCCTCGGCTCCCCTCGCATCTTCGTTGCGCAAGAACGCACACATGCGATCTCCCACGGAATCCCAGACGATTTGACCGATCCCGCCTAACAGCGACGGTGTTTCATGCGGGGATCGCCAGGCATCCAGGTACAGCCCGCCATGCTCGACCACGCATGGCAGATGAACGACCCGGTACGCCTCGAGCGCCTTCTTCCTAACGATCTTCTCGATATCGGTAGCTAGGAGCTCATCGAGTTGTCGCTTAACGATACAGAGTTCGATCTGGAGCCGGGCCCGCTCCTGTGACGGAACACGCTCAAGGAATCGCTCGAGGCGATCCTTACTCTCTTCGGCCTTCTTCTCATTGGTAGTGACAAAGTAGACTTTCACATCAGGTCCTCCAAAAAGCCGGCAAGGCTCTCGGTGCTGTCTACCGGATCGAGGTCAACAATCGAGATGTTCCACTCAGCAAGGAGCGTGCTTTGGATAGCGTTGGAGCCGAACGTCGTCAGAAAAGCGCTGTGAGAACGGGACGCCTCTCGCCGCATTTGTTTCCTCATCTTGTACAGCTTGTAGAGCATATAGCGAATATTGATGTCGCTCAGACTATACCCGATGAAAAGCAAGGTCTTGCCGAGGATGTCCGCGCGCATCTTGATGTCAATGGGCGATTCGAATTCGAGACGGTCAAAATAGCTCGTTTCGGTGAGGACTAGGCTTCCGTCGTCATCGAATGTTCCGTGCAATTTCACAATCTGGGTGGACGTATCGACTGGAGCGGCTGCGATATCGTCGAGATTGGCAATCGCGTGACAAGCGGCCCCCTTCAGTCGGAACGCCCGTTCGATGATGCGATCGTAGTTCGTCGTGTAGATCAGCGGCAGTTTCATCTCGACGAGAGCAGTGTGCGCTCTGGAATTTCTGATCTGATCATCGGATGGGTTGAACTGGCGGTCCATCTCGCTGCGCAGTGGGCCGATACTCCCCTTTTTGGCGACGTAGTACTGGGCGAGTTGCAAGTCATTTCCGTTGAGCTTGAAGACCTCCGGTTCGTAGTCGAGTTCCTCGGCGATGAAGGCGATTAGCGTCGACCAGTCCGGAAGACCGAGTGGTTTCGACAGACCGGAGCCGACGAACGGGATCAAACGTCCGTCTTGTCGGAGACCTTTCAATGTGTTAATAGCATCCAGGTCGGATATCACGGATCCTCCGAGTATGTCGCATCGACAGCAAGTGGCCAGGGTTAGGCTCCGCACTTCGGTTCATAAAGCACCGAATCTTCCGTGCGGTCGCCGGACAAGGTTCTACCCGTCTCTACGCTGATAGTCAACGGTTGGGGAGATATCCTGATCTGACTTTTCCGATTTGACTTCCTCAGACTGCCGCATCCTACACCTGCTCGACTGCTCCTGATCGCATGTTCTTGTCGCCAGGGTCGCACCTCATGACGCCGTCACGGCGATCTGAATTCCGGCCGGCGAACCCGCCACCGCTCACAGTTCTCCGACACCTCTCCCGCGTTGGTGCCCCTTCTTCGCCCGAGACGGTCTCCTGCCGCCATTGTCCGTCAGCCGGTTGGCACCAAGAGCGCCCAGATCCGCCGGAGCATGGACCCGAACAAATGTCGCGTCAGGTGGCTCTCGGCCAGCAAGAGCCAGTAGTAACGGGCGCTTGACCAGCCGCCCACTCGTCCTGACGAGGCGCTGCTGGAGACTGTGAGCGGCCAGCGGTGGATTCGGTTCGGCAATGTCGTCAGCGAATCTCCGGCGCCGCGGCGAGAGCAGGGCGAATGGCAGGTTTCCTGGAGGATACAAGGCCACGCCGTTCACCCTCTTTACGACTACGTGAAGCAGCAGAGCAGGCCGTAGACGTGAAGATCGTGAAATGTGGGGAGGCCCTGTCTACCCTATGTCCCAAGAAAATGAAAAACACACCCCTTGTATTTTCATTTTCCAGTGGGGGAGAGGTGGAATCCCCTCGCCACATTTCACCATTTCACCACCGGGAACCGGCAGCTAGGCCAGCCGGGGCACCTACTCCTGATCCCCCTCTTCCTCCTCCTCCGGCGCTTGCAGCCACTTGTGGAGGGGTTGCCACTTGCTCGCGTCCGTTCGGGGGCAGCCTGAGAGGGACGTGTTGATGCACACCTCGATGGCATAGATGGGGTGGATTTCCCACGCCGAGACTCATCGGGAGCTGCCGTGTGGAGTGGTCCCGGTGCAGGGCTTGTGGGACCCGTCGAAGAACAAATGCCCCGTGAAGCGCATCGGGCGGCGGAGATCGAGGGCGGTGATCTTCTTCGCGGCGGTCGCCTTGGCGGTTGTCTTGACCAGCCTCCCCAGCGGTTCCCACTGCTCCGGCCGGAAGTGGGGTGAGATTTCGACCACGACACTCCGACATTCGAGGTCGTGGAGCTGGTTGGTGGTGGGTTCCGCGGGGGGCTTGTCCTTCACGATATTGAGGCGGATGTCGTTTTCTTCGCGATCGGGAAGGTTGCAGTTGACTGTCTCGCCCGTTCCCACGTTTGAGAACTTCCCTTTGATCAGGAACCCAATCAGCTGGACGACCGAGCCCTCTCCGATGGTGTCGCCCTCGGTGGTGGTGTGGAGATCCTTCAAGACGGAGCGATCGGCCGGCACACCCGTCACACCAGCATCTTCAGCCGCCGTCAGATCACAAATCTGTCCGAAGCCGGCCGCGTCACGCCCCGTTGGGTGCGGCTGTGGGCCTATTGGGGGGTCGAGCGACTCGGTCCCGTAGGCACCTCGCTGACCAGTCGGTGATGCCTGGATCGCCGTGACGACGTCCATCCCGCGGACGACGCGGCCGAAGGCGGCGAATCCCTGGCCGTCCGGGTTCCGCCGCCCTCCGACATCCATCTCCGGCTGGTCGCCGATAACGATCGAGAACGAGGCCGTAGCCGGTGTCCGGTCCGTTCCGCGCCATCGACAGTGTGCCGTCGACGTGTCTCAGGCCCGTGACGCTGGTCCGCTCCAATGCAACAGGCGCGAACTGTTCGCGGCGTCGGGCCGGGTCGATCTGGAACTGGATGACCTGGATCTCGACGTCGTGCCGCACGTGCTGTCCGGGCGCACCGCGCGATTGACGTTGCCGCCGTCGTAGAACTTCCCGTCAACGTAGTTCAGGAAATTGGCGGCAGTCATCGGCGCGCGAACAGCGTCGATCTCCGTCTCGATCGCGCCTTTCTCCGTTTCGAACACGACGACCGGGGTCTGTTCCGGTTGCCCATGCGCCCTCCCGCCAAGAAGGGCAATGACGAGCAGGGCAGGGATGCCCGCGCGGGCGACGATCGACGCCACCCGTGTCAGGCCAGCGCCTTGCCGTAGAGCGCGAGCAGGCGGCTCCACGCCTTTTCCGCCTGCGGCTCGTTGTAGACGCCGGAATCCGGCGGACACCAGCCGTGGGCCGCGCCTTCGTAGACTTCGATCTCGGCGGGCAGGCTCGCCTTCGAGAAGGTCTCCTTCAGAACCTCCTTGTCTTTGGGCGCTCGCTGATCGTCGTTGGCGGCGATCGCGATCAGGAACTGCGCCTTCGTCTGCGCGGCCTGAAGATGCGGGCTGTTCGGTTGATCGGTCACGAGCCCGCCCCCGTGAAATGACGCGACCGCGCCGACCCGATCGGGCACGGCGGCGGCCGTGCGGAACGCGATCGGACCGCCCATGCAGTAACCCTGCGTGCCAATCTTGCGGTTCTTTGCCACCGACGCCTGCTTGTCCAGCCAACCGATGAAGGTCCTGGCGTCGGCCATCTGCGTCGTCTCGTTCAGCCCCTGCGCGAGCGGCCGCACATCGGCAATCGGCGTTGCCGCGCCATTTGGAGCGGTCGGCGCCTTCTTCACCCGATAGAACGGGTTGACGACCAGGACCGAATAACCCGATTCGGCCAGCCGCTTGCCCATCTGCCGGAACGCGGGACGCAACCCGAAGATGTCGGGCCAGATCAATACCCCCGCCGCCGCACCAGTGGTTGGATGCACGAAGTAGCAGTCGGCGCTGCCGTCGGGCGTCGTCACGGTCACGTCCGATTCGGTGACGGCGACGGCATTCGCGACCCGCGGCAGCATCATGGTGATGCCGGCCCCGACGAGTACGCCGAACTGCCGGCGCGTGACCAGCCCTCGAGCCTCGTATTCCTTCCGATCGTCCTCAAAATGATCCTGGTCGCACATGACGGCTCCTTGCCGGCGTTCGGCCGATCGCCGGCTCGCAAATCATTGCGACACTTTATCCGAAGTGAGGGTCAACGCCGGTGCGGGTGGCCGACCTTGATCCTGCCGTCTGGTGCAGTACCATTTTCACCATGCTCGTCAGAACATCGGCCGTTTTGATCACCCTCTTTCTGGCGTTGCCGGGCGCCGCCGACGCGCAAATCGACGCGCGCATGTTCCGGCAGCCGACGGTTTCCCGGACGCAGATCGCGTTTGTCTATGCCGGCGACATCTGGGTCGTGTCCCGGAAAGGAGGCACCGCGACGAGGCTCAGTTCGCCCCAGGGTGAGGAATCCTTCCCGCGGTTTTCGCCAGACGGCACGAAGATCACCTACAGCGCCGCCTACGACGGCAACACAGACGTCTATGTCGTCAACGCGAATGGTGGCGAGCCCGTGCGGCTGACCTATCACCCGATGGCCGACCGGGTGATCGGCTGGCACCCCGACGGCAAGCGCGTGCTCTTCGCGTCGAGCCGCGAAAGCGGGCGGCAGCGATTCAGCCAGTTCTTCCTCGTCGGCGTCGAAGGTGGACTGCCCGAGAAGCTGCCCGTACCCTACGGGGAATTCGGCGCGATTGCCGAGAATGGCACCGACTTCGTCTACATGCCGATGTCGCAGGACTTCCGCACCTGGAAGCGTTATCGCGGTGGCTGGGCGCCGGACCTGTGGCTCTTCAATCTGAAGACGTTCGCGTCGCGCAACCTGACGAACGATCCGGCCAACGATGCGCAGCCGATGTGGCACGGCAACACGATTTACTTCGTCTCGGATCGCGGAGCCACTCAGCGCAACAACATCTGGGCGCTCGACGTCGCGTCCGGAAAGACACGGCAGGTCACCGATCTCAACGACTTCGATCTGGCGTTTCCCTCTGCCGGCGCCGATGCCATCGTCTTCCAGGCCGGCGGCCGCTTGTACCTG
>DASTVZ010000148.1:0-29586 GCA_035758845.1 Vicinamibacterales bacterium
GTTCTCGTTCTCTCGTTCGCAGTGTGGCAAGACTGGTCACGCGTACGAAGTCGAGCTTTGGCAGGGCGGCAATGTGCTGCAGCCGTTCACCCAGTCTCTTCAGTCGGCGCGTCGGCTCGCCATCGCGTAATGTCGGACTCCACGATGCAACCAGCGAAATCAGCAGATCGGCAAGTCGCGTCTCCGCGGTCGAGGGAAACCGTCCGCCGTGATACTGCGGCGACCGGGCTGACCCATGGACGACCGCGTAGGGGATATGGCAGCCCATCGCGTCCACATCCATTGCGCACAACGTTGCACCGAAGAGCCCATCTTCATTTCTTCCGACCGGCAAGAATGGCGGAGCGATCGACGTGTTCGCGAGTCCGAGGCAGCCTCCCATGCAACTGACCTCGTGCATGATGACGTAGCGGTTCGCAACTTTGCAGATCTCGCGCGACCTGAAGGCCGTATCAAAAGTTCTGCGGCTGCCCGACAGCACCTTCTTCCAGGTTCCCTTACAGAAGAGAAACCGATCGGGGTATGTCACACCGGCATCTCCGGCGATGCCGGTAAGCGTCATTCGGATGTGCGCCGGTCGCACACCCTGCGCGGCGCCCCGCAGGTGAGGACATGCGCGTCGGGAGTCGACAACGAGATCTTTGCTGGTGGCGAGCGACCTTACCGTGCGACCCAGCACAGTCTCGTGCGGGTTCAGCAGGCCGATCCTCGCGCGCAGGAGCCGCTCACACACATCGTCGCGTCGGCGATAGAACGCGATGTCCCTCAGTTCGACATGTCCGCCCAACGTAATCGCGCGGCGAAACGATCGCGGCCGCCACACATCGCACACGATGTCGTCGTCAACGAACAGCACGTTCTCGCCGCTGGCGAAGAGGAGAATGATGTTCCTGTTTCCAGAGGCGCCGGGGTGAAAGGCAAACTCGAGCAGCGAGTCCTCGCAGAGCGAGCTGAGCGCCTGGCGCATCGTGAGTTTTTCATTTCGCCCGATGAACGCAATCGGGAGGCCGGTGGCGCGACGAATGGATGCGGCGGCTGTTCGTGCGAGCGATTCGTTGCGCGCATCTTTCGAAGCGTCAACGACGATCACGCGTACACGCGCGCCGTGCTTCTCCAGCTGCCGGGTTAGCGACCACAGACAGCGTTCGAGGAGCTGTGGCCGATCGGCGGTAGTGACTCCTATCGTGGTAATCGGACGATTGCGCGGATGACTGGCAGGGGTCGGCAAGATTCGAGGGCGGTGAACTGGCTGGTCCGCGGGAATTCTTGACGAGTGAAGCCCTGAGGTCAAGCGCGAAAACACGCCGATCAGACGGCTGACCCGTCGTTTGATGCGTGTGGACGCTCTCGAGAACGATACGAACGCGACGGCATTCTTGATATCCGGGCGGAGGAACGAGGGAGCATTGACATCTGTTTCAAAAGAAGCTACCTTGTTAACAAAAGGTAGCTGTTTAAACAAATGGGCCTCTCGGAAAAGTTCGCGTCCATCCGCAAAGGGCTGCTCGAGTTCCTGATCCTGAAGATCGTCGCCGCCGACAAAGTGTACGCGGCCGACATTCTCGAGCGGCTCAGCGACACGGAATTCGCGACCCAGGAGGGAACGCTCTATCCGTTGCTGAGCAAGATGCGCCGGGACGGTCTCCTCGATTACGAGTGGCGGGAATCGGACGCGGGCCCGCCGCGCAAGTACTACGAGCTGACCAGCAAAGGGAAGTCACAGCTCGCAGAACTCGACGACTACTGGAAACAGCTCAACACGACGGTCACGAGGTTTGGGCGATAAGCATCCGGGCGAACGAGGGTGCGAGTGAGCCCACGCGAGCGAGCACGGATCGCGGGTCCGCGCGAGCGAGCGTGTAAGGGGGCCCGAGGGGCAAAGCCCCTCGGAGTAAATATGCAAAAAGTCATCAGCATCAACCTCAATGGCAATGCCTATCAACTCGACGAGAGCGGCTATGACCGACTGCGCGAGTATCTCGAAAGCGCCGAGCGCGCGCTTGCGACAAACCCGGATCGTGCCGAGATCATGGCGGACCTCGAGCAAGCGATTGGCGAGAAGTGCCAGCGCTTTCTGTCGCCCCACAAGTCGGTCGTGACCGCAACTGAAGTGGAACAGATCATCAAAGAGATGGGGCCAATCGACCTGGGATCCGGCGAGAACGCCGATGCGACGTCCGGCACAACCGCAGATGGTAATCAGGCCACGCACCGCGACGCGCCGCCCAAGCGCC
This sequence comes from Vicinamibacterales bacterium, assembly GCA_035758845.1. Lineage (GTDB taxonomy): Bacteria > Acidobacteriota > Vicinamibacteria > Vicinamibacterales > 2-12-FULL-66-21 > JALZOC01. The sequence goes on from DASTVZ010000148.1 coordinate 2,235, forward strand.
TGTATCGCAATCCCGACGGCGCAATGATTGCCGGCGTGTGCAACGGTCTTGCTTCCTACTTCGCCATCGACGTGGCACTCGTGAGGATTGGGTTCGTGCTGCTGGCGGCGCTCAGTAAGGGGGCCGGTATCCTGATTTACGTCGCAATGATGTTCATTGTCCCGGAAGCACGCACCGGTGAGGAACGAGCGGCAGGGCGCGGCGCCCCCTTCAACGCAAAAGAAGTGATCGACCGCGCGAAGAAACAATATGCCGAGGGCACGCGACACTGGCGGCGGCAATGGCGGCAACAGCACCGTCAGTGGCGCCGTGCCGGGTGGGCACCTGGAATGACGACTCTGTACGACGCGGCCCCATGGGCTGCGGCAATCACTCCACTGCTCGCGCTGATTCAGGTCGCGCTGTTTTTGACGATGGCGGCGATGTTGATCTCGCTGGTCAATACCGGCGCGATCCTCGCGTGGCATTTGCCGGCGGAGGTCCCAGTTTGGGCGGGCGCGCTGATGCTGCTCGTCGGCTACCAGATAGTCGTCGCGCCGTTTCGTGCCGTGCAGCACTGGTCATGGAACCTGCGCGGACCAGCGCAGCCGTTGTTTGCATTCTGGAATGCGGTGATCTGGTTATGCGGAATGGCGGTCGCGTTCTGGATCGCGTCCAATCACATTCCAGAGATCCGGGAGTTTGTTCAACGATTGCCGGGACTGTTTCGGCAGTTTGCCGAAGCGATGCGCGGCGTCGTCAGCGAACCACGATGACTGGAGGTTGAGCCGTTTTCAGCGAACGACCACGAATTTCTTACGCCGGCCTGCGAAAGACTCCCACGTGCAGGACTCGTCCGCATTGCGCACAGGTGATCCGACGGGTGCGTCCCTGCTCACCCTCGAATGTGACTTTTAAGAACCGCGGGTTGATGTGCCGGTAGTCGCCCGGTTGACAGGCTTGGCACTGTTTCTCGCTGGACGTCCGTTCCAGCCGCGGCCCGGGATACGCATACACCAGTTCCATGGTCAGACCCCGGCGCCGACGAGTTCAGTCCGAGCAGTCAGGACAGGGTGCGTCTGGGAAATGAGCGTTGTCGCTTGCGTCCAGTAATCGATCACGCGCTCGAGAATCTCGTCGAGGTGGACCGTCGGTCGGTATCCCACGAGCTGCTGAATCTTGCTGATGTCGGGTACCCGCCGCGCCATGTCCTCGAAGTTGTGCCCAAAAACGTGGTGGTATGGGACGAACTCGAGTGTGGAGTCACTCTCTGTCATCGCCATGATCTTGGTTGCGAGATCCCTGATGCTCACTTCCGCGCCGGTTCCGATGTTGAATACCTGACCGACGCTCCGAGGTTCAGCGATCAGAGCCAGCAGTCCGGACACGACATCACCGACCCATGTGAAACTGCGCGTCTGTAAGCCATCGCCGTGGACGACCAGCGGTTCGCCGGCGAGGGCTTTTCGCACGAAGTTCGGGATCACCATCCCGTACCGATCGCTCTGTCTCGGACCCACGGTGTTGAAGAAGCGCACGACAATGACCGGGACCTGCTGTTCCTTCCAGTAGGCAAGCGCCAGGAATTCGTCGATCAGCTTGCTTGTCGCATAACCCCAGCGTGTCTTGGTCGGGGGGCCAAGGACGAGATCGGCATCCTCGCGAAAAGGAAACACTGCGCTCTTTCCGTACACTTCCGAGGTGGAGGCCACGACGACGAGTTTCTTCTGTCGCGCCGCCTGGCGGAGTACCGTCTCTGTGCCGTGGACGTTGGTCTCGATGGTGTGGACAGGCCGGCTTACCACGAGCCGAACGCCGAGCGCGGCGGCGAGATGGAAGACCATGTCGCACTGGTCCATGAGGTCCGCGACGGCGTTTTCGTCTGTAACGGAACCGATGGTGTACGAGAACCCTGGGTGCGATCTCAGGTGCGCGATGTTCTCGAGACTTCCCGTCGACAGATCGTCGAGCACGTCAACATCGTCGCCGCGCTTGAGTAGCGCTTCCGCGAGGTGCGATCCGATGAACCCTGCACCACCAGTAATGAAGACACGCATGACCGAATGAACTCCAAATGAATAGGACTAGAACCGCCTGATTACCGAAACGCTGGCGCCGTACCCGCGAAACGCGCCGCTTCCGAGACGTTGATTGAAAGTGCTGCCGCCCGAAACCTTGAGGGCCCAGGGTCTGTAGATGCCGATCGTCGCTTCGGCGGTGGCAGTACCTCCGAGGCGGAATGCAGGACTGAAGTCGTCGCGCTGCATGCCCATACCAAGCGACAGTCCAACGCCGATGTTTTCGCTGGCTTTCCAATATGGATAAGCGGTGAATGCGTAGTACTCGTAGCGATCGGGATCGTAGTAGCCGTTGTCGAAGTTCGTCCTGGTGTGCAGCAGCGAGACCATTCCACCAAGATCGAGATTGAGACGTTGGCTGCGTCGGACGCTGAACCGCGGAAAGAACGTAAACTCCCAGCGATGGTTGCTGTCAGAGAGCGTCTGGTACCATCCGCCGACGACGATCGTCGAACGGAGGGTCGGAGCCCACTTGATGTGGGCGGCATGACTCACCTGCCGCAGGCCAAGGCCGACGGTTCGAGGCGACACGACAAAGAATTCGGAGCTGCGCTCGAGCGTGAGTTTGATGCCGTCTGCGGGCGTGAGATCGACACCTAGTACATAAGGTGCGATCGAACCGGCTGCGGTCCGCGCCTGGCCGAGCTGGCCATAAAGGTTGACCTCTCCAATCCTGTGAGCCGCCCTTACCCATACCTGATCGTGTTCGGCGCGCTCGGCTCCGTTGATTTGTTCGAGGCCGCTTCCCTTCTCGGCGCTGAGCATTTCGTGAGTGAGCCCGGCAGACACCGTCGTTCCATCGGCAAACGACACGGTTGCGCGTGGCTCGATTCGCTGAATTTGAAGCGTGCTCGCATCGCGATAGATACGGACGCCGGGATCGGCGACCGACGACAGGTTCGCCTGGAACGCGCGCTCAGCCGATCGCGTCTCGCTCGAGTCGGGCTGCAGATGCCGCACAGTCGTGAGTGCGTCCGACGCGTCGCGTACCCGACGCTGCATCGTCAGAGCAATGGCGCGCGTGAGGTTCAGTTGGTAATCGCCCGGATGAGCGCGGAGGAGCGGCTCGAGAATGTCGAGTGCCTCGCGCGATCGGCCCGCCCGCGCCAATGCTGCGGCCATCTCGCGCGACGACTGATCATCAGTGCCGAAGCGCCGCTGATAGACCCCGAGGCTTTCGATGGCCGCGCTGAAGTTGCCGCGCCATTGTTCGGTTCTTGCCAGCTCGATCCACACGTCGGCGGCGTCAGGGTGACTGCGCAGGTAACCCCGGTACACCTGAACTGCCTCGTCGGTCTCTCCGCCCCAGGCGTTGACTCGTGCGAGGTTCAGCGTGACGTCGGGATTCTCCGCTTGCAGTTTTACAAGGCGGCGATACGAATCCGCAGCGCGTGCGTACTCACCAGCCCATGTTGCCAGCGTCGCTCGGGCGCGAAGGAACTCGACGGAGTTTGGAGAAAGCGCCAGCGCCCGCTCTGCAGCCTCGAGGGCATCGACTGGTCGATCGAGCATCGCATATGTCTGTGAGAGACGAATTTGAAGCGCCGCATCCTGGGGCGTGTCCTTGACGGCGTGCTCTAAGACCGCAAGTTCCCCCAGCGGCGGCGTCGATTGCGCGAAGGCATTGAACGACTGAAGCACGAATGCGATCGAGAGGAGCGCGCGAGGCGTCATTTTCGCCACCTGCGATTTCCTGTGAGCCATAGGTCTCTCGCGAAACGCGCGATCGTGGCGAGCTCGGAAAGGAGCAGTCCGTATCGCAGCGGCGTGACCGCGATGCCCTTCACGAAATACTCCAACCATCGCCGCTTCATCACGATGGCGAGCGCAGTGGCGGTCAGCAGCGTCTCGGCGCCAATCATGATGATGAGTGGCTCCCACGCTGCAAGGAGCACCATGATCAGCAGAATTGTCGGCAGAGCGATCTTTTCGATCGCAGACGCCAGGAGCATCCAGCCTGCCGGCCGTCCGTAATTTCTTGTGTGCTGGGACCCGAAGGCCTGGCGATACGGTTCCTGGATGTAACGTCTTTCGATGCCGCCGGCCCTTGCGGGCATCATTGACCCGCCAACGAGCACTGGCGCGGGCGCGGCCGCATTCGGCAAATCCGGAAGCGTCAAGAATGCATGCGAAGTCGGTGTCGGGCCTCCGGCCGCATAGGCAACGGATCGTGGAGATACATTCAATATCTGCAGCGTTCCGCCGGACGTGTTTCTCGGCCCGCGATGGAGATGACGCCGCCGGAATGCCTTGAAGGGGCCCCTGAGGAGCGCGTCAAAATAGAACGCGGACTGAAAAAATGCTGACGACCACAACGAGAGTTGCTTCGGAAGGCGCTGCACCTCGGGTTCGACCGTCCGCGCACGGACATCGAGCACTTGAATGTTCCGATACCCTTCGTTGAGCATCGCCAGTCCGATGAAGATGTCCTCGGAGGTGGTGAGGTCGTCGCCGAGCGCCGTTTCGAAGGCATCGAAAATTTGCTCGAGATACGCGCGGCGATATGCGACTGCGCAACCCGCAGGATTGGCGACGGTACCGAACATCGCCATCTGTCCGTGAAAGACGAACCGCTGCAGGAAGAGATACAGCACCTCGCGATACGTGTTCGTGATCGCGGACGCCGATCTGCGTAGCCAGTTCTTTGCCGGACGCGGCTTGTACGATGGTGAGGCGTCGACGAATGCACGAACCGGCGCCGCCGCATCGGCCGCGCGGCGATCACTTTCACGGAGCGGCAGGATGCTGCCGCAGGCTGAAGCAATGCCGACACCCTGATACAGTTCCTGGACCGTGCGTTCGATGTAGTTGTCGGATTCGAGGATCGTGTCGGCGTCGAGGACGAACAACACGTCCGAATCGAGCGCGCGAGCCTGGTCTTTGATCGATGGTGTTTTGCCAATCGACATCGCACGCTTGATGACAAGGACGTTCAATCCGTGAACGCTGCCAAACCTGACAGCGCGTGATGCGGTATGGTCCGAGCTGCCATCGTCTACGACGACGATTTTGCGCGGCCGCATCGTTTGACCGACGAGGGACGCCAGGCAGCGAACGATGTTGTCCTGTTCGTTAAACGCCGGAATGACGACGTCGACCGTCACCGTGCGCCAGTTGCGGGCGGGCGTCGGCGGTGTCGTATCGCGGCCCCGCATCAAGCCGATGATGCTGAGCAACGTATTCGGACCGAGAACGAAGTAAGGTAATTGAGCCACTGCTGCAGGATGTGCAGGCAAGGGTCGAACCGTCGTGGGACGAGCAGTCCACAGGCGCAGGAAGTGCAAACGGCTGTGTGGATTCCGTCGAATCGTCGGTGGCGCGTATCGACGGTTCCGGCCACTTTGATCGTTGGATAGAACCAGAGATATTCCCCGGAGCAAACGCACTGACTCGGACCGCTATCAAACCGAGCAGCCAGGGGTGAGGCACACCGGCGCGGAAGAAGACGCGAGCGAGCGCCGCGAAGCGAGCCACGCGAACGGAGCGAGCCGACGAAGCGGCTCGCGAGAGAGCGTGTCGGGGAGTCCGAGGGGCGAAGCCCCTCGGAGTAATTAGGATGAAATCCTTCTTGAGTCCGCTCGTGCGATCGGAGGCCGCAGGGTTCGTGTTGACGAACACGCGCAACAATCGCATCGTCGCGCACACGCTGCTCACTGCATTCGACTCAGCCACCCGTCGTACTGGCCTGCTGAAACACGAATCCTTAGAGGAAGGCCATGCGCTCATCATCGCGCCGAGCAATGCCATCCATACCTTCTGGATGCGCTTTGCCATCGACATCGCCTTTGTGACGCGAGAAGGTCGCGTCGTCAAAGTGTGTTCGACTGTTGTGCCCTGGCGGATCGCAGTCGCCTGGCGTGGGTATGCGGTCGTCGAGCTCGCAGCCGGTGCACTGTCAGTTAGCGACACGCAACGCGGCGATCTGCTGCAACTGACCCCACGCTAGGTTGCAGCTTCGCTCTTGCCCGCTTGAAATTGTAGGGCGGGGCCTTTGGGCCCCGCTAATTCAGCAATCATCTGTGGCTTCCGCCTTTAGTCGGAAGATCGCAAGCGACTAGAGATTTGCCTGCAGTCATACAGACTGTCTGACCCCAAGTAAACAAATGAACGAACGATAAGACGCCCCTGTTCGTGCGGCGCGAATTTCTTAGCAAAACCGTAAGACTCGCACGTTGTTCCGTCCAACCTGCCTGGGCATCGCCATTGCTCAATTACTGGCGTGTCCGATCGACGACGCGACAAGAGATTCAAGCTTGCTGAACCGACGGATGGCTCGCTGACGGTGTTTCCCGACATCGTCGTGCAGGAAGCACGCGACGGTGAGTGGATCGCGATCAGCCGGGAGCCCGCTGCGATCGGCGAAACGCTCGTGCTCGACCTCCTCCTGCACGCCGACGACGACGGAGCGGTGCGTGAACGGTTCCCCGTCTGCGTGATCGACTGCCAGCCGCTCATCGTCGAGGGAGATCTGCGTCACAGGATTCGACTGTACGGCGACTACAACGCCCGGATTTTATTCGAGCAGCAGGTCAGACGCGGATGACACACGAGAGTGGTTCTCCCGCGGTGCTCATGCGTGAGCACCGCATGCGGATTGTTGAAATCAGTCGTTCTGGCTGTCTCATCGAAAGTCGACAGCGTGTGGAAGTCGGAACGGTCGGCAGGCTGCGACTGAGACTCGGCCACGAGGAATGCAGCGACGACATCGAAGTGGTGCGCTGCGACGCGGTCGGGTTGGGCCAGGCGCGCTATCACATTGGCGTTCGCTTCTTGTGGACGACGCCGCGACACATGGGAACGATCCGCGAGGCGGTGACGCGACATGTCGAGGACGTGAACCAGTCACGGACGGCTTGGCTCATGTAGCTCCGCGCCCAGATCTCAGTTTCGCCGGCAGCTGGTCTCATCGCGGTAGATATCTGACCGGATGAGTACCTCGCCGGCGAGCCGCGGGTCCCACCTCAGTCGATACCACCGCCCCAAACCAGTTAGCTCCTTCCCAACGCAGAAACAGCCTCGCGGCCGCGCACATCGCAGCGCCGCGATCTGATCCAAACCATCCAACGCTAGCTCACAACGTAGACAGCGTCCAGGCTCGAGGGACATGTCAACAGCTGTGCGCCTTTGCGACTGCTCTGATCAATGCGTCGCGCGGGCAGCGAGACAAGAATATGGTCCCAGTCAGTCATCTCATTTTGCCGGGACCCGACGAACAGCCGCCGGCACCGCGCTTCGGTTGATTCCCGCTGCATTCGCTTCCCGCAAGTCAATCAAATCAAAGCAGTACGACAGCAATGCGATCACGAGCTGCTGGTTGGTACGCCCGCTGCTATTAACTCGGCGCACGCGAATGGTCGCGTGGTTAGAACCACCAACTTGATCGCCGACAGAGTGTCGGCGAGTGCCGGGCTCCCGCGCGGGCAGTTCGGCGGAATTCAACAGACCCGCGCAGGAGAGTAAGCAATGAAGAATCTCGTCGTTCGTTTCGTTCGGGAGGAAGAGGGCCAGGACCTGATCGAGTACGCGCTTCTGGCGTCGTTGATCGCGCTGGTTGCGGTGGTTGCGATTGGTGAGGTTGGCACCAAGATCAACGCCATCTTCGAAGCGATTAGGGACGCAATCCCTGCGGCGTAGTAGTGCTGTCTGGGGCGATGAGGAGAGAAGCTTCTCATCGCGCCAGTTCAGTTCAGTGATTTATGAATCTCGATGCCGTGACCACGATCCTTCGTCAATGCATAGTCGACGACTCAGGCCAAGACATCATCGAGTACGGGCTGCTCGGCTCGTTAATCGGTGTCGCGGCGGTGTTGACATGGCAGTTGCTCGCGACAAAGGTCGGCTCGGTCTATGGCGCCGCGGACGCAAGCGTGCAGGGATTGTCGGCATGCACACCCAATCCTGATGGTGGTGGCTGTCCGTAGTGATTAAGGGACGCACAGCCACGCGAACGCGTTGGCTGCCAGGAAGTTTATGAGCACTCTTTACCTATTTGTCGGTGCGATTCTCATTCTCGCGTGTGTCTCCGATCTTCGCACGCGACGGATTCCAAACGTGCTGACCTTTTCGGCGATTGCTGGCGCGGTGCTGTATCACGGCGTTATCGGCGGATTGAACGCCGCCGGGTGGAGCCTTGCCGGCTGCTTGCTCGGTGCGGTGCTGTTCTTCCCGATTTTTGCGCTGCGCGGCATGGGCGCTGGCGACGTCAAGCTGCTGGCTGCTGTCGGTGCCTGGCTTGGCCCATCACAGGTGGCTATTGTGGCACTCGCTTCGAGCATCGCCGGCGGCGCTATCGCGATCGCGGTTGCGCTCGGCTACGGCTATCTCAGGACGGCCGTCCACAACCTCTGGATGCTCCTGATGGACTGGCGAGTCATGGGGATTCGTCCGCTGCAGGAGATGACGCTCGAGGGGACGCGCGGCCCGCGCCTGGCGTATGCCGTTCCCATCTCAATTGGCACGGTGGTGACGCTGTGGATCAAGTAGTCCGGCTGCTCAACCGCTGCCGCTCAGAAGAGGGGGCGAACCTGGTCGAGTTTGCGCTCGTCCTTCCTCTTCTCCTGCTGGTCATGCTCGGCATCGCGGAGATGGGGTTCATGTTTCAGCGGTACGAGGTGGTGACCAATGCGGCTCGCGAAGGAGCGCGACTGGCAGTGCTGCCTGGCTATGACACCCCAGATGGCATCAAAACCGTCCAGGCTCGGGTCACCGCATATGTATCGAGCGGACGCGTGCCAACAACCGGAACCAACCCGAGCGTGGACGTGCAAGACGTCTCGATTCCTGTGTCAGGTGGCCGGCCGCCGATTAGCGCCAAGCGCGTTACGGTTACCTACACATACACATATCAGTTCTTGAACATCTTGTCGGCGTTCTTCGGTTCGCATGCGGCTGTCCCGTTGAAAGCGGTTTCGGAGATGCGCGTCGAGGCGGGTTCGTAGATTTACGAGGAGAAGGTAAATGGATCGGAATAAACGGACAGCGGTAGTGCTCATTGTTGCGGTACTGCTGGCCACAGTGGCGAGTCTGGGGATGTATCGCGCGGTGTCACGCATGCCGAAGCGAGACAGCGTCGCAATGAAGACGGTGGACGTTGTCGTCGCGCAGCATGCGCTGAAGCTCGGTGCGCGACTGACCAATGATGACGTGAAGTTGGCCAAGTGGCCGGCCGACACGCAGGTTCCCGGTGCATTCGCGAAGCTCGAGGACGTTGTCGACCGCGGACTGATCAGCGACGTCGGAGAGAACGAGCCGCTAACGGGCGCGAGGCTCGCGCCGCGCGAATCGGGCGCGGGACTGCCTCCATCAATTCCCGCGGGCATGCGCGCTGTGTCCGTCAAGGTGAACGAAGTCATCGGCGTGGCCGGTTTCGTCGTGCCTGGTACTCGCGTTGACGTGATGGTGACGCTCAGCAATCGTCAGCAGCAGGACAGCATCACGCGCGTTGTCGTCAGCAACGTCCAAGTGCTGACTGCTGGTACCCGATACGACCAGGAGAACGCCAAGGACGGCAAACCGATCCCGTCGACGGTTGTGACGTTGCTTGTGGCACCGGACGACGGCGAACGGATCGCGCTGGCAGCATCGGAGGGCCAGATCATGTTGACGCTGCGCAACCCGTTGGATACAGCGCCGACGGCGACCACCGGAGTGCGCACTGCCGGGTTGCTCGGACAGACCGCTGAAGCGCCGGCGCCAGCAAAACCGCGCGCGCCGCGTGTGTCGGCTCCTGCGAAACCGGTTCAGTCAGAACCTGCCACAGTGCCGGCAGCGAAGACTTACACCGTAGAAGCCATTCGTGCGGCCAAGAGAACTGAGGAGATCGTTCGATGAAGACGTCGTTCACATTGCTTTCGCGGGGACCGCGCCACGTTGCCGCGTTTCTCGTTGCGCTGATGGCAACGAAATGCAGCGTGCCGGCGTTCGCGCAGCAAGCAACATCTGCCGGGACATCGAATCCACAGGCCGCCGCGACGCCAGCACGACCGCAGTACGAGCGCATCGTCGTGACCGCCGGTCGCTCGACCGTGGTGCCGACGAACTTCGAGGTCACGCGAATCGCGGTCACCAATCCGGAGATCGCGGACGCGGTAGTCGTGCAGCCGCGGGAGGTCCTCGTCGACGGCAAGAAATCCGGCACGGTCAGCCTGATCGTCTGGGGCGCCGACACTCGCAAGCAGTACGACATCGTTGTCGAGCCGTCGATCACGACCCTCGAACAACAGCTTCAAACGTTGTTCCCCGGCGAGGCGATCAACGTTGGCGTGAGCGACGAAGCCATCGTTCTCTCAGGTCAGGTGTCGAGCACGACGATGATGCTCCGCGCCGGTGAGATTGCGACGCTCTCATCATCCAAGAGCAAGGTGATCAACCTGCTTCAGGTTCCCGGCGGCAGCGAGAGCCAGCAGGTCATGCTGCAGGTACGGTTCGCAGAGGTCAACCGGAAGGCGCTAACGGAACTCGGATTATCGCTATTCGCTACGCGGCCGACCTTCACCGCGCGCTCGACAACGCAGCAGTTCGGCGCGCCCGACTTCGACAACGAGAAGGGGCTGGTTTTCAGCGACTTCCTGAACCTTCTGTACTTCAACCCCAAGGAAGGGATTGGCGGCGTGATGCGCGCACTGCAGCAGCGCGGCGGATTTCAGAGCCTGGCCGAGCCCAACCTGATTGCCTACAACAATCAGGAAGCCAGCTTCCTGGCCGGTGGCGAATTCCCTGTGCCCGTGGTGCAGGGAGGAAACACGAACGCCGTCACCATCGTCTTCAAAGAGTTCGGCATTCGTCTGAATTTCAAGCCGACGATTGCTGGCGACACGATTCGTTTGAAAGTCCGGCCTGAAGTGAGCTCACTCGATTTTGCCAACGGCATTACGCTCGAAGGATTCCGCATTCCCTCGCTGACGACCCGCCGCGCCGAGACCGATGTCGAGCTGCGCGATGGTCAATCGTTCGCCATCGCCGGACTTCTCGACAACATCCGGCAGGACGACACCGCAGCGATTCCGATCCTGAGCAAGCTTCCGATCATCGGCTCGATCTTCAAGAGCAAAGCGGAGCGCAAAGAGGAGACGGAACTGATGGTGCTGATCACGCCGCGCCTGGTGCGTCCGCTGAATCCAGACGAAGTGCCGGCGCTCCCGACAAATATCCGGCCGATGATCAACCGCGGCGATATCGGCCAACAGCTCGATGGTGCCGGCGGTGTCGCCGATGCGCCGAGCGACAAGAAGAAAAACGCGGTTCCCGGTAGACGGTAATGATCAACCGAAGTCGATGGACGCACGCCGTCGCCGACCAGCGCGGCGCAGTTCTCATACAGGTTGCCGTAGCGCTGCTCGCTCTGGTCGCACTTTCGGCGTTCGTCGTTGATTACGGCGTGATGTGGGCGAGCCGCGGGCAGGCGCAGACCTCCGCAGATGCGGGGGCACTCGCCGGCGCGATCTCACTCGCTTTTAACAGTGCGACCGATCAGGACGGCGCGCGGGCGCGCGCGATGGCGATGGCACGCGAGAACCGCGTGTGGGGACAGGCGCCGAGCATTACGGATGCCGATATTACATTTCCGACCTGCCCTCCAGATGCGCCGGGATTGCCTGATACGTGCGTGAAAGTAGATGTTTTCCGCAATCAAGCACGTGCCAACGGGCTTCCGATGTTCTTCGGCCGCCTCGTCGGGGTTGACAGCCAGGGCGTCAGGGCGACGGCTACAGCGCAGATCGCTACCGGTGACACCACCGACTGCCTGAAGCCGTGGGCCATCATCGATCGCTGGGACGAATACAACGCGGCCGGCGGCGAACCCGATTATCCGAATGGTGATCCAGACTTCGGCCCGACATCAACATTTGACCGGTACTCGACGGGTAGCGGCAACACGCCGGCGAACGAACCGGATCTCTACGCGCCTCCAGGACCGGCGGGCCCAGGGACAGGATTCCGACTCCCCAACGATCTCGGACGGCAGTTCGCGATCAAGGTCGACACGAACACGACGGCGACGGTGTCGTCCGGTTGGTTTCGCGCGATTCGCCTTCCTCGCCTGGACGGACAGTCAGGTGCCGATGTGTACCGTAGCAACATCGAGAGCTGCGGCGGCCTTTCTTCCAGCTTCGCGGGTCCGAATACGCAGCCGTGCCCGGCAAATATCGGTACGGGCGACGCGGCCTATTGGGCGACGCAGGGGTGTTTTGCTATCGAACCGGGTAACAAGACCGGGCCGACCAGATTTGGAATCGAGACGCTGATCGCCCGTGACCCCGGCGCTTCGTGGAGTGCCTCTGGGATCCAGAACAGTGCATTCGATCCACCGACGTCAAGTCCGCGAGTCGTACCGATCGGGGTACTGGATATCGACAACTTTCTGGCCCAGGACCCAAGCGGGGGTAACGGCGTCCTTCGCTTGGTGAACATCTTTGGCTTCTTCGTCGAGGGGATGGGCGACGTCAATCCGGCCACCGGCGCGATCACGCTGAGCAACGGTGGCAACTCGGTGATCGGACGGTTGATGACCGTTCCCGCAAAGGGAACGGGATCCGGCAAGCTGCCGGCAAACGCATCATTTTTGAGAACGATCATTCTCGTTCGTTAATAGGAATTCACGTGGCTGTTTCTCTCACGATAGTTGGCACGCGCGACGCGCAAGTCGAAGACCTCGTCCGAGGATCGGGTCGCATATCAACGGTTGCCTGGATATCCGACGCTGGTGCACTGGTCGACGCAGAGGCGGAGCAACCAGGTGTTCTGCTGATCGATGTCCGCGGGGGTCACCGGGTACCACCGGAACTGTCAGGCCTCAAGCGGCAGCATCCCGCGACTAACGTGGTGCTTCTCGCCTCAGCGCTCGACCCGGGTTTGATGCTCGAGGGCATGCGCGCTGGCGTTAACGAATACTTGACCGAGCCGCTTAAGCAGGAAGAGTTCGACGCGGCGATCGCGAGACTGCTCGGGCATCGGTCACAGGTTGCCGGCGACCATGTGTTTGCGTTCATCGGCGCTAAGGGTGGTGTCGGCACGACAACAACTGCCGTCAACGTGGCGACGGTCCTGGCGAAGCTCTCCAAGCGCCCAACGCTGCTCGTCGATCTTCATTTGGCCTACGGTGACGCCGGCGTGTTCCTCGGTGCCGATCCGCGTTTTTCACTGCTCGATGCACTCGAGAACATGCATCGGCTCGACGCCGAGTTCCTGAAGAGTCTGGTCGTGAGGACTGCTTCGAACGTCGAGCTGCTCGCGTCTGCCGATCGTCCGGCGACCGCTGCGATCAACATGCGGAACCTGGACGCGGTCGTGCGGCTCGCATCATCCCAGTACACCTACACGATGCTGGATGTGCCCCGCTCGGATCTGTTGGTGCTCGATTGCCTCGATCGCGTGGACACCATCGTCGTGGTCGCGAATCAGGAGTTGGCAACCGTGCGGAATGCGGGCCACATGACTGCCGCACTGCGATCTCGATATCCCGACGCCAAGGTCATGACCGTGATCAGTAAGTTTGACGCACGCGCGGAGATCAGCCAGCGCGACGTCGAGAAGGCGGTCGGCAGCCCGATTGCGCTCGAATTTCCGAGCGACTATCGCCTCGCTCTCAGTGCCATGCACAAGGGGCGGCCGCTCGCTTTGGACAATCACAATCAGTTATCCGCATCGATGACCACGCTGGCGCGCGCGCTTGCGGGGATCAAACAGGAAAAGACAGGGAAGTCTTCAGGTGGAATCAAAGGGCTCCTCTCCGGGCGTCGATAGTCGAGACAGGAATCAACACCGATGAAAACCATGACCGCTGTAATGGAACCGCGACCCGCAGCTGCGGATACCAGGAACGCGGCGTATCAGGAGCTCAAGAGCCGCATCCACCAGGATCTGCTCAATCGACTGAACCTTGATCGTCTGGCTCGTGTGAAGCGCGAGGACGCCGAGCCCGAGATTCGCGCGTTGATTGGCGGCATGCTCGATCGCGAACGAGACAAGACGCCACTGAGCCTCTTTGAGCGCGAGGCGATTGTCGCCGACGTGCTGCACGAATTGTTTGGTCTCGGTCCACTCGAGGTGTTGCTTGCCGATTCGACGATATCGGACATCCTCGTCAATCGGCATGACCAGGTATACATCGAGCGGAACGGCCGGCTCGAGACGACCGACGTGACGTTTAAAGACGAGCGCCACCTGCATCAAATCATCGAGCGGATCGTGAGCTCCGTCGGACGCCGCATCGATGAATCCAGTCCCATGGTGGACGCCCGGCTGGCCGACGGTTCGCGTGTGAACGCGATCATTCCGCCGCTGGCGCTCGATGGGTCGGCGATGTCCATCCGCCGCTTCCGTACCGACAAGCTCGGTGCCGACGACCTGGTCGGCCGTGAGTCGTGGACGACGCCGATGAAGGACTTTCTCGCTGCGACCGTCGGCTGCCGGCTCAATGTCATCGTGTCGGGCGGCACCGGCGCTGGCAAAACGACACTGCTCAACATCCTGTCGAGCTTCATCGGCGAGCACGAACGGGTCGTCACCATCGAGGACGCCGCCGAACTCAAGCTCCGCCAGCGTCACGTGGTAAGGCTCGAGACACGTCCGCCGAACATCGAAGGCAAAGGTGCGGTGAAACAGCGCGACCTTGTGGTCAACGCTCTGCGTATGCGGCCCGATCGCATTGTCGTTGGCGAAGTCCGGAGTGAAGAAGCGCTCGACATGCTTCAGGCCATGAACACCGGCCACGACGGCAGCTTGACGACGATCCACGCGAACTCGCCGCGAGATGCGCTCTATCGTCTGGACACGATGGTCGCGATGGCGAACCTCAATATCCCGGAGCGGGCCGTCCGGCAGCAGATTGCGTCCGCGGTGAACTTGATCGTGCAGGTTTCGCGGACGGCGGATGGCACAAGAAAGGTGACCGCTGTCTCCGAGATCACCGGCATGGAAAGTGAAGTCATCACCATGCAGGACATCTTCGTGTTCGAAAAAATGGGCATGACGCCGGACGGACGTGTGCGCGGCCGCTTCAGGGCAACCGGGATTCGTCCGAAGTGCGCTGAGCGACTCGCCGCCTCCGGTATTCAGCTGCCACGCGACATGTTCGAGCACACGAAGGTCGTTGGGTAAGAGGACGACATGGCTATCGTTGTTCTGACCTTCGTCGTCATTCTGACCATCATCCTCGGCGCGTACTACGCCTTCGTGGTGAGGCTCGAGAGCGACGATCGATTGAAGCTGCTCCGCCGGCTCGGCAAACCGAAGGCAACCAGTGCTCTGTTCAAGCCAGGTGAACTGGAGCGTCCCGTTGACAAGTTGAGCAATGTCCGAGCGGTTCAGTCACTGCTGTTGCGGGCGAACGGGCTCTCCCACCCGCTGGAGCGGCTGATTACTCAGTCAGGACTGACGATCACGGTTGGCACCCTTGTGCTCGCGTCAGTACTCCTGGGATGTGTCGGGTACTTGGTGGTCAAGATCGCGACGCATCTCACATTCCTCGCGTTGGCTGGCGCGGTCGTGTTCGCGAGCATTCCCGTCATGTTCGTCCGTTGGAAGCGCACGCGGCGCTTCCGGGCTTTCGAGGAGCAGTTCCCTGAAGCGATCGGATTGATGGCGCGAGCGCTGCGCGCGGGACACGCCTTTCACACAGGCATTCTCATGGTGGCCGACGAGATTCCGAACCCCGTGGGAGCTGAGTTCAAACTTCTTTACGACCGGCAGAACTTCGGGATGTCGTTGAACGAGGCGCTCAAGGGAATGGCCGAGCGGGTGCCGATCCTCGATGCGCGGTTCTTCGCGACCGCAGTCCTGACACAGCGCGAGACCGGCGGCAACCTTTCGGAGATTCTCGACAATCTCGCCGATGTCATTCGCGATCGATTCAAGGTGAAACGCCAGGTTCGAGCCGTTACCGCGCACGGTCGGATGACCGGGTGGATTCTGTCGGCAATTCCGCCGGTGCTGGCCCTGATGCTGGCTCTCATGTCACCGGATTTCATGAAACCCATGATCACGGATCCGCTGGGCACCAAGATGATTGCGGCGGGCTGCACGATGCAAGTGATCGGCACACTGATCATCCGCAAGCTGGTCAACATTCGGTACTAGGAGTCAGAGGTTATGGCATTGGATCTGCTCGTCACGCTGATCGCCGGCTTCATGGCGGTCGC
Source organism: Vicinamibacterales bacterium (assembly GCA_035758845.1). GTDB lineage: Bacteria > Acidobacteriota > Vicinamibacteria > Vicinamibacterales > 2-12-FULL-66-21 > JALZOC01. The sequence goes on from DASTVZ010000148.1 coordinate 18,430, forward strand.
CCTCCTGGCCGGATACGGCGCGTCCAGCATTCTCGCGGCGTTCTCTCCGGAGCAGCGACGGCTGCGTCAATGGACTGCAATCGGCCCGTTGGGGAACGGCCTCGAAAGCGGCCTGACACTCGTCGAAGAGATCGATCCCCGGTTCAGGAAGCTGCCTGGCATTCCCACGTCGCCGAAAGAAATGGGACGCCTGCGCCGTCGCCTGGCGATGGCTGGGTACACCAGCCCAACGGCGGTGGTGCTCTTTGCATTCGCGAATCTGGCAACGCCGCTGCTACTTGGACTGATCACTCTGGCGATCGCAGGTGCCTCTGGTTGGTCTTTTGCGGCGCTCGCGGCTGCATTCGGTTATCTCGTGCCTGGGATGCTGCTCTCGAGAAAGATCGCCCTGCGACAGCGCGAGATTCGCGAAGGACTTCCTGACGCACTCGATCTATTCATCGTTTGCGTCGAGGCAGGCAGCGGTCTGGACCAGGCGATCGTGAAGGCATCCGACGAGCTCGATATCACCTACCCGGCGCTCGCCTACGAACTGCGATTGATCACCACCGAAATCCGCGCTGGCAAGCCACGGATCGAGGCGTTCAAGAATTTCGCGGAGCGCACCAAGGTCGACGACGTGCAGTCGCTCGTCGCGCTACTCGTGCAGACCGACAAATTCGGCACGAGTCTGGCGCAAGCGCTGCGAACGCATGCGGATACGTCCAGGACCAAGCGCCGTCAAAACGCCGAGGAACGCGCGGCAAAGCTCGGCGTGAAGCTTGTGTTCCCGCTCGTGTTTTGCCTGTTCCCGTCTCTCTATATCGTCATTCTGGGTCCCGCGGTCATTACGTTCGTTCGTGTATTCAGCCAACAGTAACGTTTGTATTCAGAAGGAGAAATCGATGAATGCTTCAACTCTCGTCCTGTATGCGGTGCTCGCCGTAGTTGCGGTGCTCTACATGGCGCGCCGTCGCAATCGACTCAAGTCCGAAGAGTAGTCGCCGTGTACCCGCTCTATCGGTGGACATCGATCGGGCTCGCAGTAATGCTGCTGTCGGGGTGTGCGACGCGCAAGACGCGCACCTCGCAGCTGCGATTCCAAGGGCCCAAGAAAGCAGCTGTGAACGAGGCTGCATCTGAGTCGCTGTCCGACTACATGACGAAGGTGCGGCATCTCAGCGCCAACGCCCGTCCGCTCAACAAGAATGAGGCGGCCGAGTCATTGGAGACGAGGGATCCCGCAATCGCCGCCGAATTGCTTCAGGTATCGAGTCAGCCGACCGCTGAGCGATACAGGAACCTGGCGGAGCACTATCGCGAACGCGGCGTCCTCGATGCCGCGTATCGACATTTCAATCGCGCGATCGCGCTGAATCCGCGCGACGGCGCCGCTTACGAAGGCCTCGCACGCGTGTGGCGCGACTGGGGACTGCCGCAGCTCGCCGTCGGTGATGCACATCGGGCCATCTACTACGCTCCGCAGATGGCATCGGCGCGCAACACGTTCGGCACAGTGATGCAGGCGCTCGGTTACTACGACGAAGCACGCGCAGCCTATGAGCTCGCGAACCGGCTCGAACCGGACGCCGCGTACCCGGTAAACAATCTGTGTTATCTCGCGTTCCTTCAGGGGCACGTCGACGCGGCGATTGAGACCTGCAAGAAGGCGCTCGAGGTTGATCCGTCGATGCGTGCCGCAAAAAACAACCTCGCGCTTGCGTTCGCCGCTTCAGGGCGCGTCGATCTGGCGCAAAGCCAGTTCATCGCCACGAGCGGCCGGGCAAGTGGCCTGTATAACACCGGCCTCGTCCATCTGGCTGCCGGCGATAAGGCGGCAGCGTTGCACGCATTCGACGAAGCCACCAAGGCGCGTCCGACATTTCACCTCGCCCGCGAACGCGCAAAACAAATCCGCGCAGAACTGTTCCTGGCCAATCGGCAGGAGCGTCTCAAAAATCAATCCAATACACCCGACCGTCCCACGGGAGCTTTCGGGCAATAGGCACATGACCACGATCGCTGAATACCAAGATATCGTTCCATTTCCTGCAGCAGCGCAGACACTCGAGGAATCGGGGCTGTCACTTGATTTGATTCTGCAGCTCACGCTGAAGTCGCTGCATTTTGCCGGCGAGTTGAGCGGAACTGACCTCTCACGTCGGCTCGGCCTGGAGTTCCCGGTCATCGCTCCGGCCATCGATCTCCTGAAGGCTCAGCACCACATTGGAATTGTCGGCGGCGGAATCGTCGGCGGCGCCTCGTATCGATACCGCATTACCGATGCCGGCCGCACGCGCGCCGCGCTGTTCCTGGAAACTAGTCATTACGTCGGCGCCGCCCCGGTTCCTTTGGCGCAGTACCAGGCCTATCTCGAGGCATATCGCAAAGCGGCGCCGCGTACTGTGACGCGCGATCGCGTGCGGGCAGCGTTCTCGCACCTGGTGATCAGCGATCACGTCCTCGACAAGCTGGGGCCCGGGATCAACGCGGGTCATTCGATGTTCGTCTACGGGCCGCCGGGAAACGGGAAGACCGTCATCTCGCAGGCAATCCAGAACCTGCTGGATGGCGAGATCGCGATTCCTCATGCAATCGAAGTTGAAGGCAACATCATCCGGCTGTTCGATCCGGTGAATCACGAGGTTGTGGATCGAGAGGAGAAGTTCGACACTTTTGCGATTACCACTTGCGATCGCCGCTGGGTGCGGTGTCGTCGGCCGCTGGTGATGGTCGGAGGCGAACTCACGCTCGATGCGCTTGAACTGAGCTACAACCCCGCGACCGGTTTCTACCGCGCGCCGGTGCAGGCCATCGCGAACGGCGGCGTGCTGGTGATCGACGATTTCGGCCGCCAGCGCTGCTCACCTCGCGATCTGCTGAATCGATGGATCGTGCCGCTCGAAAGTCGCGTCGACCTCCTCACGCTGCAGACTGGTCAGAAGTTCCAGTTGCCGTTTGCAGTGCTGCTCGTCTTCGCGACGAACATCCAGCCGTCGACGCTGGTGGACGAGGCGTTTCTCCGGCGGATTCACTACAAAGTGCTCGCCGAGAGTCCCACGTCGCAGGAGTTCACCGAAATCTTCAAGAACTATTGCGGGCGACAGGACATCCCCTACGACCCGTCGCTTGTCGAGGATCTGCTGGAAGGTTTCTATCGCCCGCGCGGCATTCCGCTCCGCGGCTGTCACCCCCGCGATCTGATCGCCCAGGCGCTCTCGTTGGCCGAGTATCTCGGCGAGCCGCGATTCCTCACGACAGAGTTGCTGCAGGCCGCGTGCGCAGGGTACTTCGTCGAAGACGCGGAACCCACGCCCGTCTATGCGTAAAGGACGACTCAACGATGCGGACAAGTGGGTATGGCAATGACGGGCTGATGATTCTAGTGCCGGTCGGTGTATCGGCGATCATCGGCACCGTCCTGTTCGGCGGACCCGCGCATGCGCTCGAAGCAGTGAATGGCATCGTTCGTGATGTCGTTCACCACGTCCTCTCGCTGGTCAGCGCCTGGTTGTAGACCCGAAATATTCCCTGCCGCCCCGTCGTCATGTGACGTCGTCGGATGGTGACGGCGCGCCAGATGCTACGGCGTCACTTCATAGAACCCGTGCAATTGCAATAATTTACCCATAGGCAGAAAACGGTCGCGCGCTTGCACTAGAGCCCGGCATGTCGAACCCGAGACTGGTTGTAGAAAGCCCCGCGATGATGGAACTGCTGGCGATGGCCGATCGCGCAGCAAAGAGTCCGGCCAAGATTCTCATCACTGGCGAAAGCGGCGTCGGCAAAGACTTGGTCGCGCGATACATTCACAGCCAATCGTCGCGCAGTGGCGCGCCGTTTGTTGCCGTGAACTGCGCCGGCTTGACCGAAACGCTGCTCGAGTCTGAGCTCTTCGGTCATGTCAAGGGAAGCTTCACCGGCGCGTTCCGCGACAAGCGAGGAAAGATCCAGCTCGCCCATCGAGGCATTCTCTTTCTCGACGAAGTCGGAGAGATGAGCCTCCGCATGCAGGCGCTGCTTCTGCGGTTTCTCGAAAACGGTGAAATCCAGGCGGTCGGTTCGGATCAGCCGCAGACGCACGTCGATGTGCGCGTCGTTGCCGCGACCAATCGGGATCTGAGCCAGCTCGTCGCCGCCGGCCAGTTTCGCGAGGACCTCTACTACCGGCTGTGCGTCATTCACCTTCGCGTGCCGCCGTTGCGGGAGCGGCCTGAGGACATTCGCGCGCTGATGGATCGCTTCCTTGCACGTACCGACCGCAGCCTCACGCTCACGGATGCGGCGGTTCGCGCGTTCCTGACCTACAGGTGGCCGGGCAACGTGCGCGAGCTGCTCAACGTGCTCGAACAACTGGTCTGGTTGTCGACGACAGGGATCGTCGATGTACAGCATCTGCCGCCCGCGCTGCGCAACAGCAGTCCACAAATGCTGGCCCCGCGCGCCGATCGGCGGCGACAGGTTGCTGACGATCTCTACGATGCTCTTGTGAAACAGCGCGCGTCGTTCTGGGAGTACGTGTATCCGATGTTTCTCGCTCGCGACATCACGCGCCACGATCTGCGCGAGCTTGTTCGCCGTGGGCTCCAGGAATCGCGAGGTCGTTACAAGGCAATGCTGACACTGTTCGGCATGCCGAGTACCGACTACCGGCGGTTCATGAACTTCCTCGCCGCGCACGAGTGCAGCGTCGCGGTGCGCGAATTCCGGCGCGAGGGGGCGCTCGAAACACCATCAGACATGCCTCCGCCGTACATCGAGGCGCCAGCGTTCGCGCCAGGCCCAACCGTGCCGTCGCACTGAAGTTTCACGTAGCTAGTAACTCGGGCGACGGATCCCGAGCTTTCGCATCTTGGACTGCAGCGTCGTCCGTTGCAGTCCAAGGCGGGCGGCCGCGCCGGTGGGGCCAGCGATAACGCCGCCTGATTCACGCAATGCGCGGAGAATCGTCTCTTTTTCTGCGTCCTTGAATGTTGACGCGGGTTTCGCGCTCGCGGTGGATGCCACTCGCTCCTTCCGCGACGGCAGATCCTGGAATGGAGGTGCGAGCGTCTGACCCGGCGAGAGGATGACGGCCCTTTCGAGAACGTTCTGCAACTCGCGAATGTTGCCCGGCCACTTCCACTGCTTGAGCGAATCCATCGTTGGGTCAGTGATCGCCGGCGGCGTTCGTCCCATCCGGCGTGAGCACTGCGCCACGAAGTGGCGCGCCAGGGCGGGGATGTCGTCGGCGCGGTCGCGCAGGGGAGGAATCATGATCGGAAACACGTTGAGGCGATAGTAGAGATCGCTTCGAAACGATCCGTCCTCCACCATGCGTTCGAGGTCCCGATTGGTGGCCGCCACGACTCGGACGTCCACCCGCTGCGTGCGCGTGCTGCCGAGCCGCTCGAACTCGCGTTCCTGCAGGACCCGCAACAGCTTCGGCTGAACCTCAGTTGGGATGTCACCTACCTCGTCGAGAAACAGCGTGCCGCGATTGGCCAATTCGAGCCGTCCCGCGCGGCTGACCGTAGCGCCGGTAAACGCGCCTCTCTCGTGTCCGAATAACTCGCTCTCGAAGAGACTGGCCGGCAAAGCCGCCGCGTTCATCCGAATGAACGTGCGGTCGCGGCGCGGGCTCAGTTCGTGAATCGCGCGGGCGATCAACTCTTTGCCGGTTCCCGTCTCGCCTAAAAGCAGGACCGTGCTGTCAGTCGCGGCAACGGTCTTCACCGCGGCGAGGACCTTCGTCAACGCCGGGCTCGCGCCAACAATCTCGGAGAACTCCTGTCGCAGGTCGCGCTCGAGATACTCCTTTTCATCAGTCAACTGTGCATTGAGGCTGGTGACCCGTTCGTACGCGCGGGCGTTCGCGATGGCGATTGCAATCTGCGCCGAGGTGTGGCCAAGCAGGGTGACGTCCGCTTCGCTGAACGCGTCGGGCTTGGTGCTGCCCACGAACAACGTTCCCAGTTTTGTGTCGGCAGTCGTGAGCGGAACGCAGCACATCGACTCGATACCCGACGTCTTCATCACCGACGCGCCTTCCCATCCGAGCGTCTCCATCTCAGATCTGCGGAACACACCGGCGATGCCGCGCTGAAATGTGACGCCGGCGGCCGATTTATCCGGTGAGATGAGCGCGCCGGAACTCTGGTAGCCGCGCGCCTTGTCGTAGACCAAATCCAGCCGCAGCTGGCCGGACTCTGGATCGGGCAACGCGACACCGACTTGATCGGCTTCGACGACGCGCTGCACTGCGTCGCAAATCAGCTTGAGCAGTTCGGAGTACTCGAGACGCGAGACCAGGAGATTGTTGATGTCGAGCAGGAATCGCAGGCGGTCTCGCTCTTCCTGAAGATCATGTTCGTAGCGCTGCGCCTGTTCGCGATTGATGCCGTTTTCCACGGCAATCGCCACGCCAGCCGCCACCTGCTCCATGAATGCGACGACATCGTCCGTATAGACGGTCGCCGAGCGACTGCCGAACCCGAGGACGCCAACTTGCCGGTGCGCGGTCGTCAGTGGCAACCAGCACGTCATCTTTCGTCCCTGAGAGCGAATGAACTCGAGGGTCGGATGGAGTGGGCCGGCATCGGGGATAGGGATGACCCTCGACTTCTGCGTCTTCCAGACGGTCGCCGCCGGGCCATCGTGATCGATGGCGCCGGCGGTGACGCTGGGAGGTGTCATGCCGCTCGGCTCGAGGACGACGAGACGCAGCAAGCCCGTCGACTGCTCGTGCACGACAAGCCCGAGATAGTCGAACGGAATCAACGGATGCAGTTCCTTTGCAAGCACGTCAAAGAGTTCGGTGATAGTCCGGTGATGGGCGAGGGTACGCGAGATGCGCAGGAGCGCGTCGTAGCGTGAGAGATGTGCCGAGACGAGCGCGCCCTGGTCTGACATTGGTGGCCCCGCTCACAGCTCGTAGCAGGTACTGGAAGTGGCGGCAACAGGCATGTTGCGATCCTCGGAGAAGAGAGTCAAGGGGTTCGCCGGAAGCGTAGAATGCTGAAAACAGTCACGTCGCAATGTCGTTACCGGCTGGTCCAGCGGCAGTTCGTTCCGCCCCAACGTGGCCCTATCTCGTGGCGCTCGCGATCGTCGCGGTCATCTCTCGCCTTCCGCAACTCCTCAGCAGAAACCTGCTCCTCGAGGGAGACGAATGCATTCTCGGATTGATGGGCATGCACCTGGCGCAGCACCGTGAATTCCCGATCTTCTTCTATGGGCAGAAGTATGGCCTGTCGATCGTCGAAGCGCCGGCCGCAGCGCTGAGTTTCACTATCTTTGGACCTGGCGCATTGCCGCTCAAAGCCGCGATCCTCGCAATCTGGGTCGCAGGCGTTGCGTTCTACTTTCTGGCGTTCGCTCGCGTGTTGGGGAGAGCGCGGAGTTTCTGGATCACGCTGCTGCTCGTGTTGATGCCGGCCTGGGCTGCGACGTCAATGAAAGCGTGGAGCGGTTACGTCACGGCGTTTTCTGCGACTGGCGCGACTCTGTACGTGATGACACGCAACGATGCGGCCGCCGTTCGATGGCTGATCGCTGGCGCGATGACCGCCATCATCTACTTTGCGCAACCATTATGGCTTCCGAGTTTGCTGCCATTCGTTCTGTACTTTCTTTGGTTGAATCGAACACGACTCAGCTGCATGGGTTCGTATGTTTCCGGCATCCTCTGCCTCATCCTCCTCATCGCCACGACGCGAAATCATTGGACCGCCGGAGCGGCTGAGACGTGGACCGGTCCACCGATAGGTGACCGGCACCCGCTGCTCGCGGTGCCCCGGCTCTTGAATCAAACCTACCTGAATCTCACCGGATCGTATTACTTCGGCGCTGTCGTGCATGCCGGGCGGTTCACGACGGCGGCGGCGCGCGTCTGGCTCGGAATCCTTGGCGCCGCCGCGCTGTTGCAGGGGTATCGCCTGCTGACGCGAAAGTATCTCGTCTGGTCGCACTTGTTGTTCGCGTCTGTGAGTTCGACAGTCATTGCAAACTTGATCCTGCTCGAGTGGCGCGATCCGCGGTATCTGCTGGCGCTGAATGTGCCGCTGGTCTACGTCGCGGGTGTGGAATTCTTCGCGCTGATCGACGCGTATCGTGTGCCGGTGCGGCGGTGGGCGACTGCGATCGTCATCCTGCTTGCGTTGCAAGGCGTCTCGATGCGCGAGTTCGCCGACTACAACTACATGTGGTGGACGAATTCGCGGGAGAGCCCGAGCGAAACCAAGACCCTGCGCAAGGTCATCGGCTACATGAGGTCGCGTGGCGTGAGCCACGCCTTTGCGATGAATGCGCTTCTGCAGTGGCCAATCACCTTTTATAGCCGCGAAACGGTCATCACTCGATGGAAGGCAGATGTCGACCGATATCCACCTTACATCCGGAAGGTGGATCGCGCGATCGCCAGGGGCGAAACGGTGGCGATTGTCGGCTACGTCGGGTACACGTACGGGCTAGAGCGGATGGTGACCAATCCCGACGCAATCATCAATATTGATGGAAAATATTTCGTTTATATCGGCGCCGATGAGAACTTGCTGCGGAAGGCCGGTTTCGCCTTCCCCGGGTGACGCCGCCCCAGCCGGTTCCCATGCCCGCGAAATCGGTGGTTTCGCAGGGGAGTTGGATCCTATAAAGTTGCACGTTCAGGCAACGCGGTTCATCCAAGCTCAGGTTGTGATTGACGTCTGAGCGATGAACCTGAACTGATCCCGAGGAAGATTTATGCGACTGACTTTCTCGCGCATGAAGGTGATGCTCGTGCTGGCGCTGGCTATCGTGGTGCCGGAGCAGGCATTCGGGCCGCCCACGATGCAGGCGGCTCCGACCCAGACTCAGGCTCCTACCGCACAACCGGCACAGCCAACCGCGCCGCCGCAACCCATAGAAGTGCCGCTCGAGCTCTTCAAGGTGCCGGACGGACTTGAGGTGACGTTGTGGGCAACGTCGCCGATGCTGCGCAATCCAACGAACATCGACATCGATCGTGATGGCCGCATCTGGGTAGCAGAAGGCGTGCGCTACCGCCAGCATCACGCCCGTCAGCCGGAAGGCGACCGCATCGTCGTGCTACAGGACACAAATGGTGATGGGAAAGCCGACGACGCGCACACGTTCGTTCAGGAACCCGCTCTGATCTCGCCGCTCGGCGTCTCGGTTCTCGACAACAAGATCGTCGTCGCGCAGCCGCCCGACCTCATCGTTTATACCGACGTCGATCGCAATCTCCGGTTCGATCCGGCCGTCGATAAACGAGAGGTGCTGCTGACCGGTTTCATGGGGATCAATCACGACCACTCGCTTCACTCGGTCACGTTCGGGCCGGACGGCAAGTGGATCTTCAATGCCGGCAACACCGGCGCGATGTTCACCGATCGATCCGACAAGACGTTCCGAATCTTTGGCTCGTACCGCCCGAACCAGGTTGGTCCATTCCCGAATCCGTGGAATCCCGCGGAATATGCCGGCAAGCCGAGCGATGACGGGCATGTGTATGTTGGTGGGTTCAGCGTGCGCATGAATCCCGATGGCACGAACGCCGAGATCATTGGATCCAACTACCGCAACAGCTACGAGCAATCGGTCTCGTCTCTTGGTGATGTCTTTCAAAACGACAACGACGACCCGCCGGCGTGCCGCGTGAGCTGGGTGATGGAGTACGCGAACTTCGGTTTCTCGTCGAACGATGGCCAGCGGACGTGGCAGGCCGATCGACGGCCTGGACAAACGATTCCCGTTGCCGAGTGGCGGCAGGATGATCCCGGCATGACGCCGACCGGTGACGTCTACGGCGGCGGGTCGCCGACAGGAAACGTGTTCTACGAGAACGGCGCGCTCGGACCCGCCTGGGAGGGAACTTTCTTTGCGGCCGACGCTGGACGTAACGAAGTGTTCGCGTATCAACCGAAGCGTCAGGGCGCGGGGTTCGATCTGAAGCAACAGATCTTTTTGACGTCGAACCCGGAGCGCAAGTATGCCGGTTCGGACTTCGTCATGCAGACCACCGGCGTCACCCGCGCAATCGGCACGATGTTCCGTCCATCCGATGTTGCCATTGGCCCTGACGGCGCGATGTACGTCAGCGACTGGATCGATGCGCGTGTTGGCGGCCACCAGGATCTCGACGACAGCTTGTCGGGAGCCATCTATCGAATCGCGCCGAAGGGTTTCGTGTCGAGACCGCCGAAGTTCGACGAAAAAACGATTGATGGTCTGATCACGGCGCTGCGATCGCCGGCGGTGAATGTTCGCGCGATCGGCTTTGAAGGACTGAAAGGCCGCGGCGCGGGTGCCGTGGGCGCGGTCGCGGCGCTACTCAACGATCCCAACATTTATATGCGTGGCCGGGCGATCTACCTTCTCTATCAGCTTGGTCCCGAAGGCCGTCAGCGCGCCGGAGCCCCGGAGTCATTTACCGATCCGGTGCTGAAGATCACAGCGTATCGAGCCATGCGGCGCGCAAATCTCGACGTTCTCCCAGTTGCCGCGCGTCTCGCGCGCGATGCTGATGCCGGCGTTCGCCGCGAAGTCGCGCTCTCGCTGCGCGATCAGAAAGCGCCCGCCGTTCTCGACATCCTCGTCGACATTGCGAAGGGATACGACGGACAGGATCGCAGCTACCTGGAAGCGTTTGGCACCGGCGCTTCGGGGAAGGAAGCCGCTCTTTACGATCGCGTGAAACCACTCCTCGGCTCGAAGGATCCGCTGTCATGGTCGCCCGCGTTCACGCGGATTGCGTGGCGATTGCATGTGCCGGCCGCCGTCTCGGATCTGACGGCGCGCGCGAACTCGACCACCTTGTCACTAGATGCCCGGCGCTTCGCGCTCGACACCTTGGCCTTCATCACCGATCCAACGGCGGCCAAGGCAATGCTGACGTTCGCGGAGCCGAACAACGCGCTGCGCGAGCCCGCAACGTGGTGGTTGCTGAATCGCATGGGCAGCGACTGGGCGGCACCGGAGTACGGCCTCCGTGCAGCACTCAAAGCGGCGGGCATTTACGATCCCGAGACGATCACGTTAAAGGAAATCGTCACGCCACCCGCACCCGCGGATCTGCCGGAATTGTCGGTCGACGAGATCGCGCGCCTCAATGGTGATGCGGCACGCGGGAAGACCGCCGTCACCCGTTGCCAGATGTGTCACGCGATTGCCGGTGCCGGCGCCGAATTTGGACCGGCCCTC
>DASTVZ010000155.1:0-2990 GCA_035758845.1 Vicinamibacterales bacterium
GTTCTCGTCTTCATGCTCGAGCTGGGTCAAGGGTCGGAAGCGTCTCTCCAGTCTTTCATCACGGCGTGGGGCGTCGTGCCTCGTGAATACAGCGTGGGTCGCGATCTGCCGCCGCTCATCCCACTTCCATTCTGGGCGACACTCATCACATCGATGTTCCTCCACGGGGGATGGATGCACCTCGGCGGCAACATGCTCTACTTGTGGATTTTTGGCGACAACATCGAACGTGCCATGGGCAGCGTCCGGTTTCTGATCTTCTACATGATTTGTGGCATTGCGGCGGGCTTCGCCCACATCATGTTCGCCGGTGGGTCAGCGATTCCGAGCGTCGGCGCGTCCGGTGCCATCAGTGGCGTACTCGGCGGCTATTTGTTGCTCTTTCCGCACAATCGGGTTCGCGTTCTCACGCGCGCCGGCGTCACCTCGGTGCCAGCGATCCTGGTGCTCGGTTTCTGGATTGTGATCCAGTTGATCAGCCAGGTTGGATCGATCGGACACACGAGCGAGGGAGGTGGCGTCGCCTACATGGCGCACATTGGCGGTTTCGTTGCCGGTCTGGTGCTGGTAAAGCTTTTCGCCGCGCGGCCGGCGACGGCTTTGGCGCGCTGACGGTCGAACGCTCTGGACGTCAGCGTTGAGCGAGCGGACACACGCATTCATTCCCTCGACCGATATTCCGCTCCTCTACTTCGGATTTGCGTATGCGTGCCTGGGGACGGCGTTCGCCGTCCTTGTTGTCGACCCGGCGATCCCGGGCCCGTTCTTCCTTCATCCCCACCTCGTTGCTCTCGTTCATCTCGTCACGCTTGGCTGGATTTCCGGTTCGATCCTCGGTGCCTTCTACATCGTCGCGCCGCTCGCACTCAGGATGCCGCTGCGTGGGGGATGGCTCGATCGAGCGGCGTTTGCCGCGTTCGCCGTCGGCGTCGTCGGAATGGTCACACGGTTCTGGGCGGGGCAGTACACGGCGATGTCATGGCTCGCCGTCCTGGTCTCGGCAGCAGTGCTGCACGTTGCCATTCGCAGCTGGATCGGACTGGTCGCAGCGGTTGTTCCATGGCCGGTAAAGCTTCACGTCGCGCTCGCCTTCATCAACATGATCGTGGCAAGTCTCTTCGGCATCGTCCTCGGACTCAATCGAAGTTTCGCGTGGTTCACCTGGTCGCCGCTGTCGGGCGCGTACGCTCATCTCCACATTGCGGCCGTCGGGTGGGGCACGATGATGTTCGTCGGTCTCGCCTACAGACTGATCCCGATGATTGTGCCGACGGCGATGCCGACGGCAAGGTCAATGGCGTTGAGCGCGGTGCTGCTTCAATCAGGTCTTGCGGTGCTCGTTCTTGCGCTGATGGCCCAGTCCGTTTGGCAGGCGGCCGGCACGCTGCTCATCGTCGCTGGGCTGGTGAGCTTCGTGATGCACGTCCGAATGGCGCTGCGCCATAAGCTGCCTCCTCCGGCAGCCCTGCCTCGCCCCGACTGGGCGACGTGGCAGACGCACGTTGCACTCCTGTGGCTGGTCATCGCTGCTGGCGCAGGTGTGTTTATCTCGTGGCCAGGGCGCGATGCAGCTTTCGAGGTGAACTGGGTGTACGGGGCAGCGGGGCTGATTGGTTTTCTCGCTCAGGTCATCGCCGGCATGCAGGGCCGGCTGCTTCCCATGCATGCGTGGTATGCGGCCTTCGATGCCGCCGGAAGAAAACCGCCCTCACGGTCCGCGCACACGCTGGCAAGCCCGCGTCTCGCGCAACTCATTTTCGTCTGCTGGACGATGGGAGCCGCCGCGCTGGCGCTCGGTCTCGCGCGCGTCAATCCATCGATCGTCCGCATCGGGAGCGTCACGCTCTTTGCCGCCGTCGTGCTCGGCGCGCTGCAAGCGGTCCGGATCACTCGCGCCTCGCGCAGTGTAAACTTGGGCCCGGCATCGTCTTAGCAGCCTCGCAAGACATAAGCTCATGATCGTGAACGTCTCCTGCTGGACGCTTGTGTTCGCGTTGACGAGAATCCTGTCGCAGGGTCAACTGCCAGGACTGCCCCAGGCCGCGCCACGTTCGGCACTCGTAGTTGGACAGGTCATCGACGCCGGAACGGGAGCCCCGATCAGTGGCGCATTGGTCGAAGTAAGAACGCAAGCGACCTTATCCGCCCCGCCGACTCCCTTTGCCCGACCGATACCGCCAACGTTGACTCAAACGCCGAGAGTCTTGACCGGTTCCGACGGCCGCTTCGTGTTCCGCAGACTGCCGAAAGGAAACTTCACGGTGACGGCGATGAAGCCTGGTTACCTGGCCGGGGCGTATGGCCGTCGTCGTCCGGGTGGTGATTCGCAGACACTGGTGCTTTTCGACGGTCAAAAGATTGGCGGTCTTCGGATCTATCTGTGGAGGCACGCCGCGATCTCCGGTGTCGTCGTCGATGAGGCCGGCGAACCTGTCGTCGGCATTCAGATGCGTGCGTTCATGCGACGAACGGTGTCAGGACAACGTCGGTTCTCAATCGCCGGCAGCATAGGGTGGACCGACGATCGCGGTGTGTATCGTATCCACGGGCTTCTGCCGGGTGACTATCTCGTCGCGGCAATCTCGACGAAGGTTTCCGTTGCGGCATCAATGGGTGATGACGTGCGCCGCACCGCCGTGACGCCGGCTTCGATCGCAGAAATCGGCGCGTCAACAATTGCCGGGCGCGGTTCCGCGATGCACGTCGGCGGTGCCCTGCTCACACTGACGGGGTCGGCGGTAGGATCACCGCCGACGTTTGACGGTCATGTGTTCGTTTACCCGACAACCTTTCACCCGAATTCACCGAGCCCGCTTCGGGCACAACTAGTGACAGTCACTTCTGGTGAAGAGCGCAGCGGAATCGATCTCCAGATCGCACCGGTAGCGACCAGACGAGTGTCCGGGGTCATCGTGAGTACCGACTCCCCTCCGGGTGCTTTGCCAGTTCGAATCATGGCTGAGGAAAGTGTCGAGACGCCACTCGAGCAG
>DASTVZ010000169.1:0-75220 GCA_035758845.1 Vicinamibacterales bacterium
GAGAACAAAATTGCCATCGGAACCGTTCAGAACTCGGCGGGCAAATTCGTCAAGGCGTCGGCGACCTCGGTCACCGCAGCGGCGGCTGCCGCGGTCAAGCAGATGCCTGCGGATTTCCGCGTCTCAATCACGAATCCGCCGGGTGACGATGTCTATCCCATTGCCTCGTTTACATGGCTGCTCTTGTATCAGGATCCAAAAGACAAGGCGCTGGCAAAAGTCATGGTCGACTTCACGAAGTGGGCCCTCACCGACGGTCAGAAGTACGCCGCCGATCTGGGCTACGCGCCGCTTCCGAAAGGGGTCGTCGATCTCGAGTTGAAATCGCTGGCCACGATCAAGACGCAGTAAGGATCGCATCTGTCAAACCGTAGCCGCGTCTCTGCCCGTCCCGACGAACTGATTTTTCGCATCGGGACGGGTACGTTTGCACTGCTGCTGATCGCTATCGTCGGCGCGATTGCGTACGAACTCGGACGGCAGTCATCGCTGTCGATTGAGAAGTTCGGCTGGCAGTTCTGGCAGACCGATGTCTGGGATCCGGTCGCCGCGGAGTTCGGCGCCCGTCCGCTCATCTGGGGCACGCTGTACTCGTCCGTCCTGGCCCTGGTGATCTCCACCCCCGTCGCGCTCGGAATCGCAATCTTCATTTCCGAGCTTGCGCCGCTGTGGCTACGCAAACCACTCGTCTTCCTTACCGAGCTGCTTGCCGCAATCCCGTCGATCGTCTACGGCCTCTGGGGCATCTTCGTTCTGGTGCCACTGGTCCGCCAATTCGAATTGAACACACCGGAGTTGCTGAAACGGGTGCCGCTGTTCACCGGGCCGCCGGTTGGGGTCGGCATGCTGTCGGCGGCGCTGGTTCTCTCGATCATGGTGATCCCGTTCACGTCGTCGGTCGCGCGGGAAGTACTCAAAGCCGTGCCGCAGGCGCAACGGGAAGGCGCGTTCGCGCTTGGAGCGACGCGATGGGAAGCGATTCGGATGGCGCTCTTTTACGCGCGCACAGGAATCATTGGCGCGATCATGCTCGGCTTCGGGCGTGCGCTGGGCGAAACGATGGCCGTGACCATGGTGATTGGCAATAACGCGCAGATCACGCCATCGCTCTACGCGCCACAGTACACGATGGCCGCCGTCATCGCGAACGAGTTCGCCGAGGCAGCAGACAATATCCATCTCAGCGCGCTCGTCGAGATCGGACTCGTGCTCTTCGTCATGACACTCATCATCAACACGCTGTCGCGCCTGCTGATCTGGTCGATGGCCAGTCCGGGACGGCGGCGCTCGTTCCGGCCGATGTTTAAGAAGGCCGCGTGATGCGCGGTATCTGGCGTCGCGCGCTCTCCCACGCGGTCTTGATATTCTGCGGCGCCTCTGTCGTGCTGGCCCTCGTGCCGCTGGCATTCATCCTGTCTTACGTCGTGACGCAGGGCATCACGGCCTTGGATCTCGATTTCTTTCGCCACACACCCGCACCAGTTGGTGAGGAGGGCGGAGGGATGGCCAACGCGATCATCGGATCGCTGATCGTCACCGGCCTCGGTTCGCTGTTTGCCATTCCGGTCGGCGTCCTGAGCGGCCTGTACGCCGCGGAATATCGTGGCACCCGATTCGCCTCGGCGACGCGGTTTGCCGCCGACACCCTCAACGGCGTTCCTTCGATCGTGATCGGGGTATTCGCCTACGGCGTGGCGGTGCTCCCCTTCAAGCACTTCTCCGCGCTGGCCGGTGGCTTCGCACTCGGGGTCATGATGATCCCGCTGATCATGCGGACAACCGAGGAACTGCTGCTGCTCGTCCCGTCGTCGCTCCGGGAAGGTGCGCTCGCGCTGGGTGCCACGCGCGGGCGCGCCGTGTTTACGGTCGTACTTCCCGCAGCGCTCCCCGGTATCGTCACCGGGATTTTGTTGGCGTTGGCCCGCATCGCCGGGGAAACCGCGCCTCTCCTTTTCACGTCGCTCAACAACGGCTTCTGGTCAACAGACGTCAAAGAGCCGATCGCCACGCTGACGGTGCAGGTGTTTGCGTACGCGATCGCTCCTTACGAGGATTGGCATCGGCAGGCATGGGCCGGTGCGCTCGTACTCGTGACTATCGTTTTGCTCTGCTCCATGCTGGCGCGACTGGCGACGGCACGCATGGAGCGGTTGCATCGGGGCGCGTGAGGCGTTTCGCTCCTGGCTGCTCGCTTCTGGCTCCTGGCTCCTACATCCCGGCTCGTGGCTGTTCGCCACACTCATTCAAAAGATCGTTCCGCAGGCCGCGAGCCGATCACCGAAACGGCAAGCCCAGCCGCCAGCCGCCAGCAGTGATTTTCAAGCCGATTAACGTAACTCCAAGTTAACGAACGCGTCACACCAAGGAAACCCGAAGTCGGTACGCTCGTCAGTAATCGCGAGTAGCCGACATTGATATTGAATGAAAGATATCCAGATCGCGCGGGCAACGCACCACCGCGGACGGCGGGCATGAGTCGCGCACCCAGGGTGCTGGTGGTCGAGGACGAGCAGGATATCGCAGCGCTCGTGAAGCACACACTCGAACGCAGCGGAGAGGCACAGGTCCAGACCGTCGCGAGCGGCGATGTCGCGATTCGCGTCGCGCTTGAAGAGCCCCCCGATCTCATCATCCTCGATCTCAACCTGCCGGTACTCAGTGGGAGTGAAGTGTGCCGGATTCTGCGCGGGCGCAAGGAGACCGCGCGTGTGCCGATCATCATGCTTACGGCGCGCACATCTGAAGCCGATCGAGTCGCCGGCCTCGATATGGGCGCCGACGATTACGTAACCAAACCGTTCAGCCTGCGTGAATTGTCAGCACGCGTGCGCGCCGTGTTACGCCGACAGGGTCCCGCTGCCGCCCCCGCCGTCTACCAGGGAAAACACCTCCACGCTGATTTCGATGCCGTGGCGATTGCTGTCGATGGCGAAGCAGTTCGCCTGACTCGACGTGAATTCGAACTGCTTCGATTCCTCGTCGACAACCGCAATCGCGTGCTATCGCGCGATCGGTTGCTCGAGCGCGTGTGGGGCTACGAACGTTTCATCGAGACGCGCTCGGTCGACGTCCACGTCGGACGGCTCCGCGCGAAGCTCGGAGTGGCGGGCCAGCAAATTGAAACGGTTGTCGGACTGGGCTATCGGTTCGTCGAATAGAAAGGTAAAGCTACTTCTACCTTTTGCCTTCTACCTTGTGCCTTTCTTCACGCGGCCTCCACCCGCGCGCTTCCAGCTCCGACACGCGCCGATTGATCGAATCGAGGGCACGCTCAACCCGGTGCCAGTCGGTATAGCGAACGCGGCTCACCACCGCGTCATCTTCCTCAATGAGAAGTTCCCATCCGCCCACCGGCAGGTGTCCAAGGACAAAGCGCCGGCTGTGACCTGCGTAGCTCAGTTCTGTATTGAACATCATGTGGTTTGATCTGATTGGACGTTGTTTATCGGATCTTGTACTCCAGAGCGGGACCCGGTCGGTGTAAACAGCATGTAAATAGATCGTTAACAGCCACAAGTGTCGGCGGCTCTATCAGATGGCGGGATGGCGCGAAACGATTAAGATGGAGGCATGAACGACGTCCTCACCTTGATCCTCGGTGGCGGCCGCGGAACCCGCCTGTTTCCGCTCACGCACATGCGCTCGAAACCTGCCGTCCCGCTCGGCGGGAAATATCGATTGATCGACATCCCGATCAGCAACTGCCTGCATGCGGGACTGAAACGCATCTTCGTCTTGACGCAGTTCAATTCGGCCTCGCTCAATCGCCACATCGCGCAGACCTATCGGCTCGACATGTTTTCGGATGGATTCGTCGAGGTGCTTGCAGCAGAACAAACGCCGGAGAGCTCTGACTGGTTTCAGGGAACCGCGGACGCGGTTCGACAGGCGGCCCGCCACTTCGTGGGACATGATGCCGAGCACTACTTGATACTCGCGGGCGATCATTTGTATCGCATGGACTTCTGCGAACTGCTCGATTCGCACATCGAGAGCCGCGCCGACATCACCATCGCCGCGCAGCCGGTGACCGCAGCGGATGCGACCGAGATGGGGATCTTCAGGTTCGACGAACGCGGACAGATCGGCGGATTCGAGGAAAAACCAACACCTGAACGGCTCGCCGAAATACGCAGCAGTGTTCCGCGCGGTTCGATCATGACCGGCGGTGTGACGGCGGACAAACCGTTCGTCGCGTCAATGGGGATTTACGTTTTCTCGCGCGAAGTGCTGCTCGAGATTCTCGACCAGCCGGGGATCGACTTCGGCAAGGAGATCATCCCCAAAGCGCTCTCGAACCATGTCGTCAATCCGTACGTCTTTCGTGGCTACTGGGCCGACGTCGGCACGATCGATGCGTTCTACCGCGCCAACATTCAGCTCACCGAGCGGACGGCGCCATTCGATTTCTTCCACCCGCGGCGTCCGATCTACACGCACGCGCGCTTTCTGCCGGGCACGCGCACGTATGACTGCCGAATCGATGCGTCGATCGTGGCGGAAGGCTGTTATCTGGATCGCTGCGACATTCGCGAGTCGGTGGTCGGCATCCGCACGCGCGTTGGAAGCGGCGCGCGCATCACGCGCTCCGTCCTGCTTGGTGCCGACTTCTACGAGGAGGAACTGGCGGCCAGCGCCGTCGCGCTCGGCATCGGGCGGGACGTTGTACTCGATCGCGTGATCGTCGACAAGAACGCGCGGATCGCTGACAGTGTCCGGCTCGTCAACGACGCCGGCGTCGATCATGCGGACGGTGACGGCTTCTACATCCGCAACGGCATCATCATCGTGCCGAAGGGAGCTCAGGTGAGGGCGGGAGTCGCGGTGTGATCTGAAATTGCTGATTGTGAATTGCTGATTGTTGATGGAAAAACGGCGAGCTCTTCAATCAGCAATCAAAAATCAGCAATCAGCATTTTCAGTATTCACCCTTTGAGCTCAGCCTTCACCCGCCGCCCCGTGTCCTGAGCCGCGAGCGTGTCGTACTGATGCATCGCGCCGGTGCTGGTCGGGTGGCCGATGCGCTGGTACAACGCGATCAAACCGGCTTCGTCACGAACCTCGGGGGATTCCGCGACTTCGAGCGCATGTCGCAGTTCGTGACCGACGAGCGCGATCATGTCGTTCGATCTCGGATGGCCGCTCACCTGGATGCGCAGGTATCGCGTGCCTTCGGGACCTGCGGCCAGGAGCAATCGACCCACAATCGATGTCGGCAGGACCCGACCGCTCTCGATGTAGACGATCACGTCACTCCTGTTCAACGCGAGCACGAGATGTGCGAACGTGCCCGACCGTCGCAGCCCCGAGGTGATGACGTCGGCCATCACCCTGTCAGCGGCGCGAACGTGACGATCCGCCGCCGCCATGACAGCGCGGGCCTCCGACTCCGTCATCGGCGCGAACTCGCTCGCCGGATCGGCCGGCCGCGCAAACATCAGAACCAGCGCACACGCGAGAACGCTCGAGAGAACTCGCATCGGGACCTCCGCGGGTGGACGGGGCCCTCATCCTGGATGGAACGAGCTGCCGGCCTCCACTCCGGCATCTCGGCGAGCTTAGACGGTGTTTCTTGAAGACTGGTTTAGAGTTGTGCGGTTACGGGACGTCTGGACGCAATCAGGGACAGGCAGCGGGGTGAACCGCCCCTTTCAGGCGATTTCGCGAAGCATGCGCGAGGTCACGAACCATCGCAGCTGGCCCACACCCTTCGGGGGCAATACCTCGAAATCGATCCGGCAGATCGCCCCCTTCTTGAACTCAAACGGCATCCGGGCGCCAATCAGGCGCGCCGCCAGTTCGCCGATGTTCGGCTCGTGACCGACCAGCGCAAGGCGCCCTTTGCGCATATGTTTCGCCAGCTCCTGGACGACGGCGGTCGAGGTGCCTGCGGGCGCGAGCGCGTCGCTCTGCGACACCGACGGCTTTGACTTCAACACCTCCGCAAAAATGTCGGCGGTCTGTTTCGTGCGTACCAGCGGGCTGGTAATGATGTGATCGAATGCCACGCCGAGCGCATCGAGCGCCTTCGCTTCTTTCCGCAATCGGGAGATGCCGGCGTTGGTCAAGGGCCGCTTCGAATCGTCGGGAAAGTCTTCGCCGCGTTCGGCCGCGATGCCATGTCGAATCAGATACAGCTCCAATGTCGCCACCCTCAGCGATCTCCTGCGGCGGCCCGCGCGACGGCCGGCGGCGAAAGCGTCATCTTGATCGAGCGCGCGCGCCGCGGCGGATGCGCAAGCTGTGGAACGATCACTTTGCGCACCGCGATAGCCGCCTCGCGCAAAGTCCCCGCGGAGGCGACGTAGCGGCCGTGCAGGAGGCGGCACTGATCTTCGATCTGGCGCGCGAGGTTTTCCAGGGCCGCGCGCGACTGGGACCGGCCTGTCCGCGGCTCCGCCTGCACCGCTGCCACATGGGTCTGCAGGACCTGCAGGTCGTGAAGTTTGCCAAGCAATTCCTGAGCGCGCTTGATCGTGCGCACGTGGGGGGCCCCCTGCTTCAATCCGCTGCCGACGGCGAGTTCCAGACCGTAACGCAGTTTTTTCGCCGCAATCCGCACCGCGTGCAGTCGCTCGGGCGCGTACATCTGACCAGCCTCGCTCATCGCCAACGTGAGATGCCGCGATCGTCGCAGCAGCCGGGCCGCAAGCGCCTTCCGCCACGGTTCCGACGTCGCTTCGTTCAGTGCAGTACCGACGGATGCCAGCCGGCGATCGAGTTTGTCGAAGTTCACGTCTTCAAGCCGCTCGATCATCGCCTTGCGTTTCGCGTCACGCTCTTTCATGACACGCGCCCGCACGTCTTCGACAGCGTCGCGCGACACATAGGGCGAGCGTGCCAGCTCATCCAGCAGCTGAACCGTGACGTCGAGTTCTCGAACGCTTCCAAGCGCGCGTGTCAAGCGGCGGATCTTTCGCTGCGCCTTGCCGGCCTTGCTACCCGAGAGACCTGTCGCCAGCACCGGCACCGCCTCGCGCAGACGCCGCGATGTCACGCGTGCCTGATGAACCCCCAGATCGTTGCCCGCAACTGCTTGAGGCAAGTGTCGTTTCAGGGCTCGGGCAAGCCGCTGAAGTAGCACGGTCGTTACACGGGGAGCGCGAGTGTTCATGGTAGGATGGCGACCAATCGAACCTTTCATTTGCTGCCGAGTCCGCAAGTATATATCCGCCGTGTAACAAGCAAGAGCCGGACCGGTTGAGCTGCCCCCCATCGCATGCGCATTGCTGCCATCGACATCGGGACCAACTCGATCCACATGATCGTGGTCAAGGTTCGCCCCGACCTCTCCTTCGAAGTGATTGACCGCGAAAAGGATATGGTCCGCCTCGGGGCTGGCGGGCTGGACGGCAGGAACCTGACGCAGTCCGCGATGTCGGCCGCCCTGCAGACGCTCGCCAAGTTCAAGCGCCTGGCTGAATCGAACAAGGTTGACGAAATTATCGCATCGGCGACCAGCGCCACCCGCGAAGCCGAGAACGGCGGAGACTTCATTGCCGAGGTAGGTCGGCAGACAGGCATCCGGATCAAGGTCATTTCGGGGACCGAGGAAGCGCGGCTGATTCACCTCGCGGCGGGATACGGGGTCGACGTCGGAGGCAGCACCGCCGTCGTGATCGACATCGGCGGCGGGAGTGTCGAGGTGACGCTCGGCACCGCGACGCACCTGACGCTCGGCAAGAGCTTCAAGACCGGCGTCATCCGTCTCACGGAGCGGTTCGTCAAGACCGACCCTTTGTCGGCGCACGACGAGCGCCGGCTGGTCAAACATCTCAACAAAGAAATGGGCGCGTACCTCGAACAGATCGCGCAAGCCGGATTCGATCGCGTGATCGGGACATCGGGAACCATTCTCAGTCTCGGTGCTCTTGCGATTGCCGACGAGAAAGGCACACCGCCGCAGGACATCAGGAATCAGCGGGTCAGTGCGAAGGCGATCCATCGCTTGCGGAAGCGGCTCGTGGAAGTGGATATCGAAGAGCGGCTGAGCATGCCGGGAATGGATCCGCGACGAGCGGATCTCAGCGTTGGCGGATCGGTTCTGCTCGACACGATCCTGCGCGGCCTCGGCACCGAACACTTGACGCTCTGCGATCTGGCCCTGCGTGAAGGGCTCGTCCTCGACTACATCCACCGCAACAGCGCGCGCATCCGCAAGGTCGAGCGTTACCCCGACGTTCGCCGCCGCAGCATCGTCGAATTGGGAGAACGCTGTGGCTACTGGTCCGAACATGCGCAGCAGGTCGCGCGCCTTGCGCTCAGCATTTTCGATCAAACACGCAGTGTGCACGGCCTGGGCGATCGTGAGCGCGAGTGGCTGGAATACGCGGCGCTGCTGCATGACATTGGCGTACACATCAGCTACGATCGGCATCATCGCCATTCGTATTACTTGATCAAGAATGGAGATCTGCGGGGCTTCGATCCGCAGGAAATCGAGGTCATCGCGCTGATCGCGCGGTACCATCGCCAGGCGACACCGAAGAAATCCCACGAGGGATACGGGGACCTCAACGGCAGTCTTCGCACGACGGTTCGCGTGCTCGCGGCGATTGTGAGGCTCGCCGAAGGACTCGATCGCAGTCACGCGCAGGCGCTTGCCGGCATCGATCTGTTCCCCCGGGGCGACGATTATCTCGCCCGGCTGCGGGCCAACGGCGACGCGGAACTCGAACTGTGGGCCGCACATCGTCACGTTGCCCCGCTCGAACAGGCGCTGGCGCTGCCGATTCGTTTCGAAGTCTCAGGCGCGTACAAGGATCAACCATCACATGCTGAACAACCTGACGACGCCGCACGATTACCCGGGAAAACTGTTCGTGGTCGAGGGAATCGACGGGTCAGGAAAAACCACACAGCTCGCCCTGCTCGCAAAATGGCTTAGCGCAGCGGGACATCCTGTCGTCCTGACAGAATGGAACTCGTCGGCGCTCGTGAAGGCCGCGACGAAGACTGGAAAGAAGAAGAATTCCCTCACGCCGATGACCTTCAGCCTGCTTCACGCGACCGACTTCGCCGATCGTCTCCTCTACAACATCGTTCCGCCGCTGAAGGCGGGCATGATCGTGCTCGCGGATCGATACGCATATACCGCATTCGCTCGTGACGCTGCGCGCGGTGTCGACCGGCGCTGGCTCCGCGAACTTTACAGCTTCGCCGTGAAACCCGATCTCGCGGTTTACTTCCGCGTCCCGATCGAAGTGTCGACTGACCGGCTCATGGCTCGGCGCGTGAAGCTGAAGTTCTACGAGGCGGGAATGGACATGGGGTGGAGTTCGAACGCGATTGAGAGCTTCCGCATCTTCCAGGGCAAGGTGCTCGACGAGTACGACCGGCTGGTCGAGGAGTTCGGCTTGAGCGTCGTCAACGCGGTCGGTAGCATTACCGAACAGCAGCGTACGTTCCGCAAGCTGGTGTCGCAGCACCTGGCGATCGAGGAAACCGATGAACAGCTTGACGAACAACTCGCCTGACGCCGAAACCCTCATTCGGCCGGGCAGCTACTACGGCAACGGCATCCCCTATCTCCCGATCGACGGTTATCCCGGGAAGATTATCGCGATCGAAGGAACCGACGGCGTCGGTCGTTCGACTCAGATCAGCCTGCTGCGCGAATGGCTCGAGGTGCAGGGATACGGGGTGATCGAGACCGGATGGACCCGTTCCGAACTGATGCAGCCGACCATCGAGCTCGCGAAGGCGAGCAACACGCTGAACAAGCTGACGTTCGTGCTGTTGTATGCGACGGACTTCGCGGACCGGCTCGAAAAGGAAATCATCCCGGCGCTCAAGGCGGGGTTCATCGTCCTATCAGACCGCTACATCTTCACGGCAATGGCGCGCGCCGGCGTCCGTGGTGTCGACAGGACGTGGATGCGTAACCTGTACGGATTCGCCATCGCGCCCCACCTGGTTTTTTATCTCAAGATCGACGAGAAGGCACTGATTCGGCGCGTGCTGCAGTCGCGCGGAATGGACTTCTGGGAATCGGGAATGGATATGAAGCTCGGCGACGACATCTACGAGAGCTTCCGTGCCTACCAGCGCTCGCTGCTGCGCGAGTACAACTCGATGGCCGATGAGTTCGGCTTTCGCGTACTGGACGCGAAACGCAAGGTGGAAGTCATCCAGGACGAACTCCGGCGCCAAATAGGAGCATTTCTCGCGGATTCGGACGCCAGCTCGCAGCCGGCAGGCGCCTCCGTTACATGAAATTTACAACCAGGAAATTCGCGTGAAACGGCCGGCCGATACTCTTAGGTGTCGGCATGTCTCCTGTCCAATCACCCCTGCCGCAGGTTTCGGTCAACTCCACGGACGTTGCCAGGACGACGGATCGTCCGCCGCAAATTGATGTTCGCAATCTGAACTTCTACTACGGCCATAAGCGGGCGCTCGAAGACATCTCGCTGGGCATTCAACCGAACGTGGTGACGGCATTCATCGGGCCTTCTGGGTGCGGCAAGAGTACGTTTCTGCGAACCCTCAACCGCATGAACGACATTATTGCGGGTGCCCGGGTGGAAGGAAGCGTCCTCATCGACGGCACGGATATTTACGGTCCGTCGACTGATGTGGTGGCGCTCCGACGGCGCGTCGGAATGGTCTTTCAGAAATCGAACCCGTTCCCGAAAACGATTTTCGACAACGTCGCGTACGGACTTCGCATCAATGGCCTGGCGCGCGGGCGCGCGGCGCTCCAGGCGCGCGTCGAGGAAAGCTTGAAGGCTGCGGCCCTCTGGGACGAAGTCAAGGACAGGCTGCATGATTCGGCGCTGGCCTTGTCGGGAGGGCAACAGCAGCGGCTGTGTATTGCGCGGGCGCTGGCGATCAAGCCGGAGATCCTGCTGATGGACGAACCAGCATCCGCGCTCGACCCGATCGCGACGCAGCGGATCGAGGAGCTGGTGTATCAATTGAAATCCACGTATACGATCGTGATCGTCACGCATAACATGCAGCAGGCGGCACGAGTGTCAGATCGGACGGCGTTTTTCTGGCTGGGAAAGCTCGTCGAGTACGCGCCAACCGAGCGCATCTTCACGAATCCCGCGGAGAAACTGACCGAAGATTACGTAACAGGACGATTTGGATAATCGTGCCGGGTCTGACCAGGCTTCGCTAAAGCTACGGCGGTCCGCCGGGGCCTTGGCGTAGACGGAAGACCTCGGCCTACACGTTTTCGGCGCCAGGACCAGGTCTGTAGGCCGCGGTCTTCAGACCGCGGTTCGGATCCCGGACACCGGATGCCGGCAAGCAGTTCTTAGGTATGTCAGAAACCACGACGCGACACTTTCAGGCCGATCTCGAGCAGCTCAAGACCCGACTTCTCGAAATGGGCGGCCTTGCCGAGGATCGCGTGCGAACCGCGGTCGAAGGCCTGGTCCGGCGCGACATGGATGCGATCGCGCGCGTCATCGACGGCGATCGCCCGATCAACCAGCTGCACATCGAAATCGACAACCGCTGTTTCACGCTCCTGGCGCTTCATCAGCCGATGGCGGTGGATCTGCGGGCGATCGTGTCAGCGGTCAAGATCAACACCGATCTCGAACGGGTCGGCGATCTCGCGATCAACATCGCCGAGGCCGTCGCCCGCTACATGCGTCACGCGCCGGTGAAGGAACTCATCGACATTCCCCGGATGGCGTCGCTCGCACAATCCATGCTGCGGGATGCCCTGGACGCATACGTCCGACGTGACACGGCACTGGCGCAGCGAGTGCTCGATGCCGACGATGAACTCGACGCACTGAAGACGCAGGTCTTCCGCGAACTGCTCGATTTCATGTTGAAGGATCCCGCGACGATCGAGCCGGCGCTCGACCTGATTCTCATTTCGCGTCACCTCGAGCGAATCGGCGACCACGCCACGAACATCGCCGAGGACGTCATCTTCATGGTGCTCGCAAAGGACGTCCGGCATCACATCAACGAGGCTTGATCTTTAGACCTTACGATTGTCCGTTTTGAGTTTTTGGTGTTGAGTTTTTGGTGTTGAGTTTTGGTTTCTGGTTTTGAGTCTTTGGTTGTCACCACAACTCAGGCACCTGAACTACGAGCGAAAGTCCTAGAACCAAAAACCCGAAGACCCAAAAGCGACGCGGAGCTGTTTCCGGCAAGTTCCGAAACGGTCCGTCCAGTATTCATCAGATACAATAGGCAGGTTGCACATGGTGCAGCCACAATCGGTGTGCGCGTACTGCCGCCGGCGGCCGGTCGACCCCGCATGGCGGCCGTTCTGCAGCGAGCGCTGCAAGCTCGCCGATCTCGGACGGTGGATCTCGGGTGACTACCGGGTTCCGGGACCGCCGTTGCCGGTTGACGACGAGGACGCCGAGTAAACATGGCCGACACGCTGAGCATCACTGACAATCGAACCGGCAAGACGTACGAGGTCCCGATCCAGGACAACACCATTCGCGCGATGGACCTTCGCCAGATCAAAGTCAACCCGGACGAGTTCGGAATGATGACCTACGATCCGGCGTTCACGAATACCGCCGCGTGTCGCAGCAAGATCACGTTTATCGACGGCGACCGCGGAATCCTGATGTACCGCGGGTACCCGATCGAGCAACTGGCCGAACACAGCGACTACCTCGAGACGGCGTATCTGCTGCTCTTCGGCGAACTGCCGACCGTCGCGCAATTCGAGCAGTGGACCCAGCAAATCACGCGACACACGATGCTCCACGAGAACATCAAGAAGTTTCTCGAGGGGTTTCGCTACGACGCCCACCCGATGGGCATGTTCCTGAGCGCGGTCGGCGCGCTCTCGACGTTTTATCCCGACGCCAAGAACATCTTCGATCCGGCGTCACGACGGCTGCAGACGATTCGGCTCATTGCCAAAGTGCCGAGCATCGCCGCGTATGTGTTCCGGCACACGATTGGCCGGCCGTACGTGCTGCCGGATAACGAGCTGAGTTTTGCCGGCAATTTTCTGAATATGCTGTTCAGGATGACCGAACCGAGGTACAAGTCGCACCCGGTCCTCGAGCGAGCGCTCGACGTGCTGTTCATCCTGCATGCCGATCACGAACAGAACTGCAGTACCCATGCAATGCGCGGTATTGGCAGCTCGCATGCCGATCCCTACTCGTCGCTGGCCGGCGCGGCGGCCGCTCTTTATGGACCATTGCACGGCGGCGCGAACGAAGCCGTGCTCAGGATGCTGACCGAAATCGGATCGCTCGACAAAGTCCCGGCCTTCATCAAGCGGGTCAAGGCCGGAGAAGGCCGGTTGATGGGATTCGGTCATCGCATCTACAAGTCGTACGATCCGCGGGCAACGATCATCAAACGGATTGCGGATCTGGTCTTCGAGGTGACGGGGCGCAATCCACTTTTGAACATTGCGCTGGAACTGGAACGGATCGCGCTGTCCGACGACTATTTCATTTCGCGGAAGCTCTACCCGAATGTCGACTTCTATTCAGGGCTGATCTACCAGGCGATGGGGTTTCCCGTGTCGATCTTCCCGGTGTTGTTTGCGATTCCGCGGACGGCGGGATGGATCGCGCAGTGGGAAGAGATGCTGACCGACCCCGAACAGAAGATCGCCCGCCCGAGGCAGATCTATTCCGGGCCGCAGAAACGCGAGTATCTGAGCCGGGAGAAGAGACGCTGAGCTGCGCTCATGCGTAAACTCCTCGGTGCTCTGTTCCCGATTCTGGCCTCGGTTGCGTGCCTGCACGCGGCACAGCCGGCGACTCCGAAATTCAACGGCCAGCGCGCTTTCGAAGACGTCCGTCAGCTGGTCGCCATTGGGCCGCGCGTCGCCGGTACGCCCGGCGCGCAGTCCGCCCGCGACTACATCCGCAAAGAGCTTCAAACGCTTGGCATCAACGTCGAGGAACAGCCGTTCGACGCGATGACGCCGCATGGTCGCGTGAAAATGGTGAACCTGAGAGCGACATTCCCGGCGGCCGACGCGGCAAAGTCGACCGACCGGCTCGTCATCGGCGGCCACTACGACACGAAACTGTTCAAGGAGTTCACATTCGTCGGCGCC
The DNA here is from genome assembly GCA_035758845.1 of Vicinamibacterales bacterium. GTDB lineage: Bacteria > Acidobacteriota > Vicinamibacteria > Vicinamibacterales > 2-12-FULL-66-21 > JALZOC01. Next base: position 14,021 of record DASTVZ010000169.1, read on the forward strand.
AACGACGGCGGATCGAGCGCGGCGTTCCTGATCGAGCTGGGGCGCTCGCTGAAGGGACGGCCGAACCGGGTGCAGATCGAACTGTTGTTCCTCGACGGCGAAGAAGCCGTCGGCGAGTGGCAGGGTACCGATCACACCTACGGCAGCCGGCACTACGTCGAGGCTGCGCGGCAAAACGGGACGCTTGGCAACATCCGGGCGTTTATCCTGGTGGACATGATTGGCGACCGCAACCTGATCATCAAGCGCGAAGCGAACTCGACGCCGGCCCTGACCGATGCGATCTGGGCGGCGGCAACCAAGCTGAGCCGCCGCGAGTTCGTGTCGGAGATCACGCCGATCGAAGACGATCACATCGAGTTCCTTGCCGCCGGCGTCCCCTCAGTGGACATCATCGATCTCGAATACCCTGATGCGACGTCCCGCTTCTGGCATACCCAGTACGACACGCTCGAAAATGTCGCGGCATCGAGTCTCCAGGCTGTTGGCGACGTCCTGCTCGCGGCGTTGCCGGCACTCGAAACGATCGATGCGCGCGGCGCTCGCTGACCTCAATCAACGACGTTCACAATCACACTGCGATCAAGTCTCCCTTTCTCTGTTGTCCTTAAGCCCATGATCGCAGCGTGACAGTGAAGAATGTTGACTGAGACCTCCATCACTTCATCACCCCAATCATGAACAACACCAGTTCCAGGATGAGGATCAAGACGACCGTCAGTTCCAGAAACTGCCCGCGCGAGATGGCGACCTGCTCCACGGCGAAGCGGTAAATGCCGTCGAGCGTCTCCAGCTTGTCCTTGACGCTCGCCTTCCAGCGCGCGATGCCCAAGCGTGCGCTCACGAGCGCCAGTAAGCGCGCCGCGTAGATGTCGCCGACGATCTTCAGCGCGTTCTCGGTCCGATCGGTGATCTCGTTGATGTCGATGAAGAGCGAATGGAGCTGGGTGGCCGCCCGTGCCGTGCCGCGTCCCATCAGGTTGTTCCACCAGCTCGTGCGCTGAAGCTGCGGATAGATGCGGGCCAGTTCGGCATCGAGGAGCGCGTCGTGATAGCGAAATTCGAGCAGCTGCGAGTTGGCGAACTCGAGGAGCTCCAGCGTGGCCGCGGCGCCAGGTTCGGTGTCGTAGACGAATGCGGCATTCCACGTCGGCACGACGAGATCGGTGGCGAGATACGACAGTCGGACGCGAAGAACCTCCTCCTGCTCCTGCGAACTGAGAGGCTGTGCCTCACCACGCAGCAGCTGCGCGATCTGCCCACCGTGCGCGTCGACGAGTTCGCTGGCCAACCCGGCACCCTCGAGTTGATGTACGGCGACGACCAGGTAGTCTTCCGAAAGAAACGTGGCACGCGCCCGCGTGACCGCGGCTTGACATCGTTCGAGGATGGTCCGAACGGCCGCGTCCGATTGCGCTTCGAGCGACGCGTTCTCGATATAGCGATGGCTGCTCTCGACCAGATCGGCCCACGACCCGCGAAACGTGCGCGTCAGCGCGAGTGAGATCACGCCGTAGTCGAAGAACTTGAGTCGCGTCCGGAACCCATCGATCGCGGTGAAACCGAGCGTCTCGCCGTCGGCGACAAGGGGCGGCGTGTGGTAACGAAGGTAGGCAGAGGCGGCCGCCTTCGACGTCAGGCGCGCCTCGGAGGCTGTGCCAATGATCTGTCGCAAACCTGCCAGATCGATGTGTTCGGCGACATCAAAGAGATAAAGAGCGGTGAGCGTCGCGGCGCCGATCTCCATCCGTCAACCGCGCAAGACAGCCTTGATCGTCTCCTCACTCAGCACCGCATCGGACTGCTTGGCCTCCGCGAGAATCCGATCGACGACGTCATCACTGGCCGTGAGGCCACGTTTCTCGAGCCAGAAGATCACATTCGACCGTCCCGACATCGGTCCGACGTCGACTTCCTGTTCGCGACCAACGAGCGCGGCGGGCACTCCGGAATACACCGCATCAACAAGCTCGTGGTCGTTCTTTCGCACGGCTTTCACAATCGCCGCCGCATGCACACCGGTCGCCGTACGGAATGCGTCCTTGCCGACGATCGGATAGTTCGGAGGGATCGGCACGCCGGTGGCCTTCGAGACGGCGTCGCAATACTCGACCAGGGCCGAGAGATCGCGATCGAGATAACCCATCAACACGAGATTGACGAGCAGCGTGTCCATGGGCGTGTTCCCCACGCGCTCGCCGATGCCGATCGCAGCGCCGTGCAGTCGCGTTGCCCCAGCCTCCAGCGCGGCCAGTGAGTTGCTGACCGCAAAGTCGCGATCACGGTGCCCGTGCCAGTCGATCCCAACGCCGCCACCACATTCTTCGACGACTCCGGCGATGAAGCGGACGACCGCCGCCGCGCCGTCCGGGGTCGCATGCCCGACGGTGTCGGACACGCACACACGTGACGCGCCAGCGCGAATAGCGGTCGAGTACAACCGTCGAAGCGTGTCTGGATCGGCGCGGGTCGTGTCCTCGGTCACGTACATGACGGTGAGGCCTTCGCGGACGGCAAACGTGATTGCCGCTTCCGTCAGTCGAAGCAGCTGGTCGATGGTCCACCCTTCCGCGTACTGACGCACCGGGCTGGAGCCGATGAACGCGCAGCACTCGATGGCCAACCCGGTGCGTTGCGAGATTTCTGCGACTGGCTTGATGTCGGCAATGACCGTCCGCGCCGCGCAATTCGCCTTGACGCCGAGTCTCTGCGAAACGATCTCGCGCGCCAGCCGCTCGACATCGCGGACGACGTGCGGTCCTGCCCCGGGCAAACCGATATCGGCCGTGTCGATACCCAGGCGATCGATCAAGTGAAGGATTTCGAGCTTCTGCTCGATGGTCGGGCACCTGACGGACGGGGACTGCAACCCATCGCGCAGCGTCTCGTCATCGAGCATGACGGTCCGGCGCGGGTGATCAGCCGTGCGATTCCAGTCGTGAATGAGCGGGTGCATGAAACGCGCGAATCGTCAGGAGCGCCGCAAGCAGTACGATGGATGTCCACAGCGTGGCCACCCATGTGGCATGGAAGATTGCGGGATCCATCACCTCTGCAATCGGTGTGAAGGGTCTTCGGCCCGTCTCGTGCTGTGCCGCACGAAACAGGTACTCTTTCACACCGCGCACGACCATCATTTCAAAGATGCCGTTCCACAGGGCGACGGCGAGGACCATCCAGGCCGCTACCGCAATCCGCTGCCGCCGCAGAAGCGCCTGCACCCTCAGATCCCGTACCGCAACACCATCGCGGTGATATCGTCGCTTTGCGGCGCGCCTCGGGTAAACTCGCGAACATCGGCAAAAAGCGCTTCCAGCAATTGCCGCGGCTCGAGTTCCTTGTTGCGCTCGACCACGGTCACAATCCGACTCTCGCCGTACTCGTCGCCGCTTGCCGACATCGCTTCCGACACGCCGTCGCTGAACACGATCAGCCAGTCGCCGGGCTGAAGCGTGACCGTCTCTTCATCGAAGGTGGCGGCATCGAACAGCCCGACGATGGGGCCGCCGCATTCGAGGCGGCGCACCTTCTGCGCCGAGTCGCCTGGCGAGATGATGAGTGGTGGGTTGTGCCCGGCGTTGCAGTAGGTCAACCGGCCGTCCGGGTTCATGGCGCCATACATCAGCGTCACGAATCGTGACTCGATGCCGCGCCGATACAGCGCCAGGTTTACCCGACCGATGGTCTGCGACGGCGAGTCGCTTGACGCCGCCTGCGCGGCAAAGATGCCCTGCATCATGGCGCTCAGGAGGGCCGCAGGGGGGCCCTTGCCGGCCACGTCGCCGAGGGCGAAACCCATGGCGCCGTGCGGCAGATCGACGTAGTCGTAAAAATCGCCGCCGATGGAACGGCACGGAATCGAGGCCGCCGCGGCGCTGAAAAACGTGCCGGCACGCGCCATCTTGGGGAGCAGCGCCTGCTGGATCTCCGCCGCGATCCGCATCTCCTGCTCCATCTTGGCCTTCTCCATCGTTTCGCGATAGAGGCGGGCATTTTCGATCGCGACGGCCGCTTCGGTTGCGAGCGTTTCAAGCGCTGCGCGTGTCGAACTGGAGAGGAGCGTGCCTTTTTGACGGCTGTCAAGATACAGAACGCCAATGCGCTTGTCGCGCTCGTCGGCGGCTTCGGCTTTATCGAGATATCGGACGAGCCGGAGTGGAACGCACAACACGTTGCGGATCCCGAGCGCGACGGTGCCGCCGTGGAGATTCACGATGCCCGAGTCGAGCAGATCCGCGACAATCTTCGCCTCGCCGGTTCGAAATACCTCTTCCGGAATTTTTCTGCTCGTCTCGAAGCTGCCGCCCGATAACGTGATGCGTCCTCGGGCCCGGGCCATCTTGAATTCAAGTTCGGCGCTGAGGTTCGCCAGCATGATGAACCCGCGTTCGGCGCCCCCCACATCGATCGCAGAATCCAGCACCAGCGACAGCACGTCGTCGAGCACCCGGCCCGACCCGAGGGCGCGCAACCCTTCCAGCAACGCACCAATCTGGCGCAGATCCCCGATCGCCGTTGTGGTTGGCGATTTCTCCTCGACGGTATCCGTGTCGCGGACGAGAAAGACCATCTCGGCGCCGCCGCTTCTCCCGAGGCGAATCCGGTCGCCGTGGACGAGTGAATGCTCGGTCACCTGATCGCCGTTCACGTACGTGCCGTACCGGGACGCCCGGTCCTTCAATACATACGTGCCACTGGGATCCAGGACGATTTCGGCGTGATCGCGGGATACTTCGCTGCCGGCGAGACGCAAGTCGTTGGTTTCCCGGCGGCCAATCTCGAATGGCGCTTTCGCCACCGGAACGACGCGCCGGCCGAGCGCGTCTGTGACTTCCAGTCGGGCCTCTGGCATGCGGGGAGTGTAACTCAGCGGCGGCGTGCGATGCGAGTGATCACCATCACGATGCCAGCTGCGGCGAGCACCGCCGCACCGATTTCTGCTTCGCGGGGATACCCGGACGCCTGCGCGCCAGCCAGAAGAAGAAGTGCCAGCAGCAGTGGAAGAATCCCTGCCCAGAGTGGCGGTCCACCTCCCCGCGTCGGGAGCGGAGCCGGCTTTCTCACGGGTTCGGTCGTTCCAACGCCGCACCGGTAGCAAACAATCGCCTTGTCGGCGATCTCAGTTCCGCAATTCCGACACTGCATCCGGAAAATTATAAGTTACGGCCGCTCACGCCGTCCGACTCGCGCGGACAGCGAGCGGCGAGCGCCGCGGCACGAGCACACGTACGATCGCCATTAGAATCAGAACGAATCCGAACGTGCACACGATCGTCGCGCCGGTCGGTAGGTCCCAGGTGAGCGACAAGTACACACCGAGCGCGGAAACGATTGTGCCCATTGCCCAGCCAATCGCGAGCCGTGGACCGATTCGATCTGAAAACAACATGGCGGCCACCGACGGCACAATCAGGTAGCAGAAAACAAGAAGTACTCCGGCGATCGCGACCGACCGCGTCACCACAAATCCGAATGAGGCATAAAAGAGGAAATCCCAGAGCCGCACCGATTTGACCGACCCTTCGGCCTGGTCGTGATCCATCGAAATCGCCAGGAACTTCTTACGGAAAACCCAGTGGAATGCGCCGATGATCGCGTAGAGAAGAGCCGTTTTCCCCACCTCTTCCCACGACACGGCGAGGATGTTGCCCACCAGCATGTCCTTCAGATGCTCGCCTTCGGCGGTGGACTTGCTCATCGCAACGACCGTCGCCGCCGAAGCAACCGCGTAGGAAATACCGATGATGGCTTCCTGGGGGATGCGTGCGTGCCGGCTGCGGATCGTTGAAAAGATTCCGGCACCGATAAACGTGAAGAGCAGGCTCACCCAATACACGTCCGGTGAATGCGGATCGCCGTCAGACCACGGCAGCAGGATTGCGATCGTCGCGCCGAACGCGGCGATCTGGGCGAGCGAGAGGTCGACGAAGATGACGCCTCGTTCGACAACGTGAACTCCGAGGTAGGCGTGAATCCCCGCGATCACGAGACTGGCGACGAACGGTGCGGCCAGAAACGACAGAATCGTGACGTCCATGGCTATTTGGCTCCTGCCTGTTTGATTGCATTCACGACCAGATTGATGTCGTAGTCGAAGAGCTTGAAGTAATCGGTCACTTCTTTGACGCCGCCAACGGATGGCGCAAGCACCATCACTTTCGCGCCGGTTTCCCGCGCGATCGCATCCGGGGTCTTGCGATCAAAATACGGCTCCATGATTATCAGTTTGACGTTCTGCCGCTTCATTTCCTGAATGAGTTCAAGCGTGTGCGACGGCGACGGCGGAATACCGGGTTTCGGTTCGACGTAGCCGATGACGTCCAGCCCGAAGGCGTCGGTAAAGTTCGGCCACGATCGGTGATAGCTCACGACTTTGACGCCCTTATAGGGGGCCATCGCAGCCTGCCACCGCTTTTCGGCGTCGGCCAATCTGCGATCGAAATCGGCATAGCGCTGGGCAAAATACCCTGCATCGGCGGGAGAGATTTCGGACAGCTTCTTCTGAATCAGCTGCGCGATGCGGCGACCATTGTCCGGCCCTAACCAGTAATGCGGATTTCCCGACGGGTGGACGTCCCCCATCGCCCGGGTAATCTGACCGGTTGGAATCTCGAGAATTTTCGCGGTCTGTGACGCATCGAGATATCGATCGCCATTCGGCTGAATTCTCGCATTCCGTGACTGGTTGATGAGCGGAGGCAGCCAACCGATTTCCAGTTCACGTCCAACGACGATCAGCAGATCGGCCGAATGAAGTTTGATGATGAACGTCGGCTTCGCCTCGACAAAATGCGGATCCTGGTACCCCTTCGCGAGCCCTTCGACCGAGATCTTCTCGCCGCCGACCTCCCGCGCGATCGACTCCAAGTCCTGAGTCGTCGCGACAACTTTGATTTGTCCAAATGCGTTGGCGCTCGCCAGCAGCACCGCGAGGAGCGCCGCGCCGAATATCCGTGATTTCATAACGTTGACCTTTCTAGAAGACGTGAGCCCCATGGGCGCCAATGGAAAACAGGAATTGAAATAGCGCTTCGTTCGAGGTCACGCCTTCCGCGTAATTCGTGCGCCGGTACTGCCCTCGAATCTGACTGAACTCGCTGGGCCAATACGTCACAACGAAAGACGGCCCCTGGTCGATGAGATTGGCGTCGGTTGCGCGAGCAGAACGGTCGAATCGCACGCCTCCGAACCACCGGCGCGCAAACTGGTAGTCGCCGCTGACATACATGCCAAAGGCGGATACGTCGCCCGTATCCTGGCCGCGGTCGCTCCACATCAGTTCGGTTCGAGCCATGAAGCGGCGGTAAATCGCGCGACGCAGTGGACGGTAGCGTAGCGTTGCATCGACTCCGAATAGACGCGTCGTCGTATTCAACCCCGCGTCATTGTGGCCACGGGTAAACGACATGCCGATGTCGAGGTTCGTCGATTCGTTGATGTCGCGATAACCACGAAGGCGGCCAAGCCAGCTCACGTCGTTGCGCTCGTGCGTCTGGAACGGACCGGAGTTGCCCTGGTACACCTCGCCTGTCGCTTCGAGGAAGAACCACGGATTGAGCAGCAGCTTGGAGACCGACAGGCCTGAATCGTTGAGGCCCTCTTCCCCGCCGAGGAAGTTCTTCATCACAAGGGGCACGTCGACCCACGGCAGTGTGTGCGCGTGCATCGTGTTGACCTTCCCGAACTGTTCTTTCAGCTTTCCAACCTTCGCGAGCAATCCACCAGGAAGGCTGGTCAAGGTGAGAAACCCTTCTTCGATTTCGAGGCCTTCCGGCGTCGCCGACAGAAACACGTCCGCGCGCGCGTAGGGATCGACCACCGCCTGGAATGTCACTTCAGCCTCGTGCATCTCGAGCGACGGTGCAGATTCCACAGTGTTCTCTCCGGTCGTCCCGATGAAGTTCCCGATGACGGCCATATCCGGATTGAACACCTTGGAACTTGCAGCGGCCCCGCCATACACAGGGAGGCTGCCTTGCGGTCCGCCGGCGCCGGCGGCGCCCGACGGCACTTCTACACCCTGGGCTTGACCCGGTTGTCCCGGCGCTTGAGCGGCGGCCTGCGCTGGCGGCGAAACCGGGGCTGCTGGCGCAGCCGCGGTGGGTTCGGGAAGCGGCGGGACGGGTGCCGGCTGAGTCGCCGCGGCGCCAAGCTTTGCTTCGAGCGCCGCCAGCCTCGCCCCGTAGGAATCGCGGATCGCCTCGAACTCCTGTCGCAGACGATCGAGTTCCTGACGAATCTGCTGCGGATCCGTCGATTGCTGAGGTGGCGGTGTTGCTGTCCCCGCCGATGGCGTTTGCGCCAAGGCAGACGTCGAAAGCCACGAGGAAAACGCCATGGCGGCGGCGCACGCGGTCGCGCCCCCGATCGAGCGACGGTTCACGATCACAGGAACCTCCTGTCCAGGCACATAGCCCTGGACCAATCCAGCCGCGGCTAACGCCGCGATCAAACTGCTACTGAACTGCGCCGATTAGGCGAGGGGAGGAGCGCGACCCGAAGCGGGACGACGTGAAGCCGAGTGCGGTGCGTCAACAGAATCGATGACCGGGGAACCCGCGTCGAACAGCCAGGAACGCGCAAGGACGGCCGGATCAGCGGCGGCTTCGGCGGACGATCCGACGGCGCAGGTCGTGCAATGCGTCGTCGACTTGATATGGCACGCAAGATCGTGGTGACCCAGCGGCAGCAACGCTGCCGCCAACATGTAAAGCGCGAGAACGACCTTCAACCGGAGGCCGACCGATCCGCGAAGGAACCGCTCGGGTCTAGCCATCTTCAGATCGATTATACGGGGCGGTCGGGCATCAACGCAAAATCGTCTCCTACAATATATTTCGCATGTTTCCGGTTAGCGACGTCATCCCGTCCAGAACGACGCCGTTCGTCACCGTCGGCCTGATCATCCTGAACTCGGTCGTGTTTCTGTATGAGCTTCAGCTGTCAAGGCCGGAGTTGCAGCTTTTCGTGCAAATTTTTGGGGTCGTTCCGGCCGACTTCACCTGGACGTCGGTCGTCACCAGCATGTTTCTCCACGAAGGCTGGATGCATCTGATCGGCAACATGCTCTATCTCTGGATCTTCGGCGACAACGTCGAGGACCAGCTCGGCCACTTCGGTTTTCTCGTCTTCTATCTCGCAGCCGGCGCCACTGCCGCGCTCGGCCAGGTGCTGGTCAGCGCCGGCTCAACAATTCCAATGATCGGCGCGAGTGGCGCAATCGCCGGAGTGATGGGCGCCTACTTCGTTCTCTACCCGCACTCGCGCGTGCTCACCGTCGTGTTTCTCCTGTTCTTCATGGACATGGTGGAGATTCCAGCAATCTTTTTCCTCGGCATTTGGTTCATCAAAGAACTCTTCAGCGGTGTGGGGTCGCTGGGCGCGGCTTCGCTCAATGGCGGCGTCGCATTCTGGGCGCACATCGTTGGCTTTGCCGTAGGCGCGAGCATCGGCCTCTTCTGGCGAGTGCGTCACCCGCCGCAGCGCGCGTATTGGATGTAAAAAAAGAGAGCGCCTGCGCCCGAGCGAGGCGACGGAGTGAAGCGTCGCGTAGCGGCACCGCCGAGCGAGAGCGGGTGGGGGTGGGGCCCCACGCGCCGTGAGTGAAGCAGATCGAACGCCTCGGCCAAGCTAGGTCTTGAGTCGCAACCGGATGTCGTGCGACACCTGGGAGAGCTCGATCATTAAACGCTCGAACTCTTTCGCATAGTCGCCCGGCGGAAGGAATTGGCGGCGGATCTTCAGATCCTCGACTTCCGCTTCCAGCGTCGCCTTTCGCTGGAGCAGCTTCAACAGCACCTCGTCGGTCGGCTGCGCGTCAGGACGCGACTCATCGAGATAGGTCCGGCTGGCCACCGATCCGTCATCCCCCGGCGTGGTGACTTCGTTTCCCACCCCGTCGCCGTTGTCGTCGAGAAGCGCGTGCTCGGTTGAGAGCTGGCCGCGCTGCTGATAATGGCGACGGACGGCGGAGCTCGCGGCGGCGAATGCTTCCCAGATCGAGACTCTTTCGTTCTTGTCGAGATCGGCGCCCGGATCGGTCAGCGCCCGGATGAAGTACTCGGGGAAGACCGTGTCATAGCGCTGCGCCGGCGAATCGGTTGCCGTGATGATGACGCGCCGAGGTCCGGAGAGACGCTCGAGAAACGGGAAACTTGCCGAAGACGTGTTCACGAGGATGGCGCGTCCGGGGACCGCCTTGAGTAACGCCGACCAGTCAGCGGACTCGAGATCGGGGCCCACCAGGTTGAATTTTGCGTCGGTGCCGTCGAACGTGCCGTGTCCGATCAACAAGATGAAGAAGACATCGTCGCGCGTCATGCGCGACGCGATCGACGTAATCACCCGTCGAAGATTCTCCGCGGTCGCCACATCGGCCGGACGCGACGTATCCGATAAAACCGTCACGCGAGTGGGATCGAACTTCAGCGCCTCGATGAGTGTCTTCGACAACTGCGTCGACCAGCGATCGTACTGCGCCACATACTCGGGTCCGCCCGCTGCCCCTGACACAATCAGCGCGTACCGCTGGTCCGCCGACGAGGGCACCGGATTGGTCAGCAGGAGCACGGCCACAATCAACGCGCTCGCTCTCATCGCAGTCCCCATCGTCGTCGCAACACCCACTCACTGGTCAGCAACACCACGATGGCGGCAAAGGACCATCCCGTGTGCCATAACTCGTGGGTAACCGCGAGACGAGCGGCCGGAACTGCCGCGCGCAACCGCTCGTCCAGAGCTGCGGTTTCCCCAGGCGTGACGAGAGCTCCGCCGGAGCGCAAGGCGACGCGCTGCAGCACCTGTAGATTCAGACGCGGGTCGGTCATCTCCGGATCGGAGCCGCCAACAAGCATCGCCGCAGATGCGGATCCGAGTGTGGTCGCACCGCGGCGGGCCGCAGCGTGAACGCGGTAGACCCCTGGTCCATCCGCTCGAAAGCGCGCGACATAGGCGCCGTCCTCTTGCGTCTCGCGCGGCTGGGCGGCGCGAGTCGTCTCATGCCGGCCGTCGGGCGCCGTGACATCGACATCGACAACCGCGTCGGACTGAGGCACGAAAGCCGCGTCTCGCGCCAGAACTCGAATGGTCAGGTTTTCACCTGGTGCGGCGGCAGCCGGCAAGCGCATCGCGACCGGATCGTCAGCCGAAAGTGCAAGCCATCTGACCGCCTGACGCCAGAACGTGTCGTACGATCGATCGGTCGATGGCAGGAACATTCGCCAGCGCCATGCACCCTCACCAGCAAAGACCAACGAACGTCCTTCTCCGAAGCGCTGCACCGCCAGAACCGGACGCGCGACGCCACCGGCTCCGCCGGTAATCGCCAGTATGCTTGCTCCAGGTCTCGGGCCGCCGAGGGGGACGGTCGACGCCAGCGCCGGTGTCGTATTCCAGCGCTGGCGCGTGACGTCGAGAGACGGCCCGAGCTGCATGATTGGATGTGCCTCTCCCGCCGCCGTCAGCGCCACACGATTCATGCCGCGCGAGGTTGACGCTGGCAGAACGGCGTCCGTATCGCCCCGGTCGACCAGTTGTAACGGGAGAACTTCTTCGAGTGCGGTATCGTTGAGTCCCGGTTTCACGAACGTCCTCGCGCCCAGGACCAGGAGTCCGCCGCCGCGTTTGGCCACGAACGCGCGTGTCAACTCCTGTTGTTCGCGCGTCAGCTGTGTCGATTGGACGTTCGCGAGCACGATCGCGTCGTACGCAAACAGTTCTTCCGCTCGGGAGGGATAGCCGCCCGAAAGTGCGTCGCTCCGCGACTGCGAGGCTTGGATGTAGTAGGTGTCAGTGCCCTGTTCGTTCTTGCCTTTTCGCACGATCGAATCGACATCGAGCCCGGAATCGGCCGCCCATGCGCGCTTGAGAAAACTGTGCTCGAAACCCGGCGCGCCTTCGACCAAGAGAATGTGATGCTGCCGCGTCGGCGGCTGGACCAGCACGCTGCGCGTGTTGTTCTCGGGGACGAGCTCACCCGAAAGAACCGGCACCTCCACCGAATACACGACCGCCGAACCGCGTGCCGGCGTCACTTGAAACACGGTGTGCACCGGCACGCCCTCGGCCGCGGGCGCAAGGCGCCGCACCTCGATTGCCTTGCCGTTCGCTTTGAGCTGCAATGCAATCGGTTCGGTTCCGGTACCGTGACTCACCGCCGAGACGGCCAGATCGATGCGTGAATCATCGGCCACCGCTTCCGCAACAGTTGCGCTCGTGACCTCGCGATCGCGCCCAATCGTTCTCGATCCGACACCAAATGCATAAACCGCGGGAACCGCCCCCTCGGCCGGGGAGCTCGCGCTCGTATCCCCGCCGTCGGAAACGACGATGACGCCCGCGACCGGACGTCCCCGATATCGGTCGCGCACGGCGGCAAGTGCGCCGGATAGATCACTCTGTCGATCGGTCGCGGCAAGATCAGCCGGCGACGTGTCGCGAAGTCGATCGCCAAAGCTGAGGACATCGACGTGAAACTGATTCCCAAGCGATGGCTGGAGTTCGCGGGTGACGAGCTCGCGCGCGCGATCGATCCGGCGCCGGCCGTCCGCGTCCTCAATGCTCATACTCCGAGACGCGTCGACGAGAATGGGAACGAATACCTCCCTGAGTCCACGATCGCTGACGCGCACCGGCCGCATCAGAAACACAACGAGCGCGGCAAGCGTGACCGCACGCAGCGCGATGAGCACGTCCCGGCGCGGCCGCGGCACGATGCTGTGCGCGTATGCACGCCAGGCGACGACGCCAATGGCGACAGCCACCAGCAAGACGCCCCACCATGGCAGCGCATTGGTGAACGTCAGCTGTGGCATCTATTTCTTCTTTGCGAGGGATTCGAAGTAGCGCGAGATCAGCTGACCGTATGCATCGGGGACCCGGTCGCTGCCACCCGCGTTGAAGCGATCCTTCGACTCGCTCCGGGACAAACGATCCGAAATCGAGGCTTCATATTTCTCCAGCGCGGTATCGAGATTGCGCCGCAGCGATTCCCAATCGGACCGATCCTGCTTGAACGCCTGCGTGCCCGGTGCGGATCGACTGAATTCATGCTGCTCGGGTGTCGCGCCCCCCACGTCGCCGGTGCTGCTGCCACCCTGTAAACGTCGCAGTGCCTCCTCGGCCCGCTGCAGCTCACGCTGATACTCGTCGCGCAGCCGCTGCACCTCGCCATTGCCCGAGCTGCCGGCAGCATTTTGTCCTTTGCCGGCGGCGCGTTGGGATTCGCCCGTGCGGGATCCACCAGCCGATGAGGCGTCGCGCGCGCGCGCTTCGGCGTCGCGTAGCTGCTGCTCGGCACGCTGCAGACGATCCCGGATGGCTCGTGTCTGTTCGAGCTCACCGGATACCTGCGAACCGCCCGCTCCCAGCCTGCCGGCGACTTGATCCAGCGTCGACGCCAGCCCCTGCTCGGCGGCACCATGCTGCTTCGTTCCCTGTGGTTGACGCATCTCGCGCGCGCCGTCGCGCATTCGATCGGCGATCTTGTCGCGCTTCAACGACTGCGCCGCATCCGCGAAGGCTTTCGAATCCGCGCCGGCATCCGATTGCGCCAATCGCGCGGCTTTCCGCGCCATCTCTTCGACGCGCGATGCGAGACGCTCTTTCTCGTCGGCGAGGCGGCGGCGAGCATCTGAAGTCGCTGCCGCGACATTGCGATCGAGACGCGTCGCTTCATTAGCGATACGGTGCTGCTCCTGCGCGATCTGCTGGGCCTCGAGTTTGACGTCCGAGCCGTCCCCGGCCTGCGCTCCGGCTGTTTGCGTCGACAGCTGGTCTTGGAGACGTCGCAGCTGATTCAGCGCGCGTTCGCCACTGCGCGCCGCATCTCCAGGCGAGTCGCGGCGCAAGTCGCTCGCCGCCGATCGCATCTGGTTGGCGGCACCCCGAAGCTCCTCACTCCCTGATTTTTGCGTGTCGGACTCACGCTGGCCACGCTGCGGCGATCCGTTTGCCTCGGTTCCCAGACGTCGCAGCAGTTCCTCCGTCTGCTCGCGCAGTTCCGTCTGCTCGCGCGTCAGCTTCTCCAGCTGCCGCTTCATTTCTTCAGGGGCCAGATTCGACTGGGCAAGGTCCCGCTGACGTCGATTCAGATCCTCCTGACGCCTGGCAAGATCGCGAATGCGTTCGAGCGCGCTCGTCGATGCAGCCGGTTTATCTGGTTTGATTTCTGCGGCAGACCGCGTTTCGTAGTTGGTCCGCTGCTGCCGCTGCAGTTCCTTATCGAACAGCGCCGACAAATCCATGCCCTGCCGGTTTCCGCCAAAGCCGCTGCCTGCAGAGCCCTGCGATACCTGGCGCCGGCGGACTTCGGCCTGAAGCTGGAGCAGACCGTTCAGGGCGGTCATTTCGTGAGCGAGCGCGTCCTTGGTGCGTTCCGACGTCAGCTGATCGACCGCCTTCCCCATCGCGCCCACTGCGGTCGCCGCAGGATCGCCAGAACCCGTTCGTGGTTGCGGGGACCCCTGAATCACTTGTTGCGGCGCCGGCGGTCGTGCTCGCGAGCGCATCGCGCGAGACATCAACTGCTGTTCCGCGCGGGCCTTTAGTTCCGCCTGCGCCGCCGCAATCGCTTTCACATCATCGGTCGACCGGGCCGCCTGCGATCGACGCTCGACGTTCCACGTCGACGTGATGATTTCTTTCTGAGCTTGAATCAGGCTCTCGAGCTGCGGATCGGAGGCACCGGACGCCTGACTCTCCGCCGACATGAACTCTTCGTTGAAGGGCTTCACTTCCAGGAAGAAGATGTCGCTCGTCGCCTGCGTCGGCCGCTTGCCTCGACCGACATCGGCGGCTCGTGCATAGTAGGTAATCACATCGCCAGGTTTGACCCGCAGATCCTCCGCGGGCAGCACGCGAAGGCCGACCTTCTGAATGTCGGTGCCGGTCACACGCTCGAAGGGAACCACATGCTCCGGACCGCCGGCCACTGCGTAGACCAACTCGAATCGCCCGATACCGTAGTCGTCGTCGGCGCGCGCCTCGATCGGGACCTCTTCGAGCGGCGTGATTTGTTGGTCGGCGGACGGCCGGAGAATTCGTACGTCGGGCGGACGATCGTCCATCACACGAATGAAATACTCCGCCTCGTCATGGGAAACGAGACCATCGCTGTCGGCGAGGCGGATTCGATAGGAATCGTCCGTCGTCAGGACGAGGTCGGCCTCGAACGTTCCATCGGCGGCGGGTTGTAGCGACATCGGAGCAGATTTGCCGAGCGCGAGCTGACCACGATCGACTGGCTTGCTGGCGTGGACACGCAGATGGACTCGAGTGCCCGCCGGCGCGTAGATATCTCCACCGTCTGTTTCGTCACGCGGTGGCAGACCGGCGAACGACGGATATACGTAGTGAAGATCGATGCGACTGACACGCGGCGGCCGAAGCATCGTCACCGTGTAGCGGGCCGATCGCGCCGAACCAGCGCTCACGTCGTACGAGAACGTGCGATCGACTGACTGGATGACGTACTCGAACGCGTCGACTGCGCCGGTCATTTGCACGGCACGGTGCTGCCCGTTCGCGAACACGGTCAAGGTTGGCGCCAGGTGCGTCAATCGGTCACTGCCGCGATTCACGGTCGCGCGAATGCGCAGTGGCGCTCCCATCGCAACACGCATGTCACCCGGCGCAACCTGAACGTGCACCGTTCCCGGGAAGAACCTGAGACGCGCGGTCTCCATCGCTCGCTCGAACGATGGAAAACTCACAACGACGGCCAACGCAAGCGCCGCGGTGCCTGCCGTCGCATAGAGACCACGTTTGCGAATCTCGGTCGGCCGAATCAATGCCGTGGCATCCAGTGCCCGCACTCGCTCGACTGCTTCGCGCAGGATCAACGGCAGAAACGCCGGCTGCGACGTGGTCGGGCGTTCCGCAGCATCAATGGCGCTAATGAGCGAATCGTTGAGCAGAGTTGATTCGAGCGCTTGCGTCCGCTCCTCGACGAATCGGGCGACCTGTCGATCCGACGGCCGCTTCGGCATCCGCCACACCGCTATCGCCAGCGCGAGCATCGCAATCAAGCCGGCGGCAACACATAACCCGAGAAGCGCCAAGCCATCAGGATGGAACGCACGATCGACGACCGCCGTCATCGCGACGATCGCTGCTGCGGCTGCGGTTCCCTGCCCCGCGCGCTGCAGTGCGACCGTAGCCGTCCACCGCCGGCGAACATCGGCGAGAAATGCGCGCAACTCGTCGTACAGACTTGCCGTCATGCGCGCCCCACGAAGGATTCGGCGACCAGCGCAAGAAGCATCAACAGCAGCCCATAACGCCAGTAACTCTGTCCGGCCTCGAGGTGAATCGACCGGACATCGCCTGACGAACCGCTCGTCGTATCGACGCGCTCGACCCTCTGGGCGAATTCCTGCTGTCCCATTTCCTTCGTGACACCTTCACGTGGATCGACGTTGACGGCGATTAAACGGTTGTCCGGGCCGACCCGGTAGGCGCCGGGACGCAAGTCCGCCCCCGCCGGCGCGGTGCCGACGATGTAGTCGCGGCCGCGATCGTGCGGCGCCGATAGGTATCGAACCGCTTCGATGACGAATGGCACGAACGCCGGATGCAGCGGAAAGTCGTTCCACTGGCGATCGAGATCCGATGCGAAGAGAACAACGCGCCCAGTGCCTTCGCGTCGTTCCACGAGCGCAGGATTGCCATCGGTAAAACGTGCCGCGATCTCCCAGCCGTCAGCTGTAATCCGCCAGGCGCGCGCGAAACGCACCTGCCCCAGGTTTGCCGAAAGGGAAGCGAAGGGACGGAACACCGGGTGCCTCGGATCGGTTGGCGACAGCGCCACCGCCGCCGGCATCTCGATAGTTCCCGTCATCGAGGAACTCCAGTTGAAGATCGCTGACACAACCGCCGCCTCTACCTCTGGTGAACCTGCAATCAGCAGTCCCCCACCGGCGCGCACGAATCCCGCAATCGACTCGCGACCGCGGCGATCCAGCGCCCGAGTCGACAGAAGCACAACCGCCGAGTACTTCGTCAGATTATCGTCGGCCAGCGCCGCCGCCGTGCTGCTCCGCACGTCGATTCGACCGACGTCGGTACCGCCGATTGCGGCAAGCGCACGAGCGATGTAATACCCAGACGGGTTGGCTCCAGATGTGACGAGCAGAACGGAATTCGACGGCCCCGCGTCGAGAACCACAAACCTCGAGTTATCCGCCGAAAGCCCTTCCGGATCGTCGATCGACACGGTCATGGTCCCGGTTGATGGTGGACGATAGGGAATCGCGACATCCACGGCAGAGTCTGGCCCAACTGTGTAGGTCGACGTTTGCGCGATCCGCCCATCGTGCTCGACTCGAATCTTTCCACTGCGCGGCTGCGGCCCGCTATTACGGACTGCAGCGATCACACGATCCGGCGTAACCGAGACGGACACAACGGAAAGATTCGAAGGCGCCCTGCCGGCGTCACGCACATCCAGGGAAATGCCCGCAGGTAACACGCTTCGATCCTCGCCGTCCCAACCGGAACGCTGCAGATCGCTGACGAGGATCAGGCGGGCTTCGTCACCGGCCGCGATCTCCGCGGCCTTGGTGAAGACCTCACTGTAGCGTGTCGCGCCGAATCCCGCAGCAATTGCTGCCAACGCAGTACGCGCGGCGGTCGCGGACCCCGGTGCCGCCACGGTCTCGACGTGATCGTCGAACGCGAGCACCGCGACCCGCTCGCCTACGGCCGCTTCGTCAATCGCGCGGCCGGCCAAATCGAGGGCATGTGCAAATCGGCCAGGCGCATTCATGCTGTACGAGCGATCGATGGCAACAATGCGAAGCGTCGATCCACGGGCCGCTCCAGCGACGTAGGGGCGAGCGAACGCGGCGGCGAGGAGCAGCAGCGCCACGACCCGGGCCGCGAGCAACAGCAGATCGCGAAGGCGGCGGCGCTTCGAACGCGCCACGGGCGACTTGCGTAGCAGGCGCACGGCGGTGAAGGGTACGGGCGGCGCGACGTCGCGCCGCAAGAAGTGGAGGACGATCGGAACCGCGATCGCCAGGCCGCCGAGCAGAAACGCAGGAAAGAGAAAATTCACATCGTCACTTCCTGCGCGACCGCGCCGACAGATACGACAGCAACGCGAAGTCCAGCGGCTGGGATGTATCGAGCTGCACGTAATCGATCCCGGCCCCGCGCAGCTCGCGATCGTAACGAAGCGTCAATCCGGCTAGCTCGCGGAGGTACGCCGCACGCACCGACGCCGGATCGGCCGTCACCTCGTCTGCACTCTCGACATCGCGAAAACGCGATGGCCCACGAAACGGGAACGTCAACTCGTGCGGATCGAGCACCTGGAACACGACGACGTCGCTGCCACGGAATTTCAGATGACGAAGTCCTCTGATCGCCGGCTCGGGATCGTCGAGAAGATCGGAAATCAGCACCACCAGGCTTCGCTTGACGAGCGCTTCCGCCAATTGATGCAGCGGACGGCCGACATCCGACCGTTCCCCTGGCTTCAAGTGCTCGAGTGCAAGCAGCAGCGCGTGCAGGTGTCCGGGTCTGGCGCTTGCCGGCATGCGGAACGCGATCCGATCGTCAAACGCAATCAGCCCGCTTGCGTCGCGCTGCCGGTTCATCAGGAAGGCGAGCGAGCCGGCGAGCACGGATCCGTACTCGAGTTTGCTCATCGGGGCGCCGCCGCGGTACGCCATCGAGGCGCTCACATCGACGAGCAGATGGCATTCGAGATTGGTTTCCTCTTCGAACTTCTTGACGTAATGACGATCGCTGCGCGCGTAGACCTTCCAGTCGAGCGTCGACAGATCGTCGCCCGGTAGGTACTGTCGATACTCGGCAAACTCGACGCTGAAGCCTTTGAACGGGCTGCGATGCAGTCCGGCAAGGAAACCCTCCACGACCGTCCGCGCTTTCAGCTCCATCGTTCCGAGGCGGGCGATGACCGCGGGATCGAGAAATCTCAAATCGCGCGACGTGGAGGTCTGCGCCATGGTCTACATTCCGCTTTTGGGGAGAGGCACGGCTTCGAGCAACCGTTCAACGAGGTTATCGGCAGATATGCGCTCGGACTCCGCATAGAAATTCGGAATCACGCGATGACGAAGCACCGGGCGCGCGAGCGCCTGAATGTCGCCGACCGACACGTGATAACGGCCAAGAATCAACGCCCGGGCCTTGCCCGCGAGGATCAGCGCTTGCGACGCGCGCAAGCCCGCGCCCCATTTCACCCACTCGCGGATGAATTGATGATCGCTTTGCCGGCCTGGACGGGACGCGTCCACCAAGCGCACGGCATAGCGCGCCACGTCGTCGGCGACGATGACCTGCCGCACCAGCTGCTGGACTTCGAGGATGTCCGAGCCGCTGAAGATTTGTACCGGCGCGACCATCTCGACGCCGGTCGTGGTCGTCACCACGCGCACTTCCTCGTCCTCCGACAGGTAGGTCATCACGATGTTGAACATGAACCGATCGAGCTGCGCCTCGGGCAGCGGATAGGTGCCTTCCAGCTCGATCGGGTTCTGCGTCGCCAGCACGAAGAACGGCCGCTCCAGCGGATAGGTGCGCCCGGCGGCGGTCACATGGTACTCCTGCATCGCTTCGAGCAGCGCCGCCTGAGTCTTCGGCGGCGTCCGGTTGATCTCGTCGGCAAGCAGAATCTGCGCGAAGACCGGTCCCTTCACGAACCGGAGCGTTCGATGCCCGCCCTCTTCGTCGAGCACCTCGGTTCCGGTGATGTCGGCGGGCATCAAGTCCGGCGTGAACTGGATGCGTTTGAACGACAGGTCGAGGATCTGTGCGAGCGTCTTGATGAGCAGCGTCTTGGCCAGACCGGGAACGCCCGTGATCAGACAGTGCCCGCCGGTAAAGAGCGCGATCAACACCTGGTCGATCACTTCGTCTTGCCCGACAATGACCTTGCGAATCTCGGCAAGAATTGCCTGGCGTCCCTGCGAGACGCGCTCGGCCACGGCCGCGATGTCGGTGGTTGTCCTGTGCATCAGTCACTCCGAGGGCTTCGCCCCTCGGACTCCCTTACATCGTGCCTTTGAAACCAGTTCTAGTGCGTCAACGAGTAGATGATCTCGTTGATCTCCATCCGGTACGCCTGCGCCGTGTACTTCACATAGCCGGGGAAGTCCGCCGCATTCGACCATTCCCAGCCATCACCCATGTCCACGTTCCAGTTGATGAGGACCATCGCTCGTCCGTTGTCGTCCTCGATGGCGCGCAGGTGCGCGACATATCCGCCCTTCTCCCACAGGCGCCCTTGCAGGAACGATCCGAGGCCCGGCGTTTGAGGATAGCCATCGAATTGATAGAAGCAGTGAAAAATTGGATGGGCCGGAGGCAGGTCGACGATCTTCCGATCCGGAAACACCCGTTTCATCTCGCTCTCGAGATTCGCCCATTCGATCGGCCCATGAAAGTCGTCGAAGGTCAACGTCCCGCCGCGCAACAGGAATTCGCGCAGGATCGGAACCTCGGCCTCCTTCAACCGGAGGTTTCCAGGTTCGACGATATATATCCAGGGATAGGAGAAGAGGGTGGGATCTTCGAGCGTCAGGACGACCGGATCGTTGACCTGAATCGCGGTCACCGTGCGCACGCGGCGCGACAGATTCTGTTCCGCCGCCGGCGCGTCAATGAACCAGGGTTCGTCTTCGGGATTCAGGTACCCGCCGCGCGGAACCGTCCAGGCGGTGTAGCGGATGCGCGCAAACGTCCACTGCAGGCCGGCGAATCGCGAATCGGGCAGGTTACCGTTCTGCGCGTCGGCGCGGTCGGGGGCCCAGGCGATCGCGGCCCACAGCAGCAGGCCAAAAACGGCCGCTCCTGTGAGCAGCCGTTTCATTGGCGATCACCGGGCGCGCCGGATCCTTTGATGGAGCGCAGGAGCAGTTCCTGTGCGCGATCGAAACTGGGAGCGATTTCGAGAGCGGCGAGCGCCGCGGCTTTCGCGTCGGCAGGTCGATTGGCAAGGAGATAGGCTTCCCCGAGATCGCAGTGTGCCGCGGCCTTGTCGGGTGGGCCGATCGCGAGCGCGGCTTTGAATTCCCGAATCGCCGTCTGCGGCTGATTGGTCGCGAGCGCCAGTCGACCAAGTCCGCTGTGTGCCGAGGGATCGAAGGGATCGATTGCCACGATCCGCTCGTACGCCTGCATGAGAACCGGTTGCGCCTTGGTTTTTTCCGCCAGCGCCGCCAGCGAGCGCGCGGCATCAAGCGCCGTGTGATCCTGCGCCAGCAGCGCGCGATACTCCGCGATCGCTCGTTGCGGATCGCCTAACTGCTCGGCGAGCCGCGCCATCACGGCATGGGGGCTCTCTTCGCCGATCGCGCCAGGCACGAGTGCCGCGGCCTTCTCGAGTGGCTCGAATGCCGCGCGATCGCCCGCGGCGGCGAGCGCGTGCCCATAGGCGAGCTGCGATTCGTAATTTCCGGGGTGCGCCTGCGCTGCCGCGCGGAGCGCGATGATATCGGTCGGTGCCGGCCTGCCGCGGCCACCTCCTTCGGTCGCGCCGGGGATCGCCCGCAACGCCGCTCGGATCGAGCCGAAGCGCGCGTCCAGCGCTTTGTCGAACGAGGTCTGCAGTTCGGGAAGCGTCACCCCGATCCGTTTTTCGATCGCGTCGTTTCCTTCGAGTCCTTCCCCATAGGATTTCACGAGCGCATGCAGCTTCGGCTGACCGTAGGCCTGCACGATATGGTCGACCAGGAGCGACGCCTCGTAGTACGCCAGCGCGATCGTGTCGGGACGCGTGAATCCCGAGTTGAGATCCGCGAGCTTCAGCGCCTTGCCGCGTTCAAGCGCAAGCGCAAACGGAATCTCCATTTCGCGTCCCCAGTCCGGCCGTGCCTTCGTCTCCTCGTATTCGGAAATGCCTTCGGTCAGCCAGCGCGGGATTCGCTGATTGGACATTTGCAGCGTGATGACGTGCGCCATCTCGTGCCACAGCGTCGCCTGCCATGAGAAGGATCCAGGCGGCTTGCCTTCAACGCGCGGCGAATCGAGTGACACCACCCGCCCGAAGCACGCGCCCAGCGCGCCGATCATCCCGGGCAATCCGAGCGTCCGCACCGCAAAGTCGTCGTGCCTCGGGAAGATCTCGACGAGAATCGGCCCCTTTGGCGTGAAGTTGTACTTCGCCGACAACGTCTTCAACGCTTCCTGTGCGAGCGGCATCGCGTACTCGCGCATCACCGGCGCTTCTGCCGGATGCAGCTTGAGAATGATGTCGCCTTCGCGGATTTCGACGAACTTGTCGAGCGAATCGAGCAGAGCGAGCAGGTTGAACGTGACCTTGTCGTACGGATCGATCTTGAAGGCGCGTTCGAGCGATTGCCGCGCCTGCGCCTCGTCGCCGGTCCGCATCAGGTGCATGCCCAGTTCGGCATGCGCGCGGGCGTTGCCCGGATCGATGGTCACCGCCTCGCGCGCGAGGGCGACCGCGTCGTCAAAGCGGTAATTCCGAGCGGAGAGCTCCGCCGCGACGCGATAGATCTCGCCGAAGCGCGGATTGATCGTGAGGGTCGGCTTGGCTTCAACGTCGAACGCTTCGCGACTGCCCCGCACGTAAGTGATAGCCGCGGCGAGTGCACGAGCATCGAGATGCGACGGATTGAACTCGAGGACGCGTGCGATGCGTTCCTTGGCCGCATCCCAGCGCGTATTGTCCAGGTCGAGTTGCGCGAGCAGCAGTTCCGCGTCCGCGAGATGTGGATCGATCTCGAGAGCTCGCGTCGCTTCCGCCGCAGCCGCCGGCGGATCATCCTCAGCCAGCGTCCGAGCCAGGCCGGCGTGCGCAGGAGCCCATTCAGGGTCCGCCGCCAGCGCCTGCTGGAACGACTTCACCGCGTCCGGGTAGTTGTACTTCTCGAAAAGCAAGAGTCCCCAGGCCGTATCAAGCGCGGGATTCGAACCCGATGCGCTCGCGGCGCGGAAGAGCGCGTTGGCGTTCCGCGCATCTCCGAGCGCTGCGGCGGCGCGCGCGGCGCGCGCGAGCGAGGCCCGATCGTTTGCCGACGCGCGATACAACACGTTCAAGAGTGGCGTCGCTTCGTTGCCGCGGCCGAGCGTCTGCAACACGAGCGCAAGCTCGAGTGCTGCGTCGCTGAGCGGTTGTCGACTCACCACCGGTCGCAGCATCGCGATCGCATCGTCATACCGGCCTTTGTCGACGGCAAGTCGAGCAAGAATCGCGACCGCGGCGGGATCGTCGGCGGGACGGGCGCGCGCAAGTGATTCGGCCTCCGCCGGTTTGCCGTGTGCCACGGCTCGCCACGCGTTGCCGGGAAACGGCAGCGTTCCGCCGCCTGATTGCTGCCCGTGCGACCGCTCGGACACCGCGGTCCAGGCGCAAAGAGACAAAAAGAGAACAACCGCCGGGCGTAGAACTGTATGCCGCATGTCCCTGTCTGAATTATAGAGGGTTCCGATGCCGCGCAGGCCGTTGAGTGTTAGACGGCACAGCTGCCGGAGGAGTCTGGGTCTTCAGAACAGCGCACGCCAGGTAAAAAATAGTGCGGCGCACAAACCCTGGCCGATCGCGAATGCCGCGGCCCACCCGGTCACCGCGCGCGGTGGGATGACCGCAGCGAATGCGAAAAACAGTGGAAAGAGCGTCGATGTCATGCGGCCCATCGATAAGAAACCGCCTGTGATGAGCGGCGGCAACAGATTGATCAGGACCAGGACACCCCAGGCGAGCCCAACCTTTCGAAAAACGGGATAGATCATGACCAGCGCGAAGAGCACACCCAGAGCGTTGATGGAGTTGTACGGGTTGTTCTGGATGAACTGTAACCACGAGAGGTCCCCGACGTTGCTAAAAAACGTCACAATGGGAAGACCTTCGTACGATCGCCCCCACGCTTCCTGGATGTGCGCCCACGCGAACCACACTCCAGTGATGCGATACAGGTACAGAGTAAAGAGGAGCATCCCGACGCCCGGCATCCCGGCAACCACAAGTCGTACGAAGACATCGAAAGGTCGGTCTGCATTTTTTGTTGCGCTTGGGGCCCGACCCCCAAGCGCTCTCGCTCGGCGGCTTCGCGCCTCGCTCGGGCCGCTGGCGCTTTCCCCTATGCCTTTTCCCTTTTGCCTTTGAAGAGCGAGCAGAGCGAGCGGAATGGCGAGGAAGCAGCCGTTCGGGCGTGTCAGGCCCACCAGAATTCCCCAGGCGGAGGCCGCAACCCACTCGCGGCGAAGGAAGTGATAGCACGCACCCGTTGACGCGAGCAGGAACAACGACTCGGTATAGGGAGCGTTGAAATACGCGGCAAATGGATAAGCCGCGAGCAGCAACGCGGCGGCTGGAGCGCGTTCGGGACCGATGAGATCGGTTGCGAGCCGCGACGTGTAGAGCAGCGCCCAGAAGAACGCCACGAGAGAAATCGCCACGCCGCCCCAAAGCGCGCGGAGCATCCGGCGCTCGCGCGACGGACCTTCCTCGTACATGCCGAGCACAGCCCCGACGGGTCGCATCAACAGCGGAAGCGCGGGAAAGAACGCGATGTTGCGTTGCCGTTGAAAGGTGTGATCCCAGTAATAGCCGTCGAGCGCAATGCCTCCATACCATCCGGCATCGAATCGCGCCGGCAAATTGTCCAATGGCTCGCGCGACAGGATGAACCCCGGGCTTGACGAAATGCCAATCGTGATGACCGCGGCAAACGCCACAACAAAGACGGCCGGTCGGGTCATGAGAAATGCGCGCAGCGCGGTAGCAAGATGCGGTCGTTCGAGAATCGCGGCCTGTAGATCGGCGAGACGGGCCATGGCACTCGGGCGCGGCCACATGAGATGCCGCACGACCTGCACGCAGACGGCGACGTAAAGGACGACCATCGGCGACAAAAAATCCCGAAGGCCGTTAAACAGGCTCACCGGCCGTGCGATCAGCGACCACCACACCCAGACGCTGAGCAATACGAGCGTCAGTGCGTCAGCCGCTTGCGCGGCGGCAGAGAGGGACGGTTTCAATCGTGTCTGGTCTGAAGCGGCAGCCATGAAATGGACGTGAGATTATGGCTGGATATCGGGATCCGTTGTCCGGGATCCGCGATCCGCAGCGCCGCACAATCGGTAGATCCAACTCATTTCGGATCCGGATCCCGGATCCCGAACCCCGGATCCCGGCTGATTTCGTACAACGTGGACGGCGCCCCATACCACTCTGCCCGCGCGAGTCGCCGGACGCCCGCGGTCGCGTCGAGACGCGTCATCGTCGACAAGCACACGTCTGGCTCCCACAGCCGGCAATGCAAGCCAATATGTGTGACGCCCGCCTGTTCCAGATACTTCAACGCCGGTACGGCGGGAAATGTCGAGACGCCTTGTAGCAGTGAGCCGTAGGACGCTGGAATGAACCCACTGTATCCATTCACCATCGGCCGCCAGTGCCAGATCGAAAAGTACATGTATGGCAGGTTCTCACCGAATCGATCCGCGGGTGAGTGAACGGGGAACTCGAACAGCACAGCGCCGCGTGCCGGGAGCGCGGCATAAATGCTCGGCGGCGACTGCCACACTGGCAGCCGATCGGAATGTGGCCACGCGTCGGCGACGATCACGACGGTCAATGCAGTCACCGCAACAGCTCGCGCGCTCGCGCTGTGTAACAGCGCCAGGAGCCGCGCTGCCCCACTCCCGGCAAGCATCGCGAGCGTGAGCACGACGAGAATCGCAAAGCGCGCCGGCGCCCGAACGGAACGCAGCGGCGGGAACAAACGATAGAACACGCGATACAGGACGCCGTTCAGCCCAAGCGATCCGTCGAACGCAACGACTCCCGCAGCGATGACCGCGGTGCGCCAGGCGGTCAGCGGTGGCCACGCGCCGGCCACCGCAAGCCCCATCGTTGCCGCACCGGGGAAGAGTGCGCGCTCAGCGTGAATCGGACGAGGAAGCACGGCGCGATAGACAGCGTTGTGACTACCCGTCCGCGCGTAATCGGCAGGGACCGCGCTGAACGCCGTAATCGCTTCGCGCGGCCGATCGCCCCGCTCCGGCGCCGACCTTACATATACGAGGACGAGCGGCGAAACCAGCAATGCCGCAACACACAGGGCGGCGATGAGTTGCCACAACCGGCGATTGCGAACGTTATGTCGCGCGATTAACACCGCGCCAAAGACGGTGACATACATCGTCAGAAACAAACCGTAGTACATCGACGAGTACCACTGGGCGGCGAGAATCAAGGCCAGCGTCACCGATCGCCACGGTCTAAAGACCATGCCACCGTCGGCTTCACTCACCATCCGATATGTTGTGAGCAACGCAAGCGGCATCCACATCGTCATCTGCAATTCGAGATGACTGAGATGGTTCATCCGGAACGGAGCAATCGTGAACGCCATGGCTGCGATCCAGGCTCCGGGCGCACCTACCCCCAAAGCTCGCGCCAGCAGGTAGACCGCGGCGCCCGACAGGATGAACGCGGCAAGCAGCGTGACGTTGTAGGCGACGACCGGGTGCAACCACGCCAGCGGTGCTGACGCCAGCGCCGGCAGAATCATCGAGTCGGAGTAGGTCAGCGTTGCCGGCAGCGGATAAAAGATATTGGCATCGAACAGGTGACGTGGATCGGCGGCCAGCTGATGGCGCACCCACGCCATGCGCCACATGGAGAACAACGGATCGCCGCGATCGGGGACGGCGTAGAGATCGGAGGTCTGCTGTCCGAGGGCGGTCAGCGTAACCACAGTCAGCGCGGCGAACGCCCACAGAAATTCGCGAATACCGATCGGGCGCAACACGTTCCGCGAATTCTAGTGTGAACCGGCCCTCTCGAGCGCACGCTCTTCTACTCGGATGCGGACGACCATGAGCGCAGCGAACAGCACAACTGACAAGGGACCTGAAATCGTCGCGCGAGCGGCGAGCGCGAGGCCGACGAGCTCGCCGACGACGCCAAGGTAGTTCGGGTGCCGCATATAGCGGTACGGTCCGTGCGTGATCAGAGACGACGATGGCGGGACAAGCACTCGAAACGTCCAGCGTGATCCAAGAGTCGCGATTGCCCAGTACTTAATCGCCTTGCCGAGCACGAACACGCTGATGCCGAGCGCGAAGATGTCGTTCACGTCGGCACGGCGTATCACGGCTTCAACCGTCATGCTCAAGAACGTGGCGGGATAGACGATTTGCATCCAGGGATAGACGTCATCGGCCGGCTCGATTGCACCGGCGGCTCGAAGCGCGCGTTCGTGCCGCGACGCGAGGCGCGCCTCGAAGGCCATGGGGAGGAACGCGAGCACGAAAACAACGACAGGGACGATCACGCCGCGTGCACGTCACCCGCGTATCGGATGGCTTCCTGTAACAGCCGCGGAATCATGGAGACGCCGTATTCGGCAGCCCGAACCACGGCCGGATAGGTCACGATCCACCGCATCGTCCGATTGAACCGCCACTTGGCTGCAAACTCGCGGCGGCGCGATGCCAGAAGACGAACGTGCGCGGCGTCACATCCGTGCTCGAGCGCATTCAGCGCCTCGCGAGCGGCGAGTTCGGCGCCGCGAATCGCGAAGCGCAGACCATCGCCTGTGATCGGATCAACGAACCCGGCAGCGTCGCCAGCGAGAAGCAGACCCCGCGCGCCGGCTGCGGTCGCATCGACCGCGAGAGGACCGAGACAGATTGGTGCCGTCACCATTCGCGCGTCGGCAAATCTCTCCCTCAATTGCGCATCCCTGGTGAGGGCCGTCACCAGGATGTCGCCTGGATGGCGGCCGCCAAGATTCGGCGTTACCACACACGCGTTTGTGATTCCTTTGCCCAGCGCTGCCACACCCATGTAGTGCGTCCGTCGAACATGCATCTCGCCAAACTGCGTCAGGCCTGTGACGTTTTCGAAGTACGCGCCAATCGCCCACCGTCTTGGCCATGGTGCAGCCCGTGACAGTCCGAGCGCCCGCGCGACACGCGAATATCGACCGTCCGCGGCGATTACCATGCGCGCGGGGATTCTCAACGACTTTCCCTGCCGTCCAGTGATTTTCAAGCCGGTGACGGTTGGTTGATCGGCGGACGCATCGACGATCGGTCCTTGGACGAGAACGCCCTGTTCGATTCGAGCGCCCGCACCCGCGGCGGCCATCATCAACGCCGCGTCGAAATCGCTGCGCGAGATCGCGCGGCCGCTGACACCCTCGTACTTTCCAACGACGCGAACCCCATCGTCTCCAGTGACGATCATGCCGGCGAGCGGGATCGACGCTCCTGCCGCGCAACCGAGGCCAAGTCGCTGCAGCACCGCCAAGGCACCCGGATTCAGCGTATCGCCACACAGCTTGGGGCGCGGGAACCGCGCACGGTCGAGCACCAGAACGCGCGCGCCCGCTCGCGCAAGTACCGTTGCCGCAATTGACCCCGCTGGCCCCGCACCGGCAATGAGGACGTCGATCACAACTTAGTCACCGTGGACCATGTCTGCCTTATTCAGTGCGCTTGGGGCCCCACCCCCAAGCGCTCTCGCTCGGCGGCGCGCTACGCGCGCTTCCCTCCGGCGCCTCGCTCGGGCCGCAGGCGCTTAGGCCCTTCCAAGAACAATCGCGCTGTTTTTCGAGCCAAAACCCAGACAGTTGCACAACGCCGCCTGCGCTTCCGCCTGTCGCCCTCGATTCGGAATGAAGTCCAGATCGCAGTCCGGATCGGGATGCGTGTGGTTGATTGTTGGCGGTAGAAAATTGTCATGCAGCGCCAAAGCGGCCGTCACGATCCCTGCCGCACCGCTGGCGCCCTGAGGATGGCCAATCATTGATTTCGTCGACGAACCAGGAACGCGATCCGCGAGCGGACCGAAGAGCCGCCTAACGCAGCGAGACTCCACGCTGTCGTTCAGCACTGTCGACGTACCGTGGAAGTTCACGTACCCGATTTCTTCCATCGCGCGTCCGGATCGCCCGATCGCGGTGCGCATGGCGCGGATGATCTGTTCGCCGTCGGGATCCATTTGGACGCGATGATAGGCATCGCACGTTGATCCGTAGCCCTCGACGATCGCGTACACGTGCGCGCCGCGTGCGCGCGCTCGATCTTCACGCTCGAGTACGACCATCCACGCGCCTTCGCCGAGAACGAAGCCATCGCGGGCGCGATCGAACGGACGTGACGCTTCCGACGGTCGATCGTTGTGCGCAGTAGACACGGCGCGCATCTTGGAAAACCCGAAGATCATCCCGGGCGTCACGCACGCGTCTGCGCCGCCAGACAGAATGACCTCCGCATCACCCGCGCGAATCAGAGACGTTGCATACGAGATCGCATCGGTCGAACTGGTACATCCGGTGGACACGACGTGGCTGATCCCGTGCAGCTCGAGCGCAATCGAAATTTCGCTCGAGATCATGCCGACGATCGAAACCGGAATGGCATAGGGTGTGACGCGCTTCCCGTCAGTGAAAAACTCATAAAACTGGCGCTCGGCGACGTCGATGCCACCAGCGCCGCTTCCGACAAGCACGCCGGCGCCAGGCTCGTTCAGCCGCAATCCAGCATCTGCCCAGGCTTCGGTAGCGGCGATGACGGCGATGAGCGATGCACGCGAGTACCGACGAGGATCTGCGCGGCTCGTTCGCTCCGCCTGGTCCTCCGGAGCCCGCCCTTCAATGGCCGGCGCATCATGGATCGTGACCGCAGGAACCGGTGCCGCGACGGTGCAAGGAAAGGACGACGCGTCGAAGTCGACGATGGGACGGGTCGCGCTGCAGCCGCGGCGGACGTGACGCCAGAAGCAATCCCGTCCGACGCCGAACGGCGACACAACCCCGATTCCGGTAATGGCCACGCGCGGAATCGTCGAGGCAGACATCTGTCTATCTATCTATAATACCGGCGCATTTACGTAGTTCGCTCGATGTGCACAGAAAATGAAAGTCAGCCAACGCCCTTTTCCCTTTTTCCTTTTCCCTTTTCCCTTGTATGAGCCATATGCATACCGCGTACGCGGACGACACATTACCTCACAACCCCGCATTTCCCCGACGAACCCGGTTCGCCTGCGGCGTCTCCGTAAGGTACACTTTGAGATCTGTCGATGTTGTCGCGATACGTTACCGTCCTGCTTGTGTGGCTCGTCGGGGCTGTCGTCGCGCCAGCTCCGTCCAGCCCACTCCCCGCTGCCATCGATCAGGCGATTCAGCAAGTCACCGTAGCCGAGCTTCGCGAACACATCTCGGTTCTTGCAAGCGATCGGCTTGCCGGACGTGGACTGGGCCACGAGGGTAACAAGGAGGCGGAGACGTATATTGCCGGCGTGTTGCGCGACGCAAAGGTGCTCCAGGCTGCCCCCGACTATCTGCAGAGGGTCGACGTGTACTCCCCGCGTCTTGGACCAGCGGCAAGCCTGACGATTTCCGACAGCGACCGACCCATCGTCGAGCTTAAGGTCGGGCCGGAGTTTCTTCCGCAGCCGGAGTCGAGCGATCGTGTCGGCAACGGGCCACTGCTCTTCGTGCAGCATGGCGTTTCCGCTGCGTCGCTCGGACATGATGATTACGCGAACATCGATGCGAAAGGGGCCGTCGTGCTGGCCCTCGACGGCGCGCCGGATGCGCTGTTGCGATCGACGCAAGTCTCGACGGAGGACAAAGCCGACTTCGCGGCGATCGATCGCAAGGTCGATGATGCCAGAGCGCACGGCGCAGCCGGGTTGATCGTGATCCGGAGCTACGTCGGGGATGCCGAGGGCGTGTGGCCATCTCGCCCGTCCGTGCGATCGGCCAGCTACCGCCTGTATGGCCCAATGCGCGAGAAGCCGCTTGCCGTCGCCGTGATGTCTGAGCACGCTGCCAAGCCCGTCAGGGCTGCGCTCGAGCAGCGGACGGCGCTGATCGCCAGGTTGAATCCTGATGTGATCGCGCAGCCGATTGCCATGGACAACCTGCTTGGAATGGTCGAGGGGGGAAGCAAGGCCGCCGAGATCGTTGTCGTCGGGGCGCATCTGGATCATGACGGCATCGACGAGGCAGGGCGCATCTACAACGGCGCCGACGACAACGCGTCAGGAACAGCGGCCGTACTCGCAATGGCGTCGGCGTTCACCCGCGCCAGCGCCAGGGGCGCGCGACCTGCCCGAGCGGTGGTGTTCGCGCTGTGGAACGGTGAAGAGAAAGGATCGCTCGGCGCTGAGTACTTCGTGGGGCATCCGCAGCCGGCGCGAAGGATCGTCGCCAACATCAATCTCGACATGGTTGGACGCGACGAAGACATTCCCGATCCCGGCGATCCGCGATATCGTGGCTTCGCAAAAACGCAGGCATCCGACAACACCAACGTCGTGCATCTTCTCGGCTACACGTATGCGCCCGATCTCGCGCGCGCAGCCGATGCCGCCAACGAAACAATCCATCTCACAGTCAAGCAGGACTACGATCGCGATTCGCAGAACCTCGTTCGGCGATCCGACAACTGGCCGTTTCTGCAGCACGGCATTCCCGCAGTGTTTTTGACCACCGGCCTTCACCCCGACTACCACACGCCTGACGACGACACCGGGCGGATTGATTTCGCCAAGCTCGAACGGATTACGGAACTGGCCGCCCGCCTCGCCTGGCTGGCTGCCGAAGGCGACGCGCCGCGATTCCGTGCTCAGTGATTGACTACACATGGCTGACGCTGAAGTTTCTACTCCCGCTCCCGAAACCCCGTCGCTCCCCTCGGAGCTGCCGGTCGTACCGCTGCGCGAAACCGTCGTCCTGCCGATGACCGTGGCGCCGCTGGGCGTCGGACGGCCGGTGTCGGTCGAAGCGATCAACCGCGCCCTCGCTGGCGACCGGATGGTGCTGCTCCTGCTCCAGCGAGGCGAGGCAGAAGAGCCTTCCGCCGACGACCTGCACCGCGTCGGCACGGTCGCCATCATCAGACAAATGGCGAAGGCGCCGACCGGGATGCGCGTGCTGGTCGAGGGGATTGTCCGTGCACGGGCGGAGTTCCTCCAAAACGATCGCGGCTTCCTGCGCGCGCTGCTCAAACCGCTTCCCGAAACGGCGAAACCGTCAATCGACGTCGATGCACGCGTCCGTCGCCTGCAGGAGCTCGTCGACAAAGCATTGTCGCTCGCCACCGGACTGTCGCCGGATATCAAGACGCTGGTCATGAGCATCGACGATCCGCTGCGGATCGTGTACTTGCTCGCCAGCCTCCTCGACATGAAGCCGGAAGACAAGCAGCGCCTGCTCGAAGAGAACGACATCGCGGTCAAGCTCGATGCGGTCTCGATGGTCCTCTCCCGTGAAATCGAAGTGCTCGAGCTCAAGGGAAAGATTGAATCGACGGCCGAAAAGGAAATGACCGACGCGCAGCGGCAGTATGTCCTGCGGCAGCAGATGAAGGCGATCCAGAACGAACTCGGCGAAGGCGACGGTGAGAGCGCCGAGCTTCGCAAGCGGATCGCGGAAGCTGGTCTTCCCGAGTCGGTGGCGACGGTGGCCAACCGGGAGGTCGATCGGCTCGAGCGCATGACGCCGGCGTCTCCTGAGTATCAGATGATCCGGACCTATCTCGACTGGATCCTCGATGTGCCGTGGGACAAGCCGACCGAGGATCGGCTCGATCCGGTCGAGGCGCGCAAAGTGCTCGACGAGGACCACTACGATCTCGACAAGGTCAAGGAACGGATCGTGGAATATCTCGCGGTGCGGAAGCTCAAGGGAGATCTGAAGGGCCCCATTCTTTGCTTCGTCGGACCTCCAGGCGTCGGCAAGACTTCATTAGGCCAGTCGATCGCGCGCTCGATGAATCGCAAGTTCTTGCGGATCTCCCTCGGCGGGGTGCGCGACGAAGCAGAAATCCGCGGGCATCGCCGCACCTACATTGGATCGATGCCAGGTCGCCTCGTGCAGGCGTTGAAATCCGCAGGCTCGTCGAATCCGGTGCTGATGCTGGACGAGATCGACAAGGTGTCGGTCGGCGTGCAGGGCGACCCCGCCGCCGCCCTGCTCGAAGTCCTCGACCCGGCGCAGAACCATTCGTTCCGCGATCACTATCTCGAGATTCCGATCGATCTGTCGAAAGTGCTCTTCATCGCTACCGCCAATCAGCTTGGCACCATCCACCCGGCGCTGCTCGATCGCATGGAGCTCATTACGCTCAGCGGCTATACCGAAGACGAGAAAGTCCACATCGCAAAGATGTACTTGATCCCGCGGCAGCTCGAGGAACACGGACTCAAGCCACAGCAGCTCGAGATCACTGAAGCGGCGCTCCGACGGATCATCAACGAATACACCCGCGAAGCGGGCGTTCGATCGCTGGAGCGGCAGATTGGCACTGTCGCGCGGAAGGTCGCCGCGCGGGTCGCTACCGACGCCCTCCATACGGCGGTCGTCGACGCCGGACAAATACCCGACTTTCTCGGTCCTCCGCGATTCCGATCGGAAGCCGCATTCCGCACATCGCGGCCCGGCGTCGCCACCGGCGTCGCCTGGACCGAGACCGGCGGTGACGTCCTGTTCATCGAATCGGTGTTGCTGCCAGGAGGGCACGGTCATCTGACGCTGACCGGACAACTCGGCAACGTCATGCAGGAATCGGCGCGCGCCGCATTGAGCCACGTTCGGCAACAGGCGGACCTGCTTGGCATCAGCGCCGAGACGCTCACCAAGAACGACCTGCACGTCCACGTCCCCGCCGGCGCCATTCCAAAGGACGGTCCGTCGGCCGGAGTGACGATGGCCACGGCGATTGTCTCGGCCGCGCGCGGCGAGCCCGTGCGATCGGACGTGGCGATGACCGGAGAAATCACGCTGTCGGGTCTGGTGCTGCCGGTTGGCGGGATTCGCGAAAAAGCACTCGCCGCCCGACGCTACGGGGTCAAGACGTTCATCCTCCCGGAGATGAACGAACAGGATCTCGCCGAGCTTCCGGCAGAAGTCCGCGCCGAGATGACATTCGTCCCCGCACGCACGTTCGAAGACGTGCTCAAAGTGGCGCTGCCGGTGGTGCGCATCGCCGACGCGACGATTCGCTGAGCGCGTGCCGTCGGTCGTTTTCTACATCTCGGGACACGGGTTCGGTCATACCGTTCGCCAGATCGCAATCATCAACGCGCTCGGCGCCCGCCTGCCGGCCGATCTCGTCGTCTGCACCTCGGCTCCTCGCCGTCTCTTCGATCAGACCGTCCGCGTGCCGATCACGTTTGTCGACAGGCCCAACGATACAGGAGTGGTTCAGATCGACAGTGTTCGCCTGGACGAACCCGCGACGATCCACGTCGCAGCAGAGTTCTATCGAACGCTGTCAGCACGCGCCGAGGCCGAGGCGGCCGCGCTGAGAGCTCATGACGCGCGGCTGGTCATTTCCGACGCTCCTCCGCTGGCGTGTGCCGCAGCCGCTGTCGCGGGAATTCCTGCTGTTGTGGTCGCGAACTTCACCTGGGACTGGATCTACGAGGGATATGCGACTGAGTTGCGCAACGCGCCAGACTTGCTGCCACGTCTGCGTGAGGCGTACTCGCTCGCAAGCGAAGGGTGGCGGCTGCCGCTTCACGGCGGGTTCGCAACGGTTCCACGCGTGCGTGATGTCCCGTTTGTCGCTCGTCACGCTCGCGCCGACCGATCGCGTGACGACGTGAGACGAGCGCTGTCGTTGCCTCGGGACAAGCTGCTGGCGCTCGCGTCGTTCGGCGGCTACGGCGTCGACGGACTGACCGCCGCGCACTTTGACTGCCTGGACCTCGTCGATCTCGTCATGACCGAGCCGGCGGCCAGGATGCCGTCATTCCGGGGACCGGCTCATTGGATTGCCGAGGAAGATATCTACGCGCGCGGCCTCGCCTACGTCGATCTCGTCGCCGCCGTCGACGTCGTGGTAACCAAGCCCGGTTACGGCATCATCGCGGACTGCGTCGCCAACCACACCGCCATGCTGTATACCTCGCGCGGACGATTCGTCGAATACGATGTGATGGTTCGGGAGATGCCGCGGTTCCTGCGGTGCGAGTACATCGATTTGGATCAGTTTCTCGCCGGACATTGGCGCGATCCGTTATTGCGATTGCTGAATCAATCACCTCCGCCCGAGCAGCCCCGCACAGATGGCGCGGATGTCGTCGCTGATTTGATCGTCGAACGCGTTACTGCCCGATAATCAACAGCCTTCACTGTCACGCCGCATCCCCACTAAAGAGAAAGAAAAGAGAAAAGCCTTTCTCCTTTCCAATCTCTTGACAGTGATAGGTGTTGATTGAGCGCTGGTCCTGTCTCCATGCCGCGATAGAATCTGCCGCATGCTCAATCGCCGTTCCTTTCTCTCCCTCACCGCCGCATTGGCTACGCCCGCGGTTCTGCTCCAGCGACGAGGCGGCGCCGGGTCACAAATGGGCGCCCTTCCTCCCGCGATCGCCGCCCTCACGTCCATGCGCGATCAGGCGAAACCGATCACCAGCGAAGAGCGCCGCATTCGGATCGAGAAGGCGAAGCGGTTGATGGCGGCCGAAAAAATCGACGCGCTTGTGCTCTCGGGCGGAACGTCGCTCGTCTACTTCGCCAACATTCGATGGGGTGGCGGCGAACGGCTATTCGCGTGCGTGATCCCGGCGAAGGGCGCGCCGTTCTTCGTGTCGCCGGCGTTCGAAGAGGATCGGGCGCGCGAACAGATCGCGTTCGGGCCCCTGGCCGACGGCGTCGCGGACGTACGCACGTGGAACGAGGACGAAAGCCCTTACGCCCTTGTCGCACAGGGGCTGAAAGATCGCGGACTGGCGACCGGGACGGTCGGCGTCGAAGAGACGATGAAGTTCGTGTGGGCAGACGGCATTGCCTCGGCTGCGCCGCAGTTGAAGGTGGTGAGCGGAACACCGATCACCGCCGGCTGCCGGATGATCAAAGACGATCACGAACTCGAGCTGATGCGAATCGCATGCGCAGCAACGCTCAAGGTCTACGAGGCGGTGTACCGGGCGCTGGAGCCGGGGATGACACAGAATCAGGTCTCCAACCTGATCGATGCCGGCTACCGGCAGGTGGGATTCGCCGGCGGCGCCAGCGTGCAAGTGGGCGAGTACACCGCGCTCCCGCACGGCTCGATCACGCCACAAACGATCCGGGAAGGCACGATCATCATGATCGATGACGGGTGCACGGTTCAGGGATATCAGTCAGACATCACGCGCACGTTCGTCCTCGGTAAACCCACCGCGAAGATGCAGGCGGTCTTCGACATCGTCAAACGCGCGCAAACCGCGGCGCTGGCAGCGGCCAAGCCCGGCGTGCCGCTCGAATCAATCGACGCCGCCGCGCGAAAGGTGGTCGTCGACGCCGGTTACGGTCCCGGCTTCAAGTATTTCAGCCATCGTCTTGGTCACGGCATGGGCATGGACGGCCATGAGTGGCCCTATCTGGTACGGAACAACATGTTCGGCTGGAAGGCAGCGCTCACTGCGCAGCCCGGCATGGTCTTCAGCGACGAGCCGGGGATCTATATCCGCGGAGAGTTCGGCGTGCGGCTGGAGGACGATTTGTACATCACCAGCGACGGCGCCAGGTTGTTGACGCCGCAGTCGGAATCGTTGGAGAAGCCGTTCTGAATGGGTGAATTACTTGACTGAAAATGCTGAATGTTGAGTGCTGAATGATCGAAGTCCGAATTCAGCATTCAGCATTCAGCATTCAGACTTCAGCATTTCACTCACTTGATCACCGTCACCAGTGACCAGATCTTCGGAAAGTTCACCTTCTCGATCGACTGCGGCTGCATCTCCGCCTGGGTCAGGAACGCCGGCAGATCGAGGTCCGCTTTGAAGCCGATGTGAATCGTGAACGGCGAGATGAGCCGTTCGATCCGCGAGAGAAACAGGTTCGGGCTGAGGAAGTGGTTCAGCAGAATCACCCGCCCGCCAGGCCGGCAGACGCGGCGCATTTCGTGTGCGACGCGCACGGGATCGGGTACGACGCTGATGAGGTACGGCGCGTACACAATGTCGAAGGCATTGTCGGCGAATTTCAGATCCGCCGCATCCATCTGCAATAGCCGGACATTCCGGATGTCCTTCCGCGCCGCACGCTCGCGCGCGATCTCGAGCATCGACTCGCTGAAATCGATGCCCGTCACCGAACAGTTCTTCGGATAGAGCGACAGATTGATGCCGGTGCCGACACCCACCTCGAGCACGCGCTCGCCTGGCTGGATATCCATGCGCTCGATGGCGCGCAGCCGCCCTGGGTGAAGCGTAGGACCAAAGATGATGTCGTAGACTTTTGCAAGCTTGTCGTACACTCCAGCGACGAAATCGTTCTCAACCGCCGTCACCGAAAGCGCTCGCGTCGCCGCGTCCGAGCCCGACACCAACTCCTCTGACGGATCAACTTTTCGATCGAATAAGGGCATTAGAACCCCGTCTCACTGTGCAAGGTAAATGCCGCCTGTATTGCCGTTATGGCAAACGTGTGGACTATATCCCGATAGTACAGACGGGGCAAGTGCGCGCCGCATGTCAGCTAGGCGACGACCGCTTCCATAATGCCGAGCGCGCTCTCGATCGAATCACCGGCCGGTGAAATCTGAATCCCTTGCACGAGCGGCCGGATCTCCGCGGCGATCTCCCGCGCGATGGTCAGTCCTTCACTCGCCGCGCGTCCCGCCGCTTCCGCGCGGCGCATGCGATCCACGACCGCGCCGGGCACGCTCACACCGGGAAGTTCGTTGGCGAGAAACTCCGCATGACGCAAACTCTCGAGCGGAGCAATCGCCGCCAGGACGGGAATACGAAAGCGCTCGATCGTCCGCAGGAACGCCGCGAGCTGTTCCGGATCGAACACCAGTTGCGTAATCGCGAACTCCGCACCCGCCTTCACCTTGTGTTCGAAACGCCGCAGCTCTTCATCCGGATCGAGCGCCGCGGGATTGAGGGCGACGCCGATGTGAAACGCCGTCGGCGCACCGATGGTCTGATCGCCGATATCAGCGCCATCGTTCAATCGCTTGACCATGTTGGTCAAGCCGATCGAGTCGACATCCCGCACCTCGGTGGCGTCCGGATAATCGCCGATCTGCGGCGGGTCGCCGGTAATGAGAAGCAGGTTGCGGACACCCATCGAGTGCGCGCCGAGCAGGTCCGACTGCAGCCCAAGAAGATTACGATCCCGGCAGGCGCAGTGCAGAATTGTTTCGACCCCCGCCTGCTGCTGGACGAGCACCGCTGCCGACAGCGCGCTCATTCTTGCGCCGGCGCGCGGTCCATCCGGCACGTTGACGAGATCGACGCCGTGTATCCGCAGCTGCCGCGCGCGTTCGATCAACGCATCGACACGGAAGCCTCGTGGTGGCAGGAGTTCGACCGAGACCGTGAACGCTCCACGGGAAAGACCGTTGGCCATCCGCGATTTCTCGGCACGCGGCACCGGCGTCACCAGTGGCGTGGCCACAGCCACGCGTCCGCCGCCGCGACGCGCACCCGTGTCCGTGCGTGCCTGCGCTCCCAACTCATGCACCGCGGTCTTGATATGACGAATGTGTTCCGGTGTCGTGCCGCAGCATCCGCCGACAAGGCGCACGCCGTTGTGAATGAACCGCCTGGCGTACGAGGCCATGTACTCCGGCGACGAGAGATAGATGTTTCGCCCCTCGATCTCCCGAGGCCGGCCGGCGTTGGGCTGGGCTGACAGCTTCACCGTCGCGACGTGTGACATCCGCTCGATCGTTTCGAGCATCGCCGCAGGTCCGACGCTGCAATTCAGTCCGACAACCTGCGCGCCAAGGTATTCGAGTGCCGGAACGAACGATTCAGGCGGAGCGCCATCCAGGCTGTTGCCATCCTCTTCGGTGGTCACCTGCGCGACGATTGGGAGATCGCACACGCTCCGGACGGCCCGGATCGCGGCGCCGATTTCGTTGACGTCGCGGAACGTTTCCAGCACGAACAGATCGACGCTCCCTTCGAGCAGCGCCCGTGCCTGTTCGCGGAAGAACTCTTCGGCCTCGTCCACACCCGTCTTGCCCCATGGCTCGATGCGAATACCCAGTGGCCCGATCGCGCCGGCGACATACACGTGCTCGCGCGCGGCGTGTCGTGCGAGGCGCGCGCCCTGGAGATTGATCGCGTGTACCTGATCGGCCAGGCCGAACGTGCCAAGCTTGATCCGATTCGCCCCGAACGTGTTCGTTTCGATGACATCCGCGCCCGATCGGACGTAGGCCTGATGCACATCGGCGACGAGATCCGGTTCTTTCACGTTCAGTTCATCGAACGAACGATTCAAAAAAATCCCTTTCGCGTACAGCATCGTCCCCATCGCGCCGTCGCACACGAGCACGCGCTGGTCGATCGCTTCGAGAAAGGTGGGTTTTGCCATCGTTACGACCTTATATGGTACTGCAACGTTGCCACCTCGACTAAAAGATACGAGTTGCCAACCACATCGAGGCAGACGGACGTGACGCCTTGAAACTCAGCCTCGACGAGACGATGGTGATGACCGAAAAGATGCAGTCGCGGTTTCATCGCCGCTAACGTCTCGTTGATCGGCGTCTTCCCGGCATCGTTTCCCTTCACGCGAAACGGCCGCGGCGCTTCGTGCGTGAGCAGAATGTCGACCTCTTTCATCCGCTTGCACGCGTCAACTTCTTCGCGCACGAAATGCCGCCGTCGGTCGGCGAGCTCCGTCGCCTTGGCCGTGCTCTTTTTCGGGTGAGGCAAGTCCGCCGCTCGCACGTCGTACATCGTTGGCGCGTGCGTGCCGCCGAGCCCGGCGATGCGGAGGCCCTCAATCACCTGCAGGGTGCCGTTCGGAATGTAATGCAAATTCGCAGGTAGATCGCCGGCCGCAATCCGATCGAAGTTTTCGTTGTTGCCCTTGATCCAGTAGAGGGGTGCCTCGAACGCGTCGTAGTGGCCGTCGCCATCCGCGACATCGCCGACGCACAACCATGCACGAATGCCGGGATGCTGGCGCATGATCCGGTGCACGCTCGCGAAATCCCCATGGATGTCGCCGAGCGCCCCGATCTGCGTCACTTGCTGGCGTCGCCTGGCACGAGCAGATCAGCCTTGTCCCAGATGAAATCCTTGTTGCTGTAGACCGCGAGCTCGTAGTCCTTGCCCATGAAGATGGCGGACACGGGACAGGCTTCCTCGCAGTAGCCACAGAAGATGCAGCGCGTCTTGTGAATCTGGTAGACCTTCGCGTAGCGCGGACCCGCCTGGACCGTGCCGTCGTTCTCCGCCGGCTCGAGATAGATCGCATCGGCTGGACAGGCGACCGCGCACAGTCCGCACGCAACGCATTTCTCCAGTCCGTTCTCGTCGCGCATCAGCACCTGTTTGCCCCGGTACTTCGGGAACACCGGCACCTTCTGGTCCGGATAGTTGACCGTGATGGGCTTCTTGAAGATGTGCTTAAGAGTGGTCGCGAAACCGACGATAAACGGACGAATCATCCGTTGATCATATCAAGGGACGAGGAAAAGCGCCTGCGGCCCGAGCGAGGCGCGTAGCCGCCGAGCGAGAGCGAGTGGGGGCGGGGCCCCGCGAGCAGTGAGTAAAGCAGACAATCACGCGCGGCCAAGTCCGGGCCTAGCCTGCGCCGAGGCGCTATAATTACCCCAATAAATGCCACAGGCCACGAAAGCGCTGACGGCCGGGCAGTTCCTCCTGACGACCCTGGTCGTCAAGGTCGCAATTGTCGCCGTGCTGTCGACGATGCTGGTGCGGTTTCCGTGGTTTCGGCGCATTCTCCTCACCGAAAAGCGCGATTGGCCTGAACGCCTCATCTTCGCGGCCAGCCTTGGCGTTCCCCTGACGGCAGGAGTGGTCGCGCGGCTGCTCATCAACTACGACGCCGCAGACCTGACCCTCGCGGGATCCTTTCTGGCGGGACTGCTAGCCGGCCCTTACGCCGGCGCGATCGTCGGATCGGTTGTCGGAATCCCGCCGCTCATCGCCGGTGAATGGATCGCGTTGCCGTTTGCGGTCGGCTGCGGCTTCGCCGGCGGTGGGCTGCGCGAGATTTGCCCAAAGGAAGCCATCTGGCATTTCTCGCCGCTGTTCTTCACCGATCTGCATCGTCATGTCTGGAAACTGGTTCGCCGGTTTCAGATTGACTGGGTGGTGATTCTGCTTGCCGCACCGGTCGGTCTCGAGCTAATTCGGCAGGTGCTCGGGCGCAATTTTGGCGAAAGGCGCATCTTCTATCTGACGCCGGCCGACCATAATCCCTGGTTCTATGCGCTCGTCGTGCTGGCGACGGTTCTCTGCGTCGCGATCCCGATCAAGATCTGGAACAGCGCACGCATCGAGCATCGGCTCCAGGAACAGGAAAAGCTGCTGATGGCGGCGCGCGTCGAGGCACTGGCCAGCCAGATCAATCCGCATTTTCTGTTCAACACGCTGACCTCGATCTCTTCGCTCATTCGATCGC
The DNA here is from genome assembly GCA_035758845.1 of Vicinamibacterales bacterium. Classification (GTDB taxonomy): domain Bacteria; phylum Acidobacteriota; class Vicinamibacteria; order Vicinamibacterales; family 2-12-FULL-66-21; genus JALZOC01. The sequence continues at coordinate 55,366 of DASTVZ010000169.1, forward strand.
AGCCCGAAACCGCGAGAACTCTCATCGTCAAGCTTTCCGGACTGCTTCGCCGACTTCTCCGCAGTCAGGAGCACTTCGTGACGCTTCGCGAAGAACTCGAAGCGATTGACGAGTATCTCGACATCGAGAGCATCCGGTTTGGCCCGAAGCTTCATATCGAGAAGGCGATTGCTCCAGACAGCCTCGACGTTGTCGTCCCGAGCATGCTCCTGCAGCCGCTTGTGGAGAACTCGATTAAGCACGGTTTGTCGCCGAAGATTGGCGAAGGGCGGATCACGATCCGTAGCTTCCGCGAAAATGGCCACGCGATCATCGACATCATCGATAACGGCGTCGGCGTGGCGGCGGATCACGTCAATCGCGTCAATGCCGGTGGAATCGGCCTTCGCAACGTCAACGAACGCCTGCGCGTGATCTACGGTGCCAACTACCAGCTTCAGCTTGACAGCGTGCCCGGCGAGGGGACCTGCGCACGAATTGTCATCCCTGAGCTCGTGGTGCCTACGAGGATTACCGCGTGAGTTCCGAGTCCCAGTCGCTCCGCGCGATCGTTGTCGACGACGAGCAGCTGGCGCGGGAGGAGTTGTGTTTCCTGCTCGGCCAACTCGACGGTATCGAGGTGGTGGGCCAGGCGAGCAATGGTATCGAAGCGTTGCGCACGGTCGATGAACAGTCGCCTGACCTCGTGCTGCTCGATGTCCAGATGCCCGGCCTTACTGGATTCGAGGTCGCACGCCGGCTGCTGCAAGCGGGTATCGACGCGCATTTCGTCTTCGTCACCGCCTACGATCAGCATGCAATCGAGGCATTCGAAGTCAACGCGGTGGACTACCTGCTGAAGCCGGTTGAAGCGGAGCGGCTGACGACGGCGATCGACCGGGCGCGAACGCGGATTCAGTCGTCCCGGCACGCGTCCAAGCAACCGTCAACGGAGGACATGGAACGCCTCCTGCAGCTCTTGTCTGAACGCCAGGGGCGCCGGGAGCAGCTGGCACTCAAGGTGGCCGACCGCTTCCTGCTGGTACAATCGGACGAGGTCGTCCATGCGTCGGTCCAGGACGATGTGATCACGGTTGTAACGAACAGCTTGTCTGGAACGTCCAACTATCGGACACTGGATGAATTGCAGGCGCGTCTCGACCCCGCGGTTTTCTGGCGGGTGCATCGATCGCATCTTGTTAACATTAATAAAATAAAGGAAATCGTCCCCTGGTTCAGCCGCAACTACATCCTGAAAATGAAGGACGGCAAGGGGACCGAGATCCCAGTGAGCCGATCGCAGACCAAACGGCTTCGTGAGTATCTAAGGTTATGAGCAACCAGTACGATCCGTACGCGCCTCCTCCGCCGCTTCCGATTCCGGAGAGCTACAGCACGCCAGAACCGGCCGCGGATGCCTTGACCGCTCCTGAGCCGCTCGTTGCGACCGAACCCGTGCCGGCGCTGGCCGACGGCATCGGTGCCCAGCGCGATGCCCGCCTGACCATGGACGGCGGGTCACTCAAGATGGAGCGCGTCGTCGAAGAACTCGTCGCCTGGCTGAAGACGCTCGCGTCGGCGGCGGTCTACGCGACGCTCATCGTCACGTTCGGCTTTCAGGTCGCCAGGGTTGAGGGCCACAGCATGGCCCCGACGCTCGAGGACCAGGATCGGCTCATCGTCAACAAGGCGGCGTATCGTTTCTTCGGCGAACCGCATCTCGGCGACATCGTCATGCTCTATTACCCGAACGATCCGAGTAAATCGTTCGTGAAGCGCGTCATCGCTGAAGAAGGCGATCAACTGCGGATCGTCGACGGTAAGGTGTATCGAAACGATGTGCTGCTCGACGATTCGTTCGTGCCGCCCGAGTATCGCAGCCACGACGACTGGGGGCCCGAGGTGATTCCGGAGGGCTACTACTTCGTCATGGGCGATCATCGGAACAACAGCTCGGACAGCCGGCACTGGCGATACGTGCCGAAGAAATACATCATCGGCAAGGTCCAGCTTCGTTGGTGGCCGCTTCGACACGCCCGGATGTTTTAGGTTCTGGCACGCCATAACGCGGTCAGCCGCGTTCTCCTCCGCGTTTTGATTCTCAACCTGGCGGTCGCCGGGGCGAAGCTGGTGTTGGGCTACGCCACCGGCGCCGTCAGCATCATTTCCGACGGCTTCCACTCCCTCACGGATTCCGCGTCAAACGTCGTCGGTCTCGTCGGCCTGCGTGCATCACGAAAACCGCCGGACGAAGATCATCCGTACGGGCATCGCAAGTACGAGACGCTCGCGGCGGCCGGTATCTTCATCTTTCTCTTGCTGGTCGTCGTCGAAGTCAGCCGCGCAGCGCTCCATCGGCTCGCCGACGGGGCCGCACCGCAGGTCAACATTCTGAGCTTCGCGGTGATGATCACCACGCTCATCATCAATCTGTTTGTCGTCCGCTACGAGCGAGGCGAAGCGCGGCGATTGTCGAGCGAGCTGCTCCACGCCGACGCGACGCACACACAGAGCGACGTCCTGACGTCCTGTGCCGTCCTCGTTTCGCTGGCGGCGGTATCGCTCGGCGTCCCCATCCTCGATCCGATCGGCGGGATGGTGGTCGCGGTGTTCATCGCGAGGACCGGGTGGGGAATCGCACGCGATACATCGAGCGTGCTGTCCGACAAGGTGGTTCTGAACGAAGACGATATCCGTCGAGTGGTGATGAGCACGCCGCACGTGGTCGGCTGTCACCAGATTCGTTCACGCGGGTCGGCGGATCACACGTTTCTGGATCTTCACGTCTGGTATCCGGCGACGATGCCGCTGCATGAAGCGCATCGGCTCTCACATATCGTCAAGGACCGGCTGATGTCGACGTATCCGCAGATCGCAGATGCGATTATCCATATCGAACCGCCGCCTACTGACCGGCAGTTTCCACTGTCACACTGACCCGAGCCCACGGCTTGAAGCCGTCGGCACGTGCAGCGCAATTATTCGCGATAAAGAGACTCGATCTGCTCGCGCCACTTTTCTTCGACCACCTTGCGTTTGACTTTCAGCGTCGGCGTCAGCTCACCGGATTCCACCGTGAACTCGCGCGGCAGGAGGGAGATTCGCTTGATTCGCTCGTACTGCGACAATTCGCGATTGAGCGCGTCGATGATCTCCTGATATAGAGCGATCACATCGTCGCGCACGATCAATTCCTCGCGAGCGCCGGGGGGACGGCCCAGGTCCTTGAGTCGACGTTCGAGCGCCTTGAATTCCGGCACGATGAGCGACGCAGCGTACTTGCGGCGGTCGCCGAGCAGGACAGCTTCGGCGATGAGCGGGCTGCGTTTGAGGACAGCTTCGATCGGCTGAGGGGCGATCTTCTTGCCACCAGATGTGACCAGCAGATCTTTCTTGCGATCGGTAATGGTCAGATAGCCTTCGGCATCGATCTGTCCGATGTCTCCGGTATGAAACCATCCACCCTCGAGGGCAGCCGCGGTGGCCTCCGGCTTGTTGAAATAGCCGGTCATGATATTGGGCCCACGCGCCAGGATCTCGCCGTCGTCGGCGATACGCAGCTCGACGCCAGGGATCGCCCGCCCCACCGTGCCAACCCGCAGCGCGTTCAGCGGATTGAACGTAAGGATCGGTGCGGTCTCGGTCAATCCGTACCCTTCAATGATCGAAATGCCAATCGCGTGGAAAAATTCCATCACGTTCGGCGCGAGCGGTGCGCTTCCTGATGCGACGAATCGCAGCCGCCCGCCGAGCTTTTCGCGAATCGCGGAGAACACGACGCGGTCGCCGACCGCGGCCGCCAGAGACGTCAGCGGACCCGCAGATTTCCCCCGCAATACTGCCTTCGCGCGCGCCAGGCCCGCCGTTAGCGCCCAGCGGAATAATTTGGCCTTCGCTCCGCCGGCGTTGTTCGCCGCTTCGAGAATCCGTGCGTGCAGTTTTTCGTAGACGCGGGGCACACCCGTGAGCACTGTCGGACGGACTCGCGCCATGTCGCGAGCTACTGTGTCAAACGATTCCGCGAAGATGATCGTGACGCCGCAAAACAAGTACACGTAAGACACCATGCGCTCGAACCCATGACTCAACGGCAAAAACGACAGCGCGACATCATCCTGGGAGATACTCAGCGCATCGGCCGCGGCGCGCATGTTCGACGCGAGGTTGCGATGGGTCAACATGACGCCTTTCGGTTCGCCGGTCGTCCCTGAGGTGTAGATGATCGTCGCGAGATCCTCGGGGGCGATCGTACGAGCATCGTCGCGAAACCCACGCCCTGCGCCCCACTCACCGGTCATCCGCGCATGACCGCGACGTTCGACTTCCTCGAGAGAGAGCACCGACGGCGACCCGGGCGGTGGCGCACCAGCAGGAGCGTCCATCAACACGACGGCTCCGAGCGTTGGAAGCAGATGCCGGACCTCCTGAATCTTCTCTAGCTGCAACTTCGTCGAGACAATCGCGAGGCGCGCGCCGGAATCGTCAAGGATGTATTTCGCTTGAGCGGCCGACAGTGTGGGATAGATCGGAACCGTTACCGCACCGCCGGTCAAGACCGCGAGGTCGCAGAGCAGCCACTCCGGGCGGCTTTCCGCGATGAGTGCGACTCGATCGCCACGCTCGATCCCGAGCGCACGAAACCCGAGCGACAGATCGCGGATGCGGTCGAACACCTCCTTGCTCGACAGTTCGATCAGTTCCTCTCCGCGGCAGCGTCCCAGAGCGACCGACTTGGGGAAGCGGCCCATCATGTGGAACGGCAGATCGGCGATCGTTTTCACGTCGGCTTCGATTTCAACGTCGGCAGCGGCGGCGGAGTCGGTCATTTGACGGCAGGGTAACATCCTTCGGCTCGCCGACGAAGAATGCTTCGGCGTCGACTCTTAGAGGCGCCTTTCATTCTCACGCTTGCCCGCCGTCGCCTTGCGCGAAGGTGGGGGCCCTAGTCGAACGAGGGATACAATTGGAGCTTGTGAAAGAAGTGAACAAAGGCAAAGGGGGCCGCACGGTGCGTTCTGGTGAGGCGGCCCGAGATAGCGCCCCCGAGTCGGTGTCGGAACTCACGACAAACCGGCTTTCGGTGTATCTCCGCTGCCTCAACACCCTCGACTCCGCCGGCGTGCGGACGGTATCGTCTCAAGTGCTCGCCGAGCAGTTTCACCTCAACGCCGCCCAAATCAGGAAGGACCTTGCGTATTTCGGTGAGTTCGGCGTCCGCGGCGTCGGCTATTACGTGAAGGAATTACGTCGTCACTTACGCCAGATACTCGGCCTGGATGCCCACGTCGCGATCGCCATCATGGGCGCGGGGAATCTGGGCCTGGCGCTCGCGGATTACCCCGGCTTCCGGGATGAAGGTTTCGACATCGTCGCCCTGTTTGATTCCAGTCGCGAAAAGATCGGACACGAGTCGCGGGCCGGGGTTCCGATCCATGACATCCGCGACTTTCGCAAGATCGTGCGGCACGCGAAGATTCGCATCGCGGTCATCGCCGTGCCCGCGAATGCCGCACAGTCGGTCGTCAACACAGTAATTGCCGCCGGGGTGAAGGCGGTGCTCAACTTTTCCCCGGGAACGCTGCAGGTACCGGCTGACGTGAAACTCAAGAGCGTCGATCTGACCGTCTCCCTCGAGAGCCTTTCGTTCTTTCTCGCGCAAGGAGATGTCGATGCCTAGCAAGGCGATGAAAAAGAGCACGGCTCGGGCGCAGGCGCGGCTGTCACACGTGACGCGCTCGGGTGCAGTGCAGATGGTCGACGTGAGCGAAAAGCCGACAACCGCACGCGAGGCAGTCGCGCGTGGACGCATCACGATGTCGCGCGAGGCGATCGCACAAATTCGATCCGGCGCGATCAAGAAAGGCGATCCGCTTCAGGCGGCGCGGCTCGCCGGTATCATGGCCGCAAAACAGACGGCCAACGTCATTCCCCTTTGCCATCCACTGCCGCTCTCGCATGCGGGCGTCACGCTGACGCCTGTCGGTGATGGTTACGAGATCGAGGCGCGGGTGCGGACGACGGCGCAGACGGGGGTGGAGATGGAGGCGCTTCATGCGGTGGCCGTCGCGGCGCTGACTATCTACGACATGATCAAGGCGATCGACAAGCGCATGGTGATCAGCGACATCCGGCTCGTCGAGAAAAGCGGCGGACAAAGCGGCGCTTTCCGGCGTTGACCACCTCTCGTACGGTTCTCGTCGCGATCTACAGCCGGTTCCAAGCCTGGAACATTCCGCCCGCCAACGTCGCCGCACTTCGCGAGCAGTTTCCTCAACACACGTTCCTTCACGCGCGCGGCAACGAGGAGGCGCGCGAACTCGTCGCCGACGCCGACATCCTGTTCACGGCGGTTCTCCGCCCTGATGTCTTCGCGGCGGCCAGGCGGCTGCAATGGATTCATAGTCCGGCCGCCGGTCTCGAATTCATTTTGTTGCCTGCCGTGATCGAATCGCCGGTGATCGTCACGAATTCCCGCGGCCTGAGCGCCGACACGATCGCCGAGCATGTCCTCACGGTGGTCTTCGCGCTCTTTCGAAAGCTCCCCATGGCGGTTGAGGCGCAGCGTTCGCGAGAGTGGGCGCAGGCGGCAATGACCGCTGATACGCCGCTCCGGACCATTGCCGGGTCGCGTGTCCTGATCGTCGGCCTTGGTGCGATCGGGTTGGCGGTAGCACAGCGCTTCGCCGCACTCGGCGCGCACGTGGACGCCGTGAGGCGAAGACCTGAGCTCTCCCGCCCATCCGGAATCGATCGAGTCGTGACAACCGAACGCCTGTTGGACCTGCTGCCCTCGGCGGACATCGTTGTCCTCGCGGCGCCGGAGACCGCCGTCACACGTCATCTCGTCGGCGGCCACGAACTGGCGGCAATGCGACCCGGAGCGGTCCTCGTGAACGTAAGCCGCGGGGCGCTTGTCGACGAAGCTGCACTCGCGGTCGCCCTCGCTGCTCCACCTTCGGCTCGACCGCTCGCCGCCGCGCTCGACGTCTTCGAACACGAGCCGCTGCCCCCGGAGAGTCCCCTTTGGCCCCTGCCGAACGTCATCATCACCCCTCATGTCGCCGGTTTCCGTCCCGATCACTGGGACGCCGTTTGTTCGCTCTTTGCCGAGAATCTTCACCGATTTGACTCAGGCCAAGCGCTTCTCAATGTCGTCGATAAAAGAGAGGGGTATTGATTGCGGATTTCGGATTGATGATTGCGGATTTGTCGGATTGCGGATTGACGATTGAGAGTGCCGATTGTGGATTGGGTACTCAAAATCGGCAATCGTCAATCTCAATCGACAGTCGGCAATCGTCACAATCCGCAATCCCCAATCCGCAATCCCCAATTTGTGTAATATCTGCCTCCTATGGCACACGTGCAGCAACGGCAGACCACGGCAACCGCGGCGCCACCGTTTCAGCCTTATGTAAAGCCAACCGACTCCCCTGCAGAATTCACCGCAAAGGCGGTGATCCTTGGGATTCTGTTCGGCCTCATTTTCGGCGCCTCGACCGTTTATCTGGGTCTTCGCGCCGGATTGACCGTGAGCGCGTCAATTCCGATTGCGGTGCTCGCCATCTCGGTCCTGAAACGACTGGGCGGCTCGACAATCCTCGAGAACAACATCGTCCAGACGATCGGATCGGCCGGCGAGTCCCTTGCCGCGGGGGTCGTGTTCACCATCCCGGCGTTGATTTTCCTGCTGCCGAACGGTCCGGCATATTTCAACTATTTCCAAATCACGCTCCTCGCGATCGCCGGCGGCATCCTCGGCGTGCTGATGATGGTGCCGCTTCGGCGCGCACTCATCGAGAAAGAGCACGGAGTCCTGCCCTATCCAGAGGGGACCGCCTGCGCCGATGTGCTCATCGCGGGTGAACGCGGCGGCGCCCTCGCGCGCACCGTGTTCATGGGCCTCGGGACTGGCGCATTCTGGAAATCACTTTCGTGGATCTTCCAGATTTTTCCGACCGCGATTGGCTACACGGTCGCCCGCACCGGATTCTTTCCGAACGCGTCTTTGAATCTCGATCTATCGCCGGAATACATGGGCGTCGGGTACGTGATCGGGCCACGTATCGCCGGAGTCATGTTCGCGGGTGGCGTGCTGTCCTGGCTGGTGCTGCTGCCGCTTCTGTCGATCCTCGGTAACTACATGACGGTACCGTTCCCGCCCGTGCCCGCCAGCGGTCTCCGCATCGATCAAATGTCGGCACGTCAGCTCTGGAGCGCCTACATCCGCTACACGGGGGCCGGCGCCGTGCTTGCCGCGGGGCTCATCACCCTTGCGCGAACGCTGCCGACGATTGTCTCGTCGTTCCGCGAGAGCGTGAAGGAATTCGGCGCCGGATCCGCAGCAAGCGGGCGGCTGCGGACCGATCGCGACATGCCACTGATGGTCGTCCTCGTCGGATCGCTGCTGCTGGCGCTGTTTCTCGCCATCACCCCGGGTATGCCGATGCAGTGGAACTTTGTCGCCGCTGCTCTCATCGTCATCTTCTCGTTCTTCTTCGTCACGGTGTCGTCGCGCATCACCGGTCTCATCGGCAACTCGTCCAATCCCATTTCGGGGATGACGATCGCCACGCTCATCCTGACGTGCACGATTTTCGTCGCGGTGGGATGGCTCGGTGACGCCTATGCGCCGATCGCGCTCGGCGTCGGCGCCGTGGTCTGCATCGCCGCGGCGATCGCCGGCGCCACCTCACAGGATCTGAAGACCGGGTTCATCGTCGGCGCCACGCCAATCCGGCAGCAGGTCGGTCTGGTTATCGGGGTCCTGGCCTCATCGTTCGTCATCGGGATGACCACGCTGATTCTCAACCGCATCATGGAGATCGGTTCGCCGTCACTGCCGGCCCCGCAGGCAACGTTGATGGCGACGATCATCAAAGGGCTCCTCAGTCAGAACCTGCCGTGGGGACTCGTCCTCGTCGGCGTGTTCATCTCCGTCACGCTCGAACTGTGCGGCATTCGCTCGCTCTCGTTCGCGGTCGGTTCCTATCTGCCGATTGCCACCACCGCGCCGATTTTCGCCGGCGGCATTGTCCGTTGGCTGGTCGAGCGCAAGACAGGGAGGTTGCAGGAATCGGAGATCAGCGCCGGCACGCTGTTCAGCTCTGGCCTGATCGCCGGCGGCTCTCTCGCCGGCATTCTCTACGCAGCGCTGTTTGGCTGGAATCTCATCCCGGCTGCCGATGACGCCGAAACGCTGGGACTGATCCCGTTCCTTCACAACGGGAGTGTCGGAACAATTGCAGGTGGGCTTCTGTTTCTGGCGCTGGCGATCGTGCTCACGCGCGCCGGCCGGAAGAATCTTGCATAGAGTTCTGACTTCGCTCGGTGTATTGCTCCTCATCGCGGCGCCCACCCCGGCGCAGGCACCCGACCGCATCGCCACGACGGCGCAAGCGCTTGTCGCCAACCCGCTGTTTTTCAACGGAAAACGGATCGTCATTAGACAGCCCGTGAAGATGAGCGGCCAGCTGACCGAATTGGACGGCACTGCCAAGCCTGTCTACGTCTTCTGGCGAGACAAACCCGGCGGATCGGATGGCGAGATCCGCGGCGACTTCTACGATCTTGGCCGCATGCTCGAAGGAGATCAGCGATTCAGCTCGTACGATTTCACCCCCGTCATCCAGGCTGCTAACAATGGCCGTTGGCCGGGTCGCGACCAGATCTTCGTGATTCTCGGCGCGACGTTCGTAGACACTCCTGCGCCGACGAGTCCCACCGTCCGATCGATTTCACTTATCCCCGAGCAGTTCGACAATCGTGCCGTTACCCTTGTCGGGCGCTTCAGGGGCCGGAACCTGTTCGGTGATCTCCCTCAGGGAGTCGCCAAGAGCAAGTGGGATTTCGTGCTGCAATCTGCCGATGCCGCGATCTGGATCACCGGTCTGCGGCCCAAAGGCAAGGACTTCGATCTCGATCCATCGGCGCGAGTGGACACGGGGAAGTGGCTCGAAGTGAAAGGGACCGTGCAGCGCGACCTCACCGCGGTCTGGGTTGCAGCCGAATCGATGCGGCTCACAACCGCGCCAGCTGAAGGTCCAGTTGAAGTCGCGGCCCCGCCTGTTCCCGCCGAGCCGCCGCCGTCGGTCATCTTCAGTGCACCGCTTGCCGACGACACGGACGTGCCGACCGCGGGACGAATTCGCATCCAGTTCTCGCGCGACATGAAGGGGGAGAGTTTTCGCGAGCGAGTGCGCATTCGTTACGCTGGCACGTCACCTCCGCCAACTGCGCCGCCGAACTTCACGCTTACCTACAACGACGGAAACCGTTCGATCGACATCCGGTTCAAGGAGCCGCTCGCCGCGTTTCAGGTCGTGGTAGTCGAGCTGACCAACGGCATCGTCGCCATCGACGGGCAGCCGTTGCAGCCGTGGACGCTGAAGTTCACGACTGGACAGTAAAAAGGAGAAGCGCCTGCGGCCCGAGCGAGGCGCTGGAAGGTAGCGCCGCGAAAGCGGCGCCGCCGAGCGAGAGCGCGTGTGGGTGGGGCCCCACGCGCAGTAACTAAAGCAGACAAGGGACACGAACGCATGGACCTGCTCACCACGCTTGGTCGGACGATGGGGTTTTCGTTTGCCGCAGGTTTGAACCTGTACGCAACAGTGGCGATCCTTGGGTTGGCCAGCCGGTTTGATTGGGTTCAGCTGCCGCCGCAGTTCAAGGTCTTCGACAACGACCTCGTGATCGGCGCAGCGATCGTGATGTATTTGATTGAATTCGTCGCCGACAAGGTTCCGTGGGTCGATTCGGTATGGGACGCCGTGCACACCGTCATCCGCCCGGTCGGCGGCGCGCTGATCGCGGTGGCGACACTCGGTCACGCAAGCCCGACCATTCAGGGCTTGGTCGCGCTCCTCGGCGGTTCGCTCGCGGCGAGCACGCACTTTACGAAGGCGGGGACGAGGGCCGTCGCCAACGCGAGCCCTGAACCGTTCACGAATTGGATCCTCAGTCTCGCCGAGGACGTGTTCGTCGTCGGACTGGGCTTCGTCGCCCTGAAGTATCCAATCGTCGCCGCGGTCGTTGTCATTGTTGGAATGGTCCTCATCCTGAGCTTCGCCGCCTGGATCGTGCGCGCAGTGCGCCGGCGTTGGGCACGAACGGCGCCGGTTGCGAGCGCGTAACTACCCGCCGAGCAACGTAGCGACCCTGTTTCGTACCATCCCGACGAGCGTGTCGCGATCGTCAAGCGTCATGCCGGCAGTCTCGACGGGCTCCCCGATGCGGACGCGCACCGTGACCGGATAAATGATCAAGCTGCCCTTGCGCAAGGCGTTGCGCGCCCCGCTGATACCGATCGGAACGACAGGGGCTTGAGCCTTGATCGCCATGATGAAGCCCCCTTTCTTGAAGGGCAGCAGCTCGCCCGTCCGGCTCCGAGTACCTTCCGGAAAAATCAGAAAGGAGTTTCCCTGTCTCAGTGCGTCGGCCGCCCGGTCGATCGCCGGCAGGCTTTGCTCGGGATTAGCGCGCTCGAGCGGAATAAACCCGGCGAGGTCGAAGGCGCGCACGAGCACGGGCAGCTTTCTCAGCTCCGCCTTGTAAAGGATCCGCAATCGAGGAAACAGCTGGTGAAGGGTGTCGAAAATGATTGGCGGTTCGACGTTGCTGGTGTGATTGACGGCATACACAGCCGCCCGAGCGCGCTGGATATGCTCGACCCCCGCGAGGTCGACTTTGATGCCGCTTAGAAACAGCCCGATCCTGACGCCGAGATGCCCGACGCGATAGAGCAGTCCTTTCTGGTTGAAGAGAAGCGCAATCAGGAGGAAGGGTGGACCAGCCAGCAGAACGTAGAGCGCGACGGTGAGATACGTGATGACCGAGCGAATCGCTGAGAACATAAAAGAAAAGGGACGGCAGGTCTTTCTTATAACCGAAAGACCCCGTCCCTTGATCCGGGAGCTCGAGCCGACGCTACGATGCCTTCGCGGTCCGCCGTGCGCTGACGCGTGTCGTCGCGGTCGCCTTCGCGGCCTTCGCGCGTGCGATCGATCGATTCTTCGTCGTGAAGCAGCGATCGAGCGCGCGATCGACTTTCTCTTCGATCGCGGCAGTTATCTCGTGGGAGACCTCGGAAATCTCCGAGACGACCAGGAACTTTGCGCGATCGAGCATCCGCTTCTCGCGGAACGAGAGGTTTTTCGAGCGCGCAAGAAACGTCAAGCTCTTCAGCACTTCGACGACGTCGTAAATCGATCCCGTCCGCATCCGATCTGAATTGTCTTTGAAACGTCCTTTCCAGTTCTGATGATTGTCGATCTTGCCGTCGCCGAGCAGCGAGAACAACCGCTCGATTTCTTCGTCGCTGATAGCGCGTCGGAGACCGACGCCGTCAACGTTATCGACGGGCACGAGCACCGTCGTCTCGTTGGCTACCATTCGCAGATGGTAGAAACCGCAAGTTGTTCCCAGGATGGTTTTGGTTTCGATGCCCTGAACGACGCCGAGTCCGTGGTTTGGGTAAATGACCTTGTCACCGACCTGGAATGTCACATGTCCCCCACTGAGTAAGGTGTGTAGGCTGGGTGGTACGCCCGATGAGCAGTCCTTTAAGTATAGCCAAACCAGTTCGGGCAGGCAACGAAAAACCCACAAAAATTGGCCGTTTTTTGGTATTTTCGTGCACCTTTGAGGTGCATCGGTGGCAGACTTTTTGAGCCGCCCTGCGGCACTTCGCGGTTATCGTTCTCGTTAGTTCTCTGTCTAAGCGACTACCTGGAAAGGGGTTGCGTCAAAATGCCCGAGCCGCTGCAGCGGGCCGGAAGTGCCACTCCGGTAATGGTTAAGCTCGTCCTCCTTGCCGCCGCAACCCTCCTGACGGTCGCGGTAGGCACCCTCCCGGGCTCTGCGAGTCGCCAGAACCTGGCGCCGTTCATCCCCACCCCGGACGATGTGGTCGATCGCATGCTGACGCTGGCGAAAGTGACCCGAGATGACGTCGTGTACGACCTGGGATGCGGGGATGGCCGCATTCCGATTGCGGCGGCGAAGAAGTACGGCGCAAAAGGGGTCGGGTTGGACATCGACCCCGCGCTCGTTGAACTGGCGACATCAAACGCAAAAGCTGCCGGCGTCGAGGCGCTGGTTGATTTCCGCGTGCAGAATGTCTTGACCGCCGACGTCTCCAAGGCAACCGTCGTCACCCTCTATCTTCTGTCGTCGTCAAACGAACGGTTACGGCCGATGTTGGTGCAGCAGCTCAAACCCGGTGCCCGAATCGTGTCGCATGCATTTAGCATGGGCCGGGATTGGCCCGCCGACACGGTCGACCAGTTCGTCAGCGCCCGCGGCGACGAAATCACGCTTTACATGTGGAAAATAAGGTAAAAGGTAGGAGCGCCCGCGGCCCGAGCGAGGGGCCCGGAGGGAAGCGCCGCGAAGCGGCGTCCCCGAGCGAGAGCGCGTGGGGGGTTGGGCCCCACGCGCATTGAGAAATGCAGACACAAATGCATCGACGAACGACAGCCGTACGATTCGCGCTAGGTACCCTTGTCTTAGTCGGTTTGCTCAGAACGCCGGTTGCGATCCCAGTCGCGGCCTTACATCAAGAAGCCGCGACCGCGTCCCGCTCTGCGCGGATATGGGACGGGCGGAACGCCGAGTTCGAGGCATTCATCCGGGACACTCCAATCGATCATTTCGAGGAAGTGCCGATTGGCGTGACGAAGCCGAAGCGCGCCTACTTCAAAAGTGGCGGATTGGTGCAGAGCGTCGCATGGAAGATCCTTCCTCCCGGCCGTCCGGCCGGCTACTGGGAGAGCTACAAATCCGAGATTGCGGCGTATGAGCTCGACAAGTTACTGGAGATGGGGATGGTCCCCGTGGCCGTCGAAAAGAAATGGAAGCGCGACACCGCCGCCGCGATCCTCTGGCTGTCGCCGATCCACTCCTGGAAAGAAATGGAACCCAAACCGAAGCCGGCCAAGTGGGTTCGCCAGGTTTCACGGATGAAGATGTTCGACAATTTCATCTGCAACAAAGATCGGAATGCCGGCAACCTTCTCGTCGACGACGACTGGAATCTGTATTTGATCGATCATTCGCGCGCCTTTCTGACCGACAAGGACATGGCGGTGAAGATGCAGAGCGTCGATCGGGAGTTGTGGGAGCGGATCCAGGCTTTGGACGAGGCGAAGCTGACGGCAGCGCTCGCCAATTGGGTCGACAAGGCGAGCATTCGGGCGATGGTTACCCGGCGTGAACGGATGAAAGTTGAAATCGACAAACTGGTCGCGGCCAACGGCGAAGCGAATGTCTATATCAAGTAGTTCACCGATCTCACGCTGGTTACGGACTCCGGCGCTACTCGCGTGCCTGCTGGCCGCAACCCTCGGCGCCGCGCCGACGCCGCGCATCGTTGCCGTCGGCGACGTCCACGGGGCCGGCGATGCGTTCGTTTCGATCCTGCAGAAGACTGGCCTCATCGATGCGCAGAAACGTTGGACCGGCGGCACCGCGATCCTCGTGCAGACCGGCGATCTTCTCGACCGCGGACAGGACGTTCGACAGATTCTCGACCTGCTGATGGCACTCGAGTCGCAGGCCTCGGCCGCCGGCGGCCGAGTGCATGCGCTGCTCGGCAATCACGAGTTCATGAATCTGATCGGCGAGACGCGCGATGTCGCACCGGAGTTGTATCAGCGCTTCGCAAACAGCCAGTCCGAACAGAAGCGCGAGGACGCCTTCCAGACCGCGTCGAAGCTCAACGGTGGCTCCGCGATTGACAAGGCTGAATGGATGGCGGCCCACCCGCTCGGATACGTTGAATATCGCCAAGCGTTGAGCGCAAGCGCGCCTTACGGAAAGTGGCTGCGATCCAAGCCGATCATCGCTGACATTGGCGACACGCTCTTCATGCACGGAGGGATCAACCCGGAGTTCACTTCCGAGTCGGTGGACGACCTCAACAAACGTGTCCGCCGGGAACTGACCGAGTTCGACGAAGGATTTCGGTGGCTGCAACAGCACGATCTCGCCGCGCCATTTTCAACGCTGGGTGAAATCGTCAAGGCGGCGCAGAACGAATGGGTGAAGCTGGATGCGAAGCGAAAACGCGACGCGCTCACGGAAGAGGACGTGAACGAGGCGAAGCTTCTTGTCCCAATCCTGAAGATCGACAGTTCCGCTATTCTCAACGCCAACGGACCACTCTGGTTCCGCGGCTATAGCACGTGGACCGATCAGGAGGGCAGCGAGCGCATGCCGGCGCTGCTGAAGAAATACAAAGTCAAACGGTTCGTCACCGCGCACACACCCCAGCCGTCCGGTCAGATCGCGACGCGCTTCGGCAACACGCTTTATCTCATCGATACCGGAATGCTGAACGGAAAGTTCTATCCCGGAGGACGGCCGGCGGCGTTGGAGATCGATGGGGAGAAAGTGACGCCGATCTACGTGGAGAAGTAGTTACTTCAACCTCTCCGTTTCCTCCGCTAAGCCCCGTACCTCGCCATCGCCAGATCCACCAGCTCTTCGATCAGTTGCGTGTAGTTGCGCCCAGACTTCCGCGCCGCCATCGCGAATTCCGCTTTTGATGCGAGCCATGGATTGGGGTTCGCTTCGATCACGGCGACGCGACCGTCGGGCCGGAGTCGCATATCGATGCGTGCATAGTCGCGCAGCTCGAGCGCCTGAAATACCGCGACCGCGGTCTGTTGCAGGAGCGCTACGGTCTCCTCGGGCAGATCTTCGGCGACCGCCGACTTGGTATCGCGATACGCACGCGTTCCCTTGCCCCACTTCACCTCTGCTCCCGCGATCCTCGGTCTACCCTCGGGAAGTTTTGAGAGATCCAGCTCGATGACGGGAAGCGCGACCGGGTTGTCGTTGCCAATGACGCCAACGTACATCTCGCGCCCTTCGACGTACTCCTCGATCAGCACAGGTGAATCGAAGTTGGCATGCAGCCAATCGATCCGCTCCATCAGCTCACGAATCGACGACACCACGGCGTTGAACTCGATGCCGATGGATCCATCCTCGCGCGCCGGCTTGACGATGACGGGGAATTCGAGGTCGTGAGAGAAATCGAGGCGGCCGCGGAAAGACCGCGCGAACACTGGAGTGTGGATCCCGTGGAATTCCAGGATTTTCTTGGCGACGGCTTTGTCCTGACTGTAGAGAAGGCCGCGCGATCCCGCGCCGGTAATGCGCTTGTCGAGCATTTCCAGATACGCCGCGATACAGTAGTCGGCCGTATCGTTCCCACCGAAGGATTCCGCCAGATTGAACACCAGATCGCAGTCCGTCCGCGCCAGAGCGTGGAGACTTTTCGTGGACCCGTCGAGCACGTGCAGCGTGGCTTCGTGTTCGAGCTTCCCGAGCGCTTCGGCGACCTCGTCCTCGACCTCTTTCTTGTCGAGGGTTCGCGTCAGCGGCGCCTTGTCATTCGCGGGAGCATCCGCCTCCTCTGGTTCTTCCCAGCGATCGTACAGAACGACAATATGCAGTTTGCCCACAGTGTAGCGAGATTATAGCCACGGATGAACACGGATGAACACGGAAATCAAACGCGCGCGGCTTGATCGCTCTGAGGAGTCCATTGACAGCGCGTCAGCACTGGGGCAAGAATTTCTGTCTCACATCAATGTGGAAGGGGCGACATGAAGAGGGTACTGACAGCGGCGCTCGCGGCCGTGAGCATCTGCATCAGCGCAAGCGCGTGCGGCGGAAAACACGAAGCGGAATTCGGCATCCCCGATCAGCAGGCGATACGGGCGGCGACGTCGACGCTCGAAACTTCGTTCAACGCCAAAGACATCGACAAGATTCTCACGCTCTACACCGAGAACTCGGTGTTCATGCCGCCCAATAAGCCACTGCTACGCGGGCGCGACTCGCTCAAGCAGTTCTACGATGGGCTGTTGAAGGGTGGTTCGAAAGATCTCAAGATGACGCCGGGCGACGTCGCCGGACACGGCCCGCTCGCCTACGAGAGCGGCTCGTACTCGATGATGAATGGAACCGTCCCCGATCGCGGCAAGTACCTCTTCATCCTCCGCAACCTGAATGGTACCTGGAGGATCGAGTACGCCAGCTGGAGCAGCGATCTGCCGCCTTCGTAACTTTTACCGTTTCCCTTTTGCCTTTTCCCTTTTCCCTTTTATTGAGGCGCCGGCGGCTGCACGTCCTGCAGCGCCGCCGTCGTCATTTCCTTCGTCTTTTCCTGCGCTCGCCCTGACGCGACGTCGTACGCAGACGGAGCATCACCTTTGTAGTGCCGCAGCGCTGGTGTGCGCGCGGCGATCCAGCCGGTCGTCAGGAGACATCCGACGCCGCCGCTGACGACCGAGAAAACAGGACCGAGCCAGTTCGCCACCAGCCCGGCTTCGAGCTCCCCGGCCTGAGGGCCGCCCATGAAGAACACCATGTTCACGCCGATCATGCGTCCCCGCATGTAATCGGGCGTCTCGAGCTGCCGAATGAGGTTGCGGAAGATCATGCTGACCGTATCGGCGGCACCGGTGACCGCGAGACAGGTGAACGTCAACCAGAACGTCGTCGACAATCCAAAAACGACGGTGGCGAGCCCGTAGACAAATACCGACCAGACCAGGACGCGGCCCCGGTGGGTAATCGCGTCGACCGCGCGGACCATCACGGCGCTGGTGAGCACCGCGCCCAACGCGGGCGCGGCAAACAACCAGCCATAGCCGCGGGCGCCGACATGGAGCACGTCCTGGGCAAAGATCGGCAGCAACGCCGTCGCTGATGAAAAAAAGGTGGCAAAAAAATCCAGCAGCATCGTCGATCGAATCAACGGCTGTCGAAACACGAAACGCAACCCATCGAGCGCGGCAGCAACGGTGAAGTTTCCACGATCGCGTTCTGCCGTGCCGTCGATGTGCGTTTTCCCCTGGCCTTTCATCAGCAAGAGCGCGGCAATCACGAACAGGAACGATGCCGAGTTGACGGCGTAGATCCATCCCACGTCGAGGTGCGCGATCATCAGGCCGCCAACCGCCGGACCGACGACCGAAGCGGTCTGCATGGCGATGGTGTTCAGGCTGATTGCGTTGGGCAGGATCTCGCGCGGCACGAGTGTCGGCACCAGAGCCTGCCGGGCGGGAAGATCGAATGAGCCCGCCGCCGAGGCGCAGGCGGCCAACACGTAGATCGGCCACACACTGTCGAGCCCACGGAGTGTGGTCAGCGCCAGCAGGCCAGCCAGGACGGCCATCAGGGATTGCGTGACCAGCATCAGCGTGCGCCGATTGAGCGCATCGGCGGCGACGCCGCTGATCATCGAAAACATCAGGACCGGGCCAATTCGCGCGAGGCCGACCAGGCCAAGCGCGAGCGCGCGGCGATGTTCCGGGACGAGCACCGACACGTGCCACAAGATCCCCGCGGCCTGCATGAACGTGCCAATGAAGGAGAAGAGAAGACCGACCCAGAGGAGGCGGAAGTCACGGTAACGGAGCGCGGCAAACACAGGCAATCAACGATACCTGAAAATTCTGATTGCTGATTGCTGATTGAAATGCTCGCAATCAGCAATCGCCGATCAACAATCAGAAATTTCAGCCATCACCAATTACAATTGGCTTCCGTGAACCACGGCGAACGAATCGCGCCTGTTGCCGCGGCCGCCACTGCGCTCGCGACGCTCGCCTGTTGCTTGCCGGTCGGCATCGCCGCCGCCGCGGCAACTGCGAGCCTCGCGGCGGTCGTCGCTGAGTACCGCGTCTGGTTCTTGTCCGCTGCCGCCGCGTTGCTCGCGCTGGGCATTGTCCAACTGAACCGCGCGCAGCGGCAGTGTTCGAGACGCAATGGCGGATCGCTTGCGATCCTGGCCATCTCGGCGACAATCGTCGTGCTCGTCGCGCTGTTTCCGCAGGTGATTGCCGCAGTGATCGCGGCTTGGTTGCCCTGATGGCGCTCAAACGATCGTGGATCGTCATTCTCCTCGTCGTCGTCGCGGCGGCCGCGTTCGGCTACCAGCAATTCGGCACACACGTCGCCCCGAAAGGGCAACCGGCTCTCGTCCACCTCGAGGCCGGTTCGCTCGAAGCGCTGCGCGCCGATTTCAACGCGGCGCAGGATTCCGTTCGACTGATCGTTCTGTTATCGCCGACATGAGCAACGTGTCTGCGGGGGTCCTCCGCAGTCGCCTCGATCCTCGAGCGCTATCCTGATGTTGCCGCGCGCGTGTTCGTGGTGTGGGAACCAATCCTGTCGACCGATTGGTCTCCGCCGTCGACGTTCGCCATGAACCTGGTCCCGGACGCCCGAGCGCGGCAATACTGGGATCCTACTCACGTCGTGGCAAAGAAACTGGCCGCCGATCGGCGCGCCCCGCAACCGGAAGAAGAGTGCTGCGAGCGCGCGGGAATCCTGTGGGACCTCATCGCCGTGTATCCGCGCGGCACGACCTGGAACGAGCGGCTGCCGGTGGCCGTGCTGTTTAACGGACCAGTGGTCGATTTGAAGGCAGAGATCGAGTCGTCACTGACCGCAACCAAGAAGTCAGCCGCATTTCGGCGGTATACTGATCTTTTCCCTCCTGTGCCGGAGTGGTGAAACTGGCAGACGCGCGGGACTCAAAATCCCGTCCCCTTCGGGGGGTGTGGGTTCAATTCCCACCTCCGGCACCATGAAATCAGTGACTTGCAGACGGACGCGGGAAGCGGAGGACGGTGCGACCGCACCGACTTCCCCTGTCCTTCCCCTTTTCCCATTCGCCACACGAGAGAACCGCTGATGACTGCGCGCGCGCGTGAAGCACTCGCCGATTGTGAGCACGCGCTGGCCGACTTCGAGGCCAGCGCCAACACCGTCTTTCAACGCTCCCGATGGGTCGCAGTGATGACCCTGCTTCGCACGGTCGAATACGTCCTCAAAGGCGTCGATGGTGGTAAGAACG